>CAZNDS010000058.1:0-6515 GCA_964571865.1 uncultured Ignavibacteriaceae bacterium | reverse complement strand
CCTGAGGGAGATTTCTCGGAGAGAGAAAAAGAAACGTTGTCGCGATTAGGTTCTATTCCAGTAAAGCTTTCTGAGAATCGACTAAAAAGCGAAACAGCCGCAATCACACTTATGTCGTTAATTAAGAATTTTATTTAGGAAGTTCTTTTATAATTTCTTTAAGTAAAAGTGAGAACTTTGATTTTACCTGATTAGCCGTTTCAGTAACTTCATCATGAGTGAGTTTGGATTTGGATATTCCAGCAGCAAGATTTGTAATGCATGAAATTCCAATCACTTTCATATTTGAATTTTGACTGAATATTATTTCAGGAACTGTCGACATTCCCACAGCATCGCAACCTGCCTTTTTCAAAAATTGAATTTCGGCGGGAGTTTCATAACTCGGACCAAGTGAAAATGCATAAGTCCCAACTTTTAATTTAATGTTTTCTCTTGCGCTAACTTTCAATGCGAGAGCAATCAATTCATTTGGTAGTTTGCAGGGAGTTCGCTCACTATTTCCGAGAGTAACAAACTTCGATTTGAAGTGTGGGAAAAACACATCGTTGATTAGCATTAAATCACCAGGCTGCATTCCATCAGCAATTCCTCCGGCTGCGTTCGTTACAATTAAATACTTGGAGTTAAAACTGTCAGCAATTAGTGTTGGTAAAATTACCTTCGAAACTGAATATCCTTCATACATATGGATCCGCCCTTTGAACAAAAGTATTTTTTTTCCCTGGGACTCGCAAAGAAAAATTTCACCAGCATGTCCCACGATTGTGGAGTGCGGATAATCAGGAATATTTGAAGTTTTAATCGACTTGACTTTATTTAGCTGGTCTGCAAAATCCCCTAGACCAGAACCAAGTATAATTGAAACATCTGCCGCGATATTTCCAAATTCATTACGTATGAATGAAATTATTTGCTCGGAATTGAGTTGCATGTTATAATAAAAATCCAGCAATAGTTGCAGTAAGTAAAGTCGCTAGTGCTCCGCCAGCAACTGCACGCAATCCTAAAGAAGCCAAATCTTTTCTTCGATCGGGAGCAAGTGGAGATATTCCACCAATCTGAATTGCAATTGAGGAAAAATTTGCAAATCCACAGAGTGCAAAGGTTGCCATTGTTATCGCTTTTTCTGATACTAACTTCCCTTGCTGGATCATCGCCGACATATCGAGATATGCAACAAACTCATTTAATACAATTTTTGTCCCGACTAAACTTCCAAAATTAATCGCATCTTGCCATGGTACACCAATGGCAAATGCAAGAAACTGTAGTACTAATCCAAATAATAACTGAAGATTAAGTGGTTGATTGTAATGTTCAATTAATAAAGCACTTAGCCCAGTCCAATTACCTAACCATTCAAGTAAAAAATTTGCCAATGCAATTAATGCAATAAAAGCGATTAACATTGCACCGACATTCAGAGCGAGTTTCATTCCGTCTGAGGCACCTGCGGCAGCAGCTTCGATAACATTTGATGCATTTTTTTCAACTTGGATTTTTACTGTACCTTTTGTAACTGGTTCTCCAATTTCAGGAAAAATGATTTTTGAAATGGCTAAGGATGCTGGAGCAGCCATTATACTTGCTCCCAATAACTGTGTGGCAAATTTCAGTTGTGCAGCCTGGATAGTCAGATTTTGGGCTGCTGCATAAGACGAACCAAGCATTTGAATGTAAGCTGCCATCACTCCACCGGCAATAGTTGCCATTCCGCCAACCATGATCGTAAGTAGCTCAGAGTTAGTCAAATCTTTCAAGAACGGTCTAATCATTAATGGGGCTTCAGTTTGTCCGACGAAAACATTTGCAGTATTTGAAAGAGATTCAGCTCCGCTAGTTCCCATTACTTTTGCCATTATCCAAGCCATGCCTTGAACAATTCGCTGCATAACACCAAGATAGTATAGAACAGACATTAAACTTGCAAAAAATATTATTGTGGGAAGAACTTGAAATGCAAAAAAGATCCCGAGACTTTCTACGTTTCCAGGTCCAAGAGCTAATTTGCCAAATACAAACTTGGATCCTTCGGTGGTGAAATTTAAAACAAGAACAAAAAAGCTCGATACCCATGCAAAAAATTCCTTAGGCCAAGCAAGCGGGGAGAAGAAGTTTCCCATCGCTTCGCCTTTTAGTAGAAAAATTGCAAATATAATTTGGATGAGAAATCCGCTGAAGACTAACCGCCAATTAACTTTTTTTTTGTTGTTCGACATTAAGAAAGCGATTCCAATGATCACTCCAATTCCGAGCAATCCATTTAATACAGCTAAGAGATTCATAAATTATTCACCATAAATAGTATGACATTTTCTGCAGCGTGCTTCGTAGATATTTGCAGCACCAACGACTACGCGGTCTTTACTAGCGATTGTACGTTGAGTACGATCGGCGGGATTTCCACAAACTACACAGATAGCGAGAGTTTTTGTAATGTACTCAGCAACGGCAAGCAAATGCGGCATCGGCTCAAATGGAATGCCGCGATAATCTTGGTCTAATCCAGCAATAATTACTCTTTTACCCTGATCTGCAAGTGTATTTACAACTTCAATAAGACTGGAATTGAAAAACTGGGCTTCATCAATTCCAATGACCTGTGCATTTTGAGAATATTTCAATATCTCACTTGCATCTTGAACAACTTCTGATGGAAGCGACTGTTCTGAATGTGAAACAATTTCTTTCTCAGAATATCGATCATCGATCTTCGGTTTGAATACTATTACTTTTTGTTTTGCAATCATAGCACGCCGGCATCTTCTGATCAATTCTTCTGTTTTTCCGCTGAACATGCAGCCTGCAATGACTTCGATCCAACCGGTTTTGTTTGGAAGTTGTTGCTGTAAAAATTCATTCATCTCATTTACTCTTTAAGTTTTCATCTCCAAATGCGAATGGAAGTAAATCAGACAGTTTAAATACTTTTGTATTCATTCTTCCATCCACCATCACAAAATCAATGTCACCGCACAAATCCATCAGAACTTGACGACATGCACCGCATGGTGGGCAATAATTTATATCATCAGAAGCAACTGCTATTGCCTTAAACTTTCTAATGCCTTCTGAATATGCTTTAAAAACTGCTACACGTTCAGCACAAATTGTTAATCCGAAAGAACTATTTTCAACATTACAGCCGGAATAAATCTCATCATGTTCAGTTAAAAGTGCAGCACCTACATGAAAATTGGAATATGGAGGATGTGCGAATTTTTTTGATTCGATTGCCTTCTGAGCTAAGTAATTATAATCGAGAGGTTTCATTCTGAAAAAATTTTATGAGAATATATTTATTCCTATAAGGTTAGGCAAATTAATTATGCTCAAATAATGAATTCAATTTTCAGTTTTTTGTAATGTTAAATAAAATGTTGGAGTGAAATACTTATTGATTATTCCGGGCTTATTGTTCGAGAAAAACGTTAAAAGTCGATCAAATCTTAGTGAAATTAATATTCTTAAGAAATTAATATGGAGCTTAGACCAAATGATCTGTTCGGGTTTAAAGAGGAGTGCATGAACCGCTTCATTTGTGTGAATAGTTGATCTCAATGCTAATTCATCGAAGAAACTACTTAATTTTTTGAAACCCAAAAGTTCGGCAATGCCTGGTCTTCCGATTTCTTGTCTTCGGAAAAAAGGTATAAAATATTTTCTGATTTGTTTTCTTGAAAACAAAGCCACCAGGGGAAAACCCCAGTGTGGATCGGCTATTAAATTAAATATTGAAAACTTATTTGGAGTACTTATGTAAATAACTCCATTTTTATTTAAAAGGTTTTCAATGTCACTCAAAACGCAAATAGGATCAGTGAAATGCTCAAGAGAATCTTGCATGATTATAACATCAAAATGTTTTTGATTGAAAGGAATATTCTCAGCAGAACCGCAGACCAAATTACATTTCGGCAATATTATTTTTTGCGCTTTAAGTTTGTCGAGACTGTGATCAACTGAGAAAAGTTGATTGCCGCTTTCCGCAAAATTGAACAATGTTCCACCAGACCCTGAGCCAACGTCGAGGATTTTCTTATTATCGAGATTAATTGATTTGGCTAAAATGGATTTGATGAATTCGCCTTTATTTATTGCAACACTCTTAGAGCGAGACCACTTAGCGTAATTAGGGTGCGAAGGCTCTTCGGAGTATTCGTAATTAATTTTCACCATTGGATATTTTTTCTTCTTGATAAAACTCCAACGATGGGATAGAATAAAGTGTAAGCCAATTCACCAAGTATGATTTGAAATGGAGATAGTTTGGAACTGATTTTCTTCGAAACTAAAGAGATTGATGTAATATCAAGCAAAAATTTAGGAAGCGTAAGTAAAACGAGATCAAATCGACCGAAGAGCATTGATACGATGAATGTTATTGTCAAAAATAAATTTCCAATGTAAAAACAACCAAGCAAAATTTTGAATTTCAATGGATAGAATTTACTTGCAGAGAGATGTCTTGTCTTTTGGCGAAAATATTTTTTCATAGAGTCTGCAGGTTCTGAAATCACAATCGATTCTTTTGCCGAAGTTAAGCAGATTTTCTTTTCACTCTTGCGGAGCCGTTGCAAAAAGAGATCATCGTCACCGCTGAGTGAGTGCTTGATTGAAGAAAATCCGCGTATCATTTCGAATACGTTTCTCCTGTACGCAAAATTCCTACCGAAGCTCAAATATGGCAGCCCAAGAAAGAAAAACACACTCATCAAAAAAGATGATTTGAAATTTTCATATCTAATGAAAGTATTTAAAAATCCTTTTCTAACAGCAAAAGGGGAGAATCCGCATACGGCTGAAAAATCAGATTCGAATTGCGATGCAATGCTTGTAATCCATTGATTGCCTGGTCGGCAGTCTGCATCAGTAAAAAGAATTATTTCGCCGTTAGATTGAGAGATTCCGAAAGTGAGTGCTGATTTTTTCCCTTTATCTCTGGAGGGATTCTCGCTGTTATCTAAATATCGAAGATTTGAGATTCTTTTAGCAGCATTGAGTGTCAATTCACGCGTTGAATCAGCGGAGTAATCATCGACAATAATGATTTCATATTTTTCTTTCGGATAGTTTTGCGCAAATAAAGCAGATAGGAGTTTATCAATATTTTTTTCTTCATTCTTTGCTGATACAACAACACTTATGAATCTTGAGCTGAATTTTTTCTTGCCTGGCTCAGTTGTCTTGAAATTAATTGCCAAGATCAGAATAAGGAAAAAATAATAAATGAGAATAGTGATTACTATAACGCTTATCAGCAAATCCATTGACTACGATAGACTATTATTTTATCTGCTGCGAGAAAATGTTCGCATTTCACTTATTTCATTAGCGAGAAATTTCGGATCAAGATCAGTAAATCCAATTTTCTGTATGAATTTATCAATGTAGAATCTTTGTCCGGCGGAGAAGTATTCTGTTAAATATTTCGACAGTGAATTGTTTTCATACCAATTTATGCCAAATAACTCACGGAGTTTTGTTTTAAACATTGCCTCGATAAACCAAGCACGGAGATAATCGACAGTATAAAAGAAATCATCGACATCGTCCAGGTAAAAGTTATTATCCGATGGATGCTGTTTGTAGCCCAGAACCGAACTTAAGATCTCAGAATATTTATTCTGCGCGTTATCGAAAGAGTCGATCAATTGATATTCATAAAGAAATTTAGCCCCGTATCTTCTTGCCATAAATAAACGTTGAAACGTTCTGAACTTGATAAAAGATTTTATCTCGGCATCTTTCATTCCCAAAAAGTTTTTCAACCATCCAGGTTCATCGAGAAGATGTTCAAAAAGGAAAGAATATGTTTCGGATGCAGTGTAATTGCCAAGGTATTGAAATTCCATGAACTCTTCGGTGGTCAATGCATAATGCAATGCGTGTCCGGTCTCATGAAACAATGCAGCGTAATCATCGAAACCGCCGATCGGTTTGATGCTGATGCGAATGTCTGAAGGCACTTCAATCGTGAAACATGCAGCACGCGAATTTTTGCTTGGACGATTTTCCATATCCAAAACAATATTTCTCAGACTGTCAATCTCAAATCCCATCAATGAGAAAGATTTTTTCCAGGAAGAAATAAGATCGTCCTTCCGGAAACTCTTATCGAATTTATCGTTTCGCAGAAATCTGTAAACATCAAATCGATAAAAATTATCCCGGCTGAGTTTATTTGTTCTTAAAATATCGTCGAGCAGAACAAAGTAAAGATCGTTTGTTGAATTGATAAATCCTTCTACACTCTTCGAGAACTTATTTAGATCTTCACTCCGGATCATCGCACTGAATTGATTGAACGATTTGAATCCTAAAGAATCTATTATGATTTGATTTCTTGATTTATACAGTTTTCGGTAATCGGAATTCAGCTCTTTATAAATTGAATTCATCGATTTATAAAGTCTTTCCCGTTTTGCCTGGCTTTTTTCATTGGCGATCAAGTTCCGCATATTATAAAACGGAACTGCACCACGATCGGTATAGACTAATCCGCTGCTCAT
>CAZNDS010000057.1:12598-14874 GCA_964571865.1 uncultured Ignavibacteriaceae bacterium | reverse complement strand
GCATTCAGTTCATAGCTTACATAAAAATCATCAAGACTTGTTTGAAGAGCAAATGGTCTCGGTTCTTTATTTATATGCTGGCATTCAACTGCAGCATCGATAAGCAATTGGTGGACTTTTGTCCAAGGCGCATCGTAGCCAATAGTTACAGTTGTGTGCAAAATCAATCCTGTCTCTTTTGCAGAAGAACTGAAGTTAATTATATGACTTCCCAGTACCATTGAATTTGGAATTGTGATATCCACGTTTTTTATAGTTCGTACTTTCGTAGATAGAAGAGTTTTTTCAATTACATCTCCGACCGTATCTGCAATTTTCACTCTGTCCCCTATTCTAAATGCGTTCATGTAAGTTAAAACCAATCCGGCAATGAATTCGCTATCGCAGAAGCAGAAGCAAGAGAAAGGACCAATCCAAGTAAGATTGATACGCCTTCGAATGCTTTGGAATCTGAACCCGGTAAATATGGATAAATGATTATCACTGCAAGTGCGATAATTAAAAATCTAATAATCTTAAAAGTTGGGATCGACCAATCTTTATGAAATCCGGGAAGAGTCAAAGTTCCTTTTTCAAATTCATCAAAAAAGAACTTTACAATTTTAATTAGATACCGTGTGAAGAAGATTATAACGAGAATGAAAAATAAACTTGGTAAATAAGAAATTATCGAAGTGATAACTGACTTAAGCGGGTCCACCACATAACCAATCAAAGTAGCAGCCCAAGTTTTCGTAAATGCGAAAAAGCTAAAAATTAATGTGATGAAAAAATACAAAACTATTATGTACAAACCGAACTTAAATATTCTCAGGCAGAGAACGATTAAATCCGCAACTCGCTCTTCTGATAAAACTTCAACTTTTTTTACTGAAATTCCTTTTATTATTGTCCCCTTCCATTTTGCAACTTTTCTGAGAGCCAGTTTGTAAAGTGAATTCAAACCTTGAATTAATCCGAATGCAATTGCAGTAACGATAATTGTCCACATAGCTCCTCACAAAATTGGAGCAATGTCCCAGTCTTTAGTCCATGGAAGTAATTTGAAAATATTTGTAAGAGCATAATATATTATTATAAGGGATAGTCCGAGGCGGATAATTTTGAATACTGCCAAGACAAGCATTGTTATGCTTTCCGCACTTAAAATTTCCTGCGACTTGATTACTAATGATCGCCAAAGTTTTCCCTCCCAGCTCTCTATCCATAAATATATTTTTGTAAATAATTTTTTGAGCAGATAAAACAAGAAGAATGCAGCAAGAAGAATTCCAACTATGATAGCTAATTAAATCAATAAATCTCGCCAGCTGAAAGAATAATGGATATCAAAATGTTTATTATTTATACTCGCGACTGCTCGATGTGCCAACTCATCGGTACTGACTCCTGCTATCCTTGAGTCCTCCGCAGAAATTGAAAACAATGGTTTTGAATTATATTCAATATGACGATACTCACCGTCTGAAATTATTTTTATTGAGTCTGTTACACTATTTTTATCTTCCATAAGCAGGGCAAGTTTCTGGCTTGCTTGTTCAGCTCGAAAATCTGCGGTAAATGGTCCGAGTGAACTATAAATAAAAAAGAGTGTATCTTTTTTATAAATGACAGGTTCGCCATTCGCAGCGAGTTCATTTATTAGAGTGTTACTTTGAGCATAAAGAGATGAAAAAGAAATTACCAAAGCAAAAAGAACAGAAATCATTTTCTTAATTAACATATAATACCCATAAATTTTGGAGTGAATTTAATTAAATTAAAATCATAAATAAAGGATAGGATTGTTCAATTATTTTTCAGCTACAATGTTGGCTTAGTTCCAGATTTCCCCTCCGTATAATTATCATAAAACCGTTGAGTTGGATATGCAAAATCAATGTCATTACACTTGGCAAATTCATCGAGTGTTGCTTCCCAAATTATTTGCTGAGTAATTCTTCTTTTTCGAGGGTCACACATAAATCTCATTGTAAGAAGCACTCCGCTGTCCTTCACTTCAGTATACACAGTTGGTGTTAAGACTTTATAGTAGATTAAGAATCTCTTGCTCGCTTCTTGAACTTGTCTCTCAGCGTCCGGACTGAGATGCAAAGCATGTTCATTGAGAATTTCACTCAAAATATTTTTTGCTTTTTTCCAATTACTCTCGAAAGTCAGTAATACTGGAATCTCATGCCAAATGTATGCGAATCCTTCGGTGTAATTTGCCTGCGGCTAACTGAAAACTATTCCATTTGGAACGTGAATAATTCTTCCAGTACTTTGATCTGCAT
>CAZNDS010000057.1:0-12588 GCA_964571865.1 uncultured Ignavibacteriaceae bacterium | reverse complement strand
GCCAATTTCCATCACAGAAAATTGAAAAATTCTTATATCAACAACATCACCGCGAACACTTCCAATTTCAACCCGGTCGCCAACTTTAAAAGGTTTCCTAATTAGAAGAAATGCCCATCCGCCCATATTAACCAGTAAATCCTTTAGAGCAATTGCTAGACCAGCACTCAGCAGTCCGAGGAATGTCCCAAGCGATCCAAATGCACCAAGCCAAACTTGTGAAAGAAATAATATCGCGAGAACAACAGAAATGTACGTTGCGAATTTTTTCCACTGATAACGTACTGGCAGTTCATCGATTTTATTAATAATAAATTTTAGAGTAAGCCGCAGAATAAACCACATGAGAAAAATAATAAAAATTGATACCAGCAATTGATTCTGCAGCTCAGTGCTCATTCCAAAATATTTTTCTATTAATTCTGTCATATCATACCTTCAAAACTTTAATGGCTTAAGTAAATCTAAAATCTATTTCTATTTGAAATATCTTTCAAACCAATCTTGAACTTCCTTGTACCAGTAGATAGAATTTTGTGCAGTTAAAATCCAATGATTCTCATTCGGATAATAAAGAAGTCTTGCATCAATTCCTTTTCCTTTCAAGACTCCATAAATTTCCAGACCTTGAGTGATCACAACGCGATAATCTTTTTCACCATGAATTATTAACATCGGAGTATTAAAATTGTGTGCAAAATGTGCCGGACTGTATCGATTTATGTTTTCGTATTTTCCTTCCCAAGGTGCGCCATCATAATTTTTTACTCTCTCATGAGTTAAGTCTGACGCAAATTGTCCCATCAGATTGTAAACACCGGCATGACTGATTAAAGCTTTGAAACGGTCAGTATGGCCGGCGATCCAATTAACAAGATATCCGCCATAGCTCCCGCCAGCAGCGCCTAGTTTCGATCCATCAATGAAAGGATATTTTTCTATTAAGTAATCAGTTGCTTTCATTATGTCTGTGAAAGGTTTATCGCCATGCGCCCCCACAATCGATTTACCAAATTTATTTCCAAAACTTGTCGATCCATGAAAGTTTACCATTGCCACTACATAACCAGGCGATGCAAAAAGTTGTGCATTCCATCGTGGATGAAAATCGTCACCAAATGTTCCGTGCGGGCCCCCGTGAATCAGATGAACTAATGGGTATTTTTTACTCGCATCAAACTTAGGAGGATAGAGCAGAAACATCTGAACTTCATTATTATCTGCACCCTTGAAGTACAAACTTTCATATTTCCCGAATTCGATTTGGTCTAAAAGCTCTTGATTGAAGAAACTGATTTGCTTGAGCTTTTTGCTTTTCAAATCGAATTCAAAAATATCAGTCGGCGATGCTAAATTATTTTTAAGGAAATACAATTTTTCATTTGTAAGATTGAATGAATTAATTCCACCTTCATTATATAGTTTATCGAGTTTATTGGATTTCAAATCAAGACTAAATATTGCCGAACGGGCGTGAACATCTGACGTCATAAACATGGTTGATCCGTCTTTACTCTCTTTGAAGTCGCTGAATGAAAAATCAAAATTATTAGTAAGAACTTTTTCAGTTTGGCTGGAAATTTCATATTTAACAAGTTTCACATTATCTGTAGAGTAATCCGGATCGTTCTGCATACCATAGAATAGAAATTTACTGTCATTTGAAAAAACTGGGGAACCATCTTCCTGCAGATTTTTTGAAGTTATATTCATCTCTTGAGATGAACCGTCTGAACTGATGAGGAAAATATCGGTGTTAAGTTCATTATAGGGGGGATGAGTATTATTTGCCGAGTAACTGATCCATTTGCCGTCAGGTGAGATTGAATAAGTGATTCCCCCGTCGTAATTGAAAATTCTTTTGGATCCTTTTGTTATATCAACTCTTTCTTTTTTTTCAATGTCATAAACGAAAAGCCGCGAGACATGACCATCGGTCAACCAGCTGTCCCAATATCGATAAAATCTATTCTCTGTAACTTTGGCTGTCATTTTACTTTCTTTTTTTTCTTTAATTGCTTTTTTCATCGCATCTGCGAAAGCATCCTTTTGGGAAAAAGCGTTTTCATGTTCGGCAAGAATTTGAGACACGAATGCAATTTTTTTTCCATCATTAAAATACTTTGGAGATGAAATTCCCATCGGCATTTCTGCAAGAAGGGATGCTTCGCCTCCGTCAATTGGTATGGTGTAAAGCTGAGAATAATCTCCCTCCCTTTTGGAAATGAACGCTATACTTTTACTGTTTGGATGCCAAGCGGGAGAACCGTCCGACCCTAAATTTGTTGTGAGCTTCCTTAATTGATAATTTGCAAGATCGATCAGCCAAAGATCGCTGTTGCCTTTATTTTCTTTTATGTTGTATTCTGTTACGACAAAACATCCGTACTTTCCATCGGGAGAAACTGTTAAGCTGCTGAGACGTTTTAAATTCCAAAGGTCTTCAGCAGTGAAATCTCTTTTCCCTTGGGCATAGGAAAGCGTTGAAATAAGTAAAAGAAATAATATTGATAAAATTGCAATGCGGCTTTTCATTTTTTCACCATTTTTGTTTAACATTAGATAAAATAATATAATAATTCTTTAAATAAATTTTATGGTTGAATTCAAACTTCTTCAAGATCTGCTTTTAGTCCTAGCCGTATCAGTACCGGTTATATTCGTTTTTAAGAAATTTCATCTCCCCTCAATCGTTGGTTTCATTATCACCGGAATATTGATAGGACCTTTCGGGCTGAGATTAATAAATCAAATGGATGGTATAAATCAGCTTGCAGAAATTGGCGTTGCGCTACTTTTATTCACAATCGGCATTGAAATTTCTTTGACTCGCTTTAAAAAAGCCTTCAGAGAAATCTTACTGACCGGTGGATCACAAGTTGCGCTTACAATAATATTCGGAACAGGTGTATCATTTTTTTCTGGACTCAATGTTCCGCAGGCTTTATTCATGGGATTTCTTCTCTCTCACAGCAGTTCGGTTGTAATATTAAAACTCTTGGGCGAAAGAAATGAGACGGATGCACCACACGGTAGATTGTCGATTGGAATAATTATTTTTCAGGATCTAATGGTCGTCCCGATGATGATCCTGATTCCGATTCTTGGACTATCCGATTCAATTCCATTGGGCGATGCAGCAATGCGACTCGTTTATGCCTTCGGTTTTATTGCCGCGATTCTATTGGCAGCAAGATTTTTAATGCCATACATTCTTCATTTCTTAGTTGATCTCAGGATGCGGGATGTATTACTAATTGGTGTAATTGTACTTAGCCTTGGAACTGCATGGATAACTCACTTTGTCGGTTTATCTTTTGCGATTGGTGCTTTCATTGCTGGACTAATAATTTCAGAAACCGATTACACTCATCAAATTGTTAGTGACGTAATTCCATTCAAAGATATATTCACTTCGTTATTTTTTGTTTCGTTCGGAATGCTGCTTGACATCACTTTCTTTCTATCAAATCCGGTCACGGTCATTTCTTATGCGTTGATCATTATTTTCTTGAAAGCTGCAGTATTGATCATCATCATTCACGGATTGAAATATCCGATGCGGCTCGCAGCAATGGTCGGACTCGGATTAGCACAGATTGGAGAATTTTCATTCGTGCTTGCTCTTGAAGGAATGAAATTTAATTTAATCTCTGGAGATTTATACAAAGGATTTATCGCTGCAGCTGTTGTAACGCTTATAATAAGTCCGATAATGATCCGTTTAGCGCCGCGTGTTGGATCACGCGTCCCGGATGTTGTAAAAACTAAAAAACCCGACTCAACAGAAAAAACTGTAACATTGAAAAATCACGTTATAGTAGTCGGCTATGGTTTAAATGGGAGGAATTTGGTTAAAGTTCTTAAGGAGACCGGAATTAAATATGTTGTCATTGAAATTAATCCTAAAACTATAAAGGAAATAAAAAGCGAAAACGAGAATGTGATTTTCGGTGATTCTACAAAAAAAGATATTTTATTAAGTGCTGAAATTAACACGGCAAAGTTGATAGTGTTTGCTATTTCAGATCCAATTTCTGCTCGAATTTCCACACGGCTGGCAAAAGAAATTAATCCTAACGTTCATGTTATTGTCCGAACCAGATATGTTACGGAAATAGATGAATTGCTTAAACTCGGTGCGGATGAAGTGATCCCCGAAGAATTTGAGACATCCATTCAAATTTTTTCTAGAGTACTAAAAAACTATCATATTCCAAACAGTGTTATTCTCGCTCAATCAAATATGCTGAGGACACAATCGTATGGGATCTTGCGAGACGTAAGGTTTACCGAACATGCGTTCGAACAGATTAATCAGATTCTTGCCCAAGGTACAATCGATTCCTTTATGATTACATCAGAAAATCCAAATTGCGGCAAAACTCTGAAAGAGATTAATTTACGGGCTAGAACTGACGGAACGGTAATCTCCGTAATTCGCGTCGGTAAATCAATTTCAAATCCTGCCGGAGATTTTCAATTAAAAGAAAATGACCAATTAATCGTTTTCGGAACACATAATGCAATTGATCGTGTATTTGAAGTTTTAAGCGGAAGTGAAATTTTATGACGGCAAATTGCATTCCTTCAACAAGGAAGAAAAATTAATTAAGGAATGGAAAGAATAATGAAAACAAAGTCATCCGATTTTCCTCAATGTACAATAGACTACTTAACAAAGCTTTCACGAAACAATAACCGTGAATGGTTCGAAAAGCACCGTAATGAGTTTGATATGAATTTTCTCGAGCCAGCACAAAAATTCGTTCTCGAAATGGGTTCGAAACTTCAAGATATTGCTCCGCAAATCAATGCAATACCGAAAATCGACAAATCAATTTTTCGAATTCATAGAGACGTCAGATTCAGTAAGGATAAAGCTCCCTATAAAACAAATCTTGGAATATATTTTTGGGAAGGAACTCGAAAAAAAATGGAGAGCTCGGGATTTTATTTCCACATCGATCCAAAGCTTCTTTTCATTGGAGTTGGTATGTACATGTTTTCAAAGGAGGATCTGAAGAAGTTTCGAGATGCTGTTGCAGATGCAAGAAAAGGCAAAGAACTTCATGCAATTGTTACAAAACTTACCAGGAATAAAACATATACGCTCGGCGGTGAAACTTACAAAAAGATCCCGAAAGGTTATCCCGATAATTTACCTCAGTCTAAATATCTTTTACACAGCGGCTTATATTTATTTTACGAAAACGATCATTCGAGACTGCTGAATGCAAATCCAGTGAATTTAACTTTCAAGGTTTTTAAGGATATGCTGCCGATTCATCAGTGGTTTGTAAAAAATATTTAATGGTTTGAAAAAATAATCTCGCAGCCGATTAATTATGATCATATCGGATAAATTCATAACGTTTGAACCAGATTGATATTATCTCTAAATTTGTTCCCATGAAGAAAAAATTTAAGATACTTGTATCGAACGACGATGGTATTTCATCCAAAGGAATTATTGCACTGCGAAATGCAATGCTTGATTTAGGTGAAGTTATGGTTTATGCCCCTCACAAACAACAGAGCGCTGTCGGCCACGCAATCACTGTTCAAACTCCATTACGAGTTGAACCGCACTATTTCGACGGTGAACTATTTGGATATGCAGTGACAGGCACACCTGCAGATTGCGTAAAACTTGCAATCTCATCAATGATGGATAATCCCCCCGACTTAGTAGTTTCAGGAATTAATCATGGAGCGAACATTGCAATTAATGTACTCTACAGCGGAACTGTCTCTGCGGCAACAGAAGGAAGAATTTTGGATATTCCCTCTATTGCATTCAGTATGACAACATTTGATCCGGAAGATTTCAATTATGCTGAGAAAGTTGCCAAACAAATTGCCGCCAAAGTTTTGGAAAAAGGACTTCCTCCCGGAGTTTTGCTGAATGTGAATATTCCGGCTGTTCCCGAAAATAAAATCCAAGGAATTGCAGTTACTCGTCAAGGAATATCCAAATGGAATGATATTTACGAACGTCGTATCGATCCAAACCAGCGCGAATATTTCTGGCTTACAGGCTCGCTCAAAAAACTTGATATTGAAACAGACTCGGATGTCATTGCTACTCACGAAAATTTTGTATCAGTAACTCCAATTCAATACGATCTTACTGCTTACGATTTTCTACCGCATCTGAAAAAGTGGAATCTCAACGGTAAATGATTTTGACCGAAACTTTTTTACTTACCCCATTGAAAATTTCTATCTCCGTTGGCTTATCAATTTCTATAATTATTCTGCTTTGCGCGTTAATTATTGTTTCAGTGTACTTTTATTACCGAAGAACGATTCCATTCCTTGAATCTAATTGGAAGGTTTTTCTAGCTGTATTGCGCGGACTTGCGATTATCGGAATTCTTTTGGCTGTAGCAGAATTAACTTTGAATATTTCCTCAGTGTTGGAAACGAAATCGACTTCGATTTTTTTAATTGATAACAGTAAAAGTATGCTGCATGATCAAAACTCTTTGAATCGGGTTATTGCTAACATGAAAAATGTTTCTGACTCTGATAAAGCTGAATATCAGGTTTATTATTTTTCCGAAACTTTAGCAGATTCACAGATTTCTCTTAGAGATAATTTACTATTTAATGGACCGAGTACGGATATCTCTTCAGCATTAGAGCGCGTTAATGGTTTAAAAGATGATTGGAATCTTCAAAATGTAATTCTAATCACTGATGGAATTTACAATAAAGGTGATAAGCCAATTCATATCGCTGAAAAACTCCATCTACCGATTATTACACTCGGTGTTGGAAATCCGACAATACAAAAAGATTTAATTGTAAAGGATATCATCTCGAATGATATTTTGTATGTTGATAATAAATCGCCAGTAAAAGTTAGTTTGATTAATAATGGATTTGATTCAAGAGAAGTCGAAGTTTCTCTTCGCGAAGATGGAAAGCATATTGAAACGAAAAAAATTAAACTCGCTGACAGTTTCAACGAGATAGATTTTGAGTACATTCCCAAATCAGATGGTGATAAGCGTTTAACAATCAGTGCTAATGCATTTATGGATGAAGTTACTCCGAAGAACAACTCATCATCCAAATATGTGAGTGTGCTGAGTAATAAAATAAAAGTGCTGTTAGTTGCCTCTGCGCCATCTGTTGATTTGAGCTTTATCAAACAGAGTCTATCTGTAAATAATGATTATAATGTGAAAACTCTTGTTGAAAATTCTACAGGAGGATTTTTACCGAATAGTTCGGATAAAAATTTCCTTGATTCTGCAGACGCAGTATTCTTTATTGGTTTTCCGGGGAAATTTTCATCGCATAATTTTATTGACGAATTAAAATCATCTATTCAGAGAAAAAATCTTCCTTTATTTACTCTAATATCAAATGAAGCTGACTTTACACGCCTGCAGTTATTCAATGATTTTCTTCCTTTTGAGTGGGGCAATCCGTACGGAGATGTTTCACAAATTTTTATTGACATACGAGAAGGTTTCGCAAAGAATGAGATATTGAACATAGATGAATCAAACTCTATAAACATTTGGAATGCCTTTCCGCCAATCTTTCGTGTTGATAGAGAGTTTAGAAGTAAACCCGAATCTGAAATTCTTTCATTCTTTAAAATTCAAAATAGTCGGATCAATCAGCCGTTAATTTTGTCTAGAAAAATTAATCGGCATCGTTCAATCGCTTTTATTGGTTTTGGTATCTGGAGATTGAAATTGCTCAATGCCTTGAAAACAAACGAGAATGAATATTTTGATAGATTTATTAATAACTCCGTTAAATGGCTTAGTTCGCGGGAATTATTCAAAAATTTAAAATTAAATCTCTCGAAAAAAATATTTGATTCTTCCGAGCGCGTAGTTGTTTCGGGACAGTTTTATGACGAAAGCAATCACGCTGTGTCCAATGCTAATATTTCTCTGGATATTTTTAGAGAAAATCAAACAATTATTAACGCAAATCTTGAACCAATCGGAAACGGACTATATCAATTTATTTTATCTGATCTGACTGAAGGTGATTATTCTCTTAAAGTCTCAACAGAATACGGAGGACAAAAATTTTCAGATGAAGCGAAGTTCTCTGTCACGGAAACAGAACTCGAATACCAAAATCTTACCATGAATGAAGATCTGCTGAAACAAATTGCAGAGGTTTCAGGGGGAAAATATTTTTCAGCAGAAGAATCGAACCAATTCTTCTCGAATATTAGTTCGTTTTTAAGTCAACGAAAAATTGAAAAAGAGGTTAGTGACTTCATTCAGTTTTGGAACTCTATTTATTTGTTAATCGGAGTAATGCTTTTATTGGCAGCAGAATGGTTTTTCAGGAAAAGATTGGGATTACTTTAAACCCGGTAAAAAACTTTTTAATTGACAGCATAGATTTTCTCTTTCCAAATTTATGCCATCTCTGCGATAGAAAACTGATCCGTTCAAGATTTGTTATCTGTGAAGAGTGCTTCTCAAAATTAACACAAGCCAAACAATCTGATTTAGATACTTTTTATTCTGAACACCTTGTCGATTCAGATATCGTTACAAATTTTTACTCGAAATATATCTTCACAATGTTTGGAGACTTTCAGAAAATAGTCCATTTATTAAAATATAATGGGATTTCTAAGGTGGGCACTCAAATCGGAAATGAAATTGGGAAAGATTTGTCAAAGTTAGGTTGGTTTGAGGATATTAATTTTCTTATCCCTGTTCCGTTACACCGTATAAAGGAAATCGAACGAGGATATAATCAATCTTTAATGATTTGCAAGGGAATTAGTGAGTTCACACAAAAGCCGATTAAAACAAAGATCATAAAAAGAATCAGAAATACTAAAACACAAACTCTATTGTCAAAAGAAGAAAGACAGAGAAATATGGATGGTGCATTTATGATAAAGAATAATTCTGTACTTAAAAACAAAAATGTAGCAATAATCGATGATGTATGTACAACAGGCTCGACTTCAATAGAGTGTACAAAAGTTTTAATTGAACATGGTGCAGCAACTGTTTCAATAATCACTTCTGCAATTGCATAATTGTGTGACAATATGATTTCGCTATTTAATTTTATTAAGCGTTATAAAAAACTTCTTTATCTCACCTTGAGCGTTTATTGGATTGTGTTAGTCGTGTTGACTTCGCTTCCGACTACTTCGCTTCCAAAAGTTGGCGTGAGTGACAAGATCCAGCATTTTCTTGCATATTTTATTTTGGCAGTTTTACTTAATCTTTCTTTACTCATCCAAAAAAAATTCGAACTCAGGCAAAACAGGAGTTCATATCTGAGTTTGCTGATAGTAACTCTTTACGGAATCTTCGACGAGGTACATCAGCACTTTATTCCCGGGCGGTTCTGTGAGTTTTCGGACTTCGCTGCAGATTTACTTGGAGGAATTTGCGGAGTGCTGCTTGTTTATTTTTTGTTCCGACAGAATTATTCGCAATGACTAAGTTCGCGAATGATTGGCTGAATGGTTAATTAGGGTAATTACATCTTCTCAGGGGCAGAAATACCAAGGATTTTCAATCCATTTTTTAATACGATTTGCGAAGCCAAACACAAAGATAATCTTGCGCCTGTGAGTTCTTTTGGCTGTCCAATTACACGGTGATTGTGATAAAACTTGTGAAAAAATCCTGCTAGATCATGTAAAAATGTAATTAGCAGCAGCGGTTCGAAATTCGATGCTGCTGACTCAACAACTTCAGGAAACAATTGAAGATGTTTGATTAGCTCAAGCTCTTCTTCCTCTATTAATAATTTGAAATCTTCAGTTGGAAAATGTCCTTCTTCATTCGCGAGTCTAAGTATACCGCAAATTCGGGCATGAGCATATTGTAAATAAAACACTGGATTCTCATCAGAATGTTTTTTTGCAAGATCAAGATCGAAATTCAAATGGCTCGAAATTGAACGCATCAGGAAGAAATAACGTACAACATCGGCACCAACTTCATCTATTAACTGATCAAGTGTAATGAAGTTTGCTTTGCGTGTCGACATCTTAACAACTTCACCTTTTTCCATAATCGTCACAAACTGGTGGATCAGTACTTTCACTTTTGTTTCATCGTAACCTAAGATTTTTAATCCTGCAAGTACATCGGGATAAGTCGCCATATGATCTGATCCAAAAATGTCGATCATTAAATCGTAATTTCTATTAAACTTTTCAATATGATAAGCGATATCCGGCAGCCTGTAGGTTGGTTCGCCTGAACTTTTAACAATTACTTTGTCTGTTTCCATTCCAATTTTTTTTAATGAAAGCCAAATTGCGCCCTCACTTTCATAACTGAAATCCAAGGATTTGAATTTCTGCAGGACTTCGTCGATTTTTTTTTCTTCATAAAGCTTATTCTCATTAAAATGAGAATCAAACTTAATGTTTAATCGATTTAGCGTTTCTGCTATGTCCTTAAATATTTCTCGCTCTGCTGTTTCTTTAAAGTAATTTTCATCCTTCGATTCAAGAAGATTACTTCCATGTTCATCAAAAATAGTTTTTGCTATATCAACTATGTATTCACCCTGATAATAATCTTCCGGGAACTCAATTTTTTCACCGCACTGAGCCAAATATCGTAACCGAACAGAATTACCAAGCACACGCATTTGTCTGCCTGCATTGTTAAAATAATATTCCCTATCAACATCAAATCCAATCCACTCTAAAATATTTGCAATCGTATCGCCAAAGACCGCATTTCTTCCATGCCCAACAGTCAGCGGACCAGTTGGGTTTGCAGAGACAAATTCAACTAGTGCTTTTTTTCCTGCTTGAATACTGCTCTTTCCGAAATTACCTTTCAAGTCGATGATCTCTTTAATCAATGTGGAGATAAACTCTTTTTTGAATTTAAAATTTATAAATCCGGCCCCGGCAATTTCAATTTTTTCAATTGCATTATGAGTATCGGTCAAATTTGAAATAATTTCTTGAGCTACATCGCGTGGATTTTTTGATAGAGTTTTTGCGATTGATAGCGGATAATTGGTTGCTAAATCGCCATGCTCTTTCACTTTCGGAACATTGAAATAAACTTTTTCAGGTTCAATGTAAGAGAGTTTTTTTGATGCGTTTATGAAGAGAGTTGATAAATATTTTTTCATTTATTGAGTTTTTCTTCGTCATTAATCTCAGTTCTTTCTGCATCGGACCAGAGTTTTTCAAGTTTATAATACTCTCTCGCTTGAGGACTAAAAATATGTAAAACAACATCAATGTAATCCACAAGAACCCAACTCGCCGCTTCTTTCCCTTCGATATGCCAGCACTTCAGCCCGTCTTCAGCAAGTTTGTCAACAACATTATCGCGAATTGCTTTTATATGCGGCTCAACACTGCCGGTACAAATAATGAAATAATCTGCAAGCGTAGTAACTTTTTTTAAATCCAGTATAACGATCTTTTCTCCTTTTTTCTCCTGAATGTGAGTAATGATCTGATCTTTTAAGTATTCACTTGACATTTTTTACTCAATCTTAAATTTTTCGTAATCTGCACCAAGTACAATTGTGACGTCTAAAAAGAAATCTTGATTGATGTCAGTCCTAATTTGTTCAAAACTAATTCCCAAAGCTCTAGCAATTATTTTTGCATTTGCCGAATTCCCGATTCTAACAAGAATAAAACTTTGCAATACATCGTCTCTCTTGTAATTTCCCTGTTGAACTACGTCAATGTTTTTATTGCGAAGATAGTTTGTAACTTTCTCGGCCAATCCACGAACTTTTGTCCCATTCAAGACCTCAACTTGAATTATTGCACCAGTGGGATTTTCTTCTTCCAGTTCTTCCTGACTTTTAACTGAGAACTTCAAATAAATTGTATATGCAACAAAGAGAAATATTATAAAAAAAATGAACAGGAAAATGTTTAACAGTGTATTTTTGCCCGAACTCTGCGCTGCCACTTATTTATTTCTTTGGTATAAAAAAAACCGAGATGACTCGGTTTGAAAAAAAATTATAGTTTGTTTTGATGAGTTATCTACCAATGTACCAATCATTAAATCCATTCGCATCGTAGAAGTAATTACCGTACCGTGAGAATCTGTAGTACGGATTGAAATAGCTTAATCCCATCGGCATGTTTCGATATTCGATGTTCACCATGAAATTTTCAATCGGTCTCCAATTCAAAGCCGCACGGCTTACATAGATCCCATTGAAATCATTCTGAAATTCTTTTCCGAATGAGTTGTAAGGCGAATGCATCAAACTTACATCAACCTGCATTGAAAGAGGATCGGCAATTTGATAGAACATTGAATTTGTATAAACACCTAGCGCCATGCTGTTTCCTCCAAAAGTGCTGAATGACATGTTGTAGCTATGGAACATCCTAAAATTATCTGGATTGATGAATCCTAACAACATGCTGCTTTGAGGACGACTAAGCATCGCTTCGCCAACATTTGGCTGCTGCGGTAATTGACTTTTCAATTGTGCCGCTGCAAATGACGATGTCAGCAAGAGAACCAATATGATTAATCTTATTTTCATGGTATTCCTTTTGAAACTACTTACAATTAGTAAACAATTTTTTGTACAAATGCAATATATTATTTGTTTCTA
>CAZNDS010000056.1:13241-14945 GCA_964571865.1 uncultured Ignavibacteriaceae bacterium | reverse complement strand
CATTCAATTGATTATTCAAATCTCATTGTCTAATTTGTAAAAAAGAAATTAAACGCTTCAATCCATCACTGAGGTTTACAATGAAGGATAAAATTGAATTACTAAAGCAGAATATCGAAAAAGCTGAACTGGGCGGCGGAATTGATAAAATCGAGCAGCAGCATAAACGAGGCAAGCTTACGGCAAGAGAGAGATTGAGCATTTTACTTGATGAAAATTCCTTTAATGAGATCGACAAATTTGTTGTTCATCAATCAATAGATTTTGGTCTTGATAAACAAAAGTTTTACGGTGATGGTGTAATTACCGGATTTGGAAAAATTGATGGCAGAGATGTTGCCGTCTTCAGTCAGGATTTCACAGTCTTTGGCGGTGCTCTATCCGAAATGCACGCGAAAAAAATTTGTAAGATCATGGACATGGCAATGAAACTTGGAATTCCTGTTATTGGATTAAATGATTCGGGTGGTGCGAGGATTCAGGAGGGAGTTTCAAGTCTTGGAGGTTATGCAGATATATTTTTACGAAACACACTTGCTTCTGGTGTTATACCACAAATTTCTTGTGTAATGGGTCCATGTGCTGGCGGTGCAGTCTATTCTCCAGCTATAACTGATTTTATTTTTATTGTCAGAAATACATCTTACATGTTTGTTACAGGTCCAAATGTAGTGAAAACTGTCACTCACGAGGATGTAACATTTGAAGAACTCGGCGGAGCTGATACGCATGCAACAAAATCAGGCGTTGTTCATTTTACATCTGACAACGAAGCCGAGTGTTTACAGGCTGTGCGAAAATTATTTTCGTACATACCACAGAATTGTGAAGATGATCCAATTCAATTTGAGTACAATGAAAATGAATCTGACATTCCGGAACTTTTGTCTATCGTACCAGAAAATCCAAACAAACCATACGATATGAAAGAAATCATCATCAAAGTCGTAGACTATAATGATTTTTTTGAGGTTCATGAGGCATATGCTCAAAATATCATTGTTGGCTTTGGAAGGATTCGAGGAAAATCTGTTGGAATAATTGCAAATCAACCTGCAATTCTTGCGGGAGTTCTTGATATTAATTCCTCGATAAAGGGTGCTCGGTTCGTTCGATTTTGTGATGCCTTTAATATTCCTCTTATTGTTTTTGAAGATGTTCCAGGATTTATGCCTGGCACAGATCAAGAATGGGGTGGGATTATTCGAAATGGAGCCAAACTTCTGTATGCATTTTGTGAAGCGACAGTTCCTAAAATTACTGTCATAACTCGAAAAGCATATGGCGGTGCATACGATGTTATGAATTCAAAACACATCAGGGGAGATTTTAATTTCGCCTGGCCTTCCGCTGAGATTGCCGTCATGGGACCCAAAGGTGCCGTTGAAATAATTTTCAAGAAGGAAATTCAGAAAGCAAAAGATCCGGAAGCTGAATTGCAGATAAAATTGGATGGCTACATTGAAAAATTTGCAAATCCTTACATTGCCGCTGAGAAAGGTTTCATTGATGAAGTTATTTTCCCTAATGAAACAAGAAAAAAACTTATTTCTGCCCTAAACATTTCACGAACAAAAGTCGATAAAAACCCTAGGAAGAAACACGGAAATATTCCACTTTGACTTTGTGTAATGTATTGTAATCGAATAAATTATTGGAATTATCTAATAATTTTCTTGACTTTATTGTAGTAGTGACTTAAAT
>CAZNDS010000056.1:0-13231 GCA_964571865.1 uncultured Ignavibacteriaceae bacterium | reverse complement strand
CCATAAGGATACCAAAAATATAGAGAGTTGCTAATGAGTAAGTTATTTACCGCGTTAATTATATTATCATCAACAACATCTGTGATATTATTTGCATCATGTTCAACAACTAAAGTTGAACATGTTGTTGTTGTTGACACTCCTAAAACAGAATTGAAAACAGATGGAATCGTAGTCACACTTCTTGAACGCGTACGTCAGCATTATTTAACAGCATTGAAGTATGAAGAAGAGGGGCAATTACTTACTGCATTGAAAGAATATGAAAGTGGAGTAGAACTTCTTAATAACATTAGCTTCTATCCAGATATTGAAAACATTTCCGATTTCGTTGAGTTAGAACGAAGCGTACTCGAAGATTATCAAAAACTAATTGATAAAATGGATGAACTTCCAGCAGAAATCTCACTATCTAGTTTAAATGAATGGCTTAGCCGAAAAATTACATCCTTCGAAAAAACGAAAGTTACTCTTCCCGAAAAAATTACAGTTGCTGAAGTTCCGATTGAGGTTAATTCCTACGTTGAATCTTTCATTGCCTTTTTTACTGGTAAAGGAAAAAATCATGTTGAAAAATGGATTGCACGTTCAGGGAAATATTTTCCAATGATGAAAAAGATTTTCAAAGAAGAAGGAGTACCTGAAGAATTAATTTATTTGAGCGTAATCGAAAGTGGATTGAATCCAACGGCTGTATCTTGGGCTAAGGCAGTCGGACTTTGGCAGTTCATTCGTTCAACCGGTAAATTATATGGACTTGAAGGAAATTTCTGGTATGATGAACGAAGGGATCCCGAAAAATCAACACGAGCAGCAGCTCGACATCTTAGGGATTTATATAACTCTCTTGGAGATTGGTATCTGGCATTGGCATCGTACAATGCTGGCGAAGGCAGAATCCGCAAGGCTGTCGCTCGTACCGGAACTAATAATTTTTGGGAAATACTAAATAAAATTCCGCGAGAGACGAGGAATTATGTTCCGCAATACATCGCTATCACAATCATCTTTAACGATCCTGGTAAATATGGCTTTACTAACATCAAGTTTGAAGAACCTTACGAATATGAAACTTTCTTGGTGAATGATCCATTTGATTTATCCGTTCTTGCATCAGCGGCGGGAATTCCAAGCAGTGTACTAATCAGCTTAAATCCAGAGCTTATACAACAAAGCACACCGCCCAACCATCCAGGTGGTTATCCACTGAAACTCTTGAAAAACGTGAACGCAAGTGAAAACTTATCGAAAAACTATTCTCAGATTCCTGCATCAGCCAAACGCTCGTTCGTTGTGCATAAAGTTGGAAGAGGGGAAACTCTTACTTCAATAGCTAATAGATACGGAGTTACAGCTGGAATGATTGCTGATGCGAATAATATTCCTAAGAAGATTAGACTTAAAAGAAATTCGCAATTAAAAATTCCAATCCCTTACAGTGAAGAGAATTTAACATTTAATTTTGAGGAACAGACTTCTGAAAATGGTGATGAACAGTCAGAACATATCGCTGACGCCGGCGAAGAAACAACAAACGAACTCGAGGTTAGTTCAAATACGGAAGAAGCAGTTGAAACAAATGAAATTGAAACATCATCGCAAGTAAGCAAATCAAATTTGACTTTTAATACTGAAGGAAAAGTTCCGGTCAAATATTATGTGCGAAAGGGAGATTCGCTCACAAAAATTGCTGAGACTTATGAATCACGGATAACTGACATTCGAATTTGGAATGATATTCCCTACAATCGTCAAATTGCTGTAGGAGATGTACTTACAATTTACGTCCCATCAGATAGATATAATTATTTTAGCTCGCTTCAAAATTACACACCGTCAGAACAAGTATCGATAAAAAACGTTCCAACAGTCACAACATCTCTAAACGAAACAAAGCAAAAGAGATTAACTCACGTTGTTAAGCGAGGCGAAAGTTTGTTAGTTATTGCTAAAAAGTATCGAGTTTCAGTAAGTGATTTGAAAGATTGGAACAACTTACGTTCTTCAACAATCAGGTATGGACAGAAATTAAGAATTTATTCTGCATCATCTCAGAATTATGCTTCTACTGTAAGGACGAAAGACACACGTTCTGTAACCAATTATCGAGTTCGTAGAGGAGATTCTTTATATGAAATCGCACAAAGATTTGGTGTAGATGTCAACGATATAATGGAGTGGAATAATCTTTCAAGCAGCCAGATAAATGCTGGTCAGAGACTTACAATAAAAGGTAAAGACTATTCCTACGCCAAAGGAGATAATTCAAGTAAAAAGCGAGCTTATCATACGATTCGAAAAGGAGAAACTTTAGAGTCCATTGCAAAGCGATACAATTTGAGTATAACTGAGTTAAAAAAAATAAATAAACTCCGAAGCAGCAGAATAGTTGCCGGAAAAAAATTGATTGTTTATAAATAATTAAAATTTAATCCCGTTGGGGGTGCTTGTTGTAACAGGCTGAGATCAAACCCCTGAACCTGATCTGGATAATACCAGCGTAGGAAAACGGCAGCCTCTTTTGTTGGTATGCCGTTTTCGGAAACGGAAACAAAAATAAAGGAGGTAAAAATGCAACTCGCAAAAATCATTTCTCTCATTTTCATTTCTTCTGTTGTGTCATTCTCGCAATCGATTACTGGCAAGATCGTTGATTCGAGAACAAATGAACCACTGCATTCAGCTAATGTTCTAATACTATCCGAAAAAATCGGAACTGCTTCAGATCGCAACGGTGAATTTTCCATCGATATTAGCATGATTCCTGTTAGTCAATTTGAAATACGATTTTCTTTTATTGGCTACGAAACGAAAATCTTGAAAGTGAATAAATCACACTTAAAGGATTTTTATTTAATCCGTCTTGATGAGACAATACTCTCATCTCAGACAGTTTTAGTAACATCGACCATTGGAAGAGAAGGACTATCACCTATATCATTTAGTAACGTTTCTAAAGAAGAAATAAAAAATCGTTATACTATTCAAGACTTTCCACAGTTCTTGTCCGAATTTCCTTCAACTACATCTTATTCAGAGAGTGGCAACGGAACTGGTTATAACTACATCAATATCCGCGGATTTGATCAAAGAAGAATTTCAGTCACAATAAATGGAATTCCACAAAATGATCCTGAGGATCATAACATTTACTGGATTAATTTCCCCGATTTGATTGAAAGCGCCAATAACATCCAATTGCAAAGAGGTGTCAGCAGTAATTTAATCGGTTCTCCAGCGATTGGTGGTTCGATCAATATTATTACCTCAACCTTTTCGAAAGAGAAGGAAATTTTATTCAAAAGTGGTTTTGGATCATACAACACAAAGAAAATAATGGCTTCGTTTTCATCTGGGCTCATCAATGATCAATATGCAGTGTATGGTAGACTCTCGCAACTACAATCTTCCGGATATCGTGAGAATGCCTGGATCAATCTATTTAGTTATTTTTTCAGTGCTATTAGGTTTGATGAAAATTTTACGAACCAAATAAACATATTCGGCGGTCCGATTGAAGATGGATTGACCTACACGGGTCTGCCAAAATTTGCCATTTATGATAAGGATGAAAGGAAAAAGAATTATTCTGATTGGGGGCAATCTGGAGATTCTTATTCCTATGCAGTACCACGCCGGCGAATTGAAACTGAAAACTTTTCACAGCCGCATATCGAATTATTAAGCGAATATAGATTAAATGATAAATTTATTTTCAACAGTGCTTTGTTTGGCTATTGGGGAAAAGGATTTTACGACTATGATGCTTCATGGGGAGATACAAGCTACTTCCGATTAACGCACGCAAATGGTTTCGGTCCAACATCAAATTTTTCAAATGCTTTGGTTCGTGCTTATGTTGATAACAAACATTTCGGTTGGATCCCTCGGTTCTCACTCAATACTGATTTTGGGAATTTTATTTTTGGATTTGAATTTAGAAAACATAATTCTCTTCACTGGGGAAGTGTGTGGTATGCAGAAGGAATTCCAGCTGGTGCAGATCAGAATTGGCGGTATTATGAATATAAAGGTGCGAAAGACGTTGTAGGAGGTTTTGTCTATTTTAAAAAAGATGTATTGAATCGGCTAACTTTAACAATAGAAAATCAAATCGTCTATAATCGGACAAAGCTATTTGACGAAAAATTTATAAATACTGATTTTGTAATCAGAAATGTTTTCGTTAATCCAAAAGTTAGTTTGATTTATAATTTGTTTGATAATCTTAGTTTTTATAGTTATTACGCAGTCGTTTCACGAGAACCAAGATTAAAAAATTATTACGATGCGGCGGAATCTAGCGGCGGAGCAACTCCACAATTTCAATCTGATGCAACAGGAAATTATGATTTCTCAAATCCATTCGTCAAACCAGAAACTTTACGGAATCTTGAATTCGGTACTTATTATAACGTAGATCGTCTCAAAATAAATTTAAACTTATACTTGATGAGCTTTAAAGATGAGATAGTTAAAAAAGGACATTTGGATAGGTTTGGACAGCCTGTAACTGGAAATGCCGAAAAGACTACGCATGTTGGAGCCGAATTTACTCTTGACTATTATTTCCTGAGGGAATTAACAATAACTGCGAATATTTCTCTAAGTCAGAATAAAATTAATGATGGAAAAACTTTTATTAAGTACAAAGATCCGATAGCGGAGAAAAAACTAATTAAAGAAATAAATCTTGCGGGGAATAAGATTTCAAATTTTCCGGATGTTATTGCTAACTTTCGCCTAAGTTATAAAACAGATAACATCTTTACGAGCATTTCAGGAAATTATGTTGGGAAACAATTCACTGATAACTTTGATAATAAATTGAATGAGCTATTAACTCTTTACCCAAATTTTGTTGAGTATAACGATAATATTGTCCCCGCTTATTTTGTTGCAAATTTCGATCTCAGATATACTTTTCTGCAACTTGGTTTTATTAATGAGTTAACTATTTTTGGTCGTATCAATAATTTATTCAACAAACTATATACAACATATGGAATAGGAAAAGAATTTTTTCCTGCTGCTGAACGAAATATATTCGGTGGTATTGAGATCAGATTATGATAAACACCGCAGCTATTCTATGTAATGGCATTCGCCCCAAAAAGTCTCTCTTCAGACATTTCGAAAGAGATTACAAATTCGATTTAGTTTGCGCAGATGGAGGTGCAAATTCTGCTTATAAGCTAAGACTTGTACCAAGAATTATTATAGGAGACTTGGACTCAATTAATGAGCCAGTAATGGAATATTTCAGGCGAACAGGTGTAAAGATTAAGAAGATTTCAAGTCAGAATGATACGGATCTTGAAAAAGCCCTGAAGTTCGTTATTAAAAAAAAGTATAAACGAGTTTTAATATTTGGATTTTCCGGAAAAAGATTTGATCATACTCTAAGTAACATTTCAAATGCTATGAAATATTCTGAACAATTGGAAGTACTGCTAGTTGATAATCATTCCGTACTGCAATTCATAAGAGGAAAAAAGGAATTCGAATCAATCCGGAGTGAAACTATTTCATTGATTTGTTTCGACAATAAAACGAAAATTAAAACTTCGAATTTGTTGTTTTCGTTAAATAATGAATCGTTCCAATTTGGACGAAGGGAAAGTACAAGCAATATTGTCACGGCTGATAAATTTATTATTGAAGTTAAGAATGGAACCTGCTTGATTACGAGGGGAGTGAAGACTTTTTTAAAGTTGAAAGACAGGATTTAAATTGATTCACTTAGCGACGATCGATGTAATTCTGATTTGGAGTTATTTAATTGTTCTTCTATTTATAGGATTCTACAGTACAAAATTCTCAAAGCAGACTGAGGCGGATTATTTTTTAGCTGATAGAAGTTTGACTCTTAAGCTGTTTGTAATGACAACTGTTGCCACTTGGTATGGTGGAATATTGGGAATAGGGGAGTTCACATATCGATATGGAATTAACAGCTGGATTATGCAAGGATTGCCTTATTATGTTTTTGCAATAGCATTTGCATTTTTCTTTGCAAAAAAAATCAGACGATCTAATTTACTGACGATACCGCAAAAGCTTGAACAAACCTTCGGAAGAAAAGTCTCTATAGCGTCTGCAGTTTGTATTTTTATTATTGTAACCCCAGCTCCATATGTTTTAATGGTGGGGGTGATCTTGACTTTAATAATTGAAATACCTCTATGGCAAGGTGTGATTATCGCAATGCTTCTTGCGAGCGTTTATCTTTATACAGCCGGTTATAGATCAGATGTATACACGGATGTTATTCAATTTGTTTTAATGTTCATCGGCTTCGTTATTCTTCTTATTTTCAGCATCACAAAGCTTGGCTCGATTGAATATTTGCAGACGAATCTTCCTAAGAATTTTCTGAGACCATTTTTTGGGATTCCTTTTGAATTTTTCTTAGTCTGGTTTTTGATTGGATTATGGACGTTTGTCGATCCAGGATTTCACCAAAGAAGCTATGCAGCTAAGAATGAAAGGGTTGCGGTGTATGGACTTTTAATTTCCGTAGGATTGTGGTTCGTGTTTGATTTTCTTACAACATCAACTGGATTATATGCAAGAGCTCATGAAGCGAACTTGACTAATCCCCTGTTCTCATTTCCTTTGTTTGCTGACAGAATACTGCCTCCATTTTTTAAGGGAGTTTTTATTGTAGCACTCTTGGCGACAGTTATTTCCACACTTAACAGTTTCACTTTTCTAAGTGCCCAAACACTCGGGAAAGATATACTGCAGAAAACTCTGAAGAGGAGCGACAACGAGAGTATACAGTTGACCCAGATAAGTTTGGGGCTGACTTCCATCGTGTCAATAATTTTAGCAATTTCAATTCCCTCAGTTGTGGACATTTGGTATTCGATCGGTTCTATTATTATGCCTGCTCTGCTCTTCCCGATTATATCATCATATTATCCAAAAATTGCTTTGTCTTCAAAATTAACTTTCATCCACATGATCACTCTCTTAGTGATCACACTTGTTTACTTTATTGTCTCTAAAAGTGAAATAATAATTGGATTTGAAATCGAGCCTATGATTTTTTGAATTGTTTTTGGAATTCTTTTTCAAATCATAGGCTTGATAAAAATTAGGGGAGTAAGATCGCTGCGGCAATCACGGTAGTCCATAATCCGTTTTTATCACCTTCAGCAGACTGGGTGACATTGAAAGTACGAACAATTTTTCCTGACATCTTATAAAGATCTTCTCGTTCGCTCCAAGCAATCTCAGGATCGAAATCAATTCCCAATGTCGTAGCCAGCATCGTAGCAGCAAGATCTTCAGCATATTCACCTGCTTTACTTTCAGTCTCTCCGTAGGGATGATGTTCAGAAAGGTATCCATACTGACTCTCATCGGCAGGGACGGCAGCACCAATCGATGCAGCGATCAGGCGATTTGGTTCATTTGTTGCGTTTCGTGCCATTACGCAAAAAGTGATTGAGCCTGGTTCTAAAAACTTCAAACCCTCTGGCGCTGAAATTCGTTTACAACATGGTGGAAAAATGCTTGAGACTGTGACAAGATTGAATTTCTCAATTCCGGCATTCCGTAAAGCAAGCTCAAAGGATTGTAAATACTTCTTATGCCTTCCTACGCCTTTTGTAAAAAATAATTTTGTTGGTACAAACAATTCATTATCTCCATTATTTAGGAATTAATTTATAAAATTTTCTTTTTCCGACTTTTAAAATTTCTTCATTTTTAAATTCAAGAACAGCATTTGGATTGGTTAATTTCTCTACTCCGACACGAATGCCGCCTTGTTCAATTAACCGTCGAGCATCGCTATTAGTAGATGCTGCTCCCACAAATCGCACTAGCTCGATTAAAGTCATCGGTTTTGTAGTTGGAATTTTAACCTCATTAATATCTTCGGGTATTTCTTTCTTGATGAATATCCTATCAAAATTTTCCTCTGCTTCTGATGCAGCGTGTTCTGAGTGATACATTTCAACAAGTGTTCGAGCCAGCTTTCTTTTTAAATCTCTTGGATTAACTTCTTGATTTTCAAGCTCTTTCTTGATTTTACTTAATTCTTCTTTTGTTAGATCGGTTAGTAATTCAAAGTATTGATAAATGATAGAATCTGGAATAGACAAGGTTTTACCATAAATTTCTGAGGGTGCTTCCGAAATCCCGATATAGTTATCAAGAGATTTGCTCATCTTCTCAATTCCGTCAGTACCAGGAAGTATTGGTAGCGTGAGAATTACTTGCGGCATTTGATTAAACTCGCGTTGAATATCGCGTCCTACGAGTAAATTAAATTTTTGATCGGTTCCACCCAACTCAACATCAGATTTAATCGCTACCGAATCCATTGCCTGTGCGAGTGGATATAATAACTCATGGATGCTAATTGGTTCTCCACCTTTATATCTTTTTTCAAAGTCGTCTCGTTCTAGCATTCTGGCAATTGTATACTTCGAAGACAGCTTGATGACATCTTCAAAACTCATTTTGGAAAGCCAATCAGAGTTGTAAACGATTCTTGCACGAGAACCATCAATCACTTTTGAAGCTTGTTCAAAATAGGACTGGCCATAATTTCTTGTCTCTTGAAGTGAAAGAGATGGACGCGTCTTGCTTTTTCCCGATGGATCGCCGATCATACCAGTAAAATCACCGACTATTAGAATTGCATCATGCCCTAAATCTTGAAACTGTCTAAGCTTTCTTAAAACGACTGTGTGCCCTAAGTGTAAATCCGGGCGGCTTGGATCGCACCCGAGTTTTATGTTGAGTGGTGTTCCTGTTTCTAAAGATATTTTGAGTTTATGCGCAAGTTCATCGATGGGAATGATTTCATCGGTACCTCTTCTAATCAAATCGAGTTGTTCTTGTATCGGTGGAAATTTTATCTTCAATGTACTTTTATTTTCCTTTCAATTTCTCGTTTTGCATCTTTTTCGGCAATTGAAGCACGTTTATCATATGATTTCTTTCCGCGTGCAACGGCAACTTCAATTTTTATTTTACCTTTCACTAAGTAAGCTCTTACTGGGATTAATGTTAATCCTTTTTCTTTAACTTTCGATTTCAATTTTCTGATTTCACTTTTATTCAATAAGAGCTTTCGCTTCCGTTTTTCTTCGTGATTAAAAATGTTTCCGTGATCAAATTCACTTATGTGCATATTGATTAAATAGGGTTCGCCATCGATGAAATCAACATAAGCGTCAAGAAAATTTGCTTTAGACTGCCGTAAAGATTTCACCTCTGTTCCCTGAAGAACTATACCGGCTTCTATCGAGCTGATGATAAAATATTCGTGTAAGACACGCTTATTACTTAAGAGAGTTTTTTCCTCCAATTCCTGACTCATTGCGTGGCTAACTTAAAAATATTGGGAAGTAAAATCAATAAATGAAGTGAATGAATTTTTACATTCGCCATTTGAAGTTAATTTTGAAATTATTTCTTAAATTAGGTATGAAGTAATTGTGAAACCCTAATGGACTCAAAAGTAAAACCTGGCTTAATAATTAAAGGTCCATCTTGGCCTGAACCCGTTGAAGTAAAATTCGTTGAGTCAGTTGGTGATTATTTTCATATCATCGGCTCAACAACTAAGTCTAATATTCACATAGATCAATTAGTCCTACCCTCTGAAATATCAATTATATCAGCTTCGCAGTTATTCGCCGAAGAATCCTGGAAAGTATTTTTAGCTCTTGAAACTATCCGATATCGCTTCGCTTCGTTATACGATCCTTTATTAGCAATGAACACCTCTAAAGTTGACGCATTGCCTCACCAGATTGATGCTGTTTATGGTTATGTATTAAAACTCCCTCGCATCCGTTTCTTAATTGCTGATGACCCTGGGGCTGGTAAAACTATTATGGCTGGGCTTATTATTAAGGAAATGAAACTCCGTCATTTAGTAAATAAAATTTTGATAGTAACTCCAGGTCACTTAAAAGACCAATGGCGTAGAGAATTAAAAGACAGGTTTGAAGAAAAATTCATTGTTGTCGAACGCTCAACAATTGATGCGCTATATGGTGAAAATGCCTGGAGCAGAGAAAACCAGATTATAACTTCTATTGATTTCGCTAAACGTGACGAAATCTTACCTTCAATTGCAGCTGCAAATTTTGATTTAATAATCGTTGACGAGGCACACAAAATGAGTGCACATCGTTACGGTGATAAACTCGAAAAAACAGGCCGCTATCGTCTCGGTGAAGCTCTTTCATCAATTACAACTCATTTACTTTTTCTTACCGCGACCCCCCATAAAGGAGATCCCGAAAATTTCCGGTTGTTTCTTGACCTAATTGAACCAGGTTTCTTTTCATCAAATGAAATGATGCAAGAATCTATTAGGAATAAAGACAACCCTCTATTTATCCGGCGAATTAAAGAAGACTTGAAAGATTTTGAAGGTAAACCTTTATTCTTACCTCGTCACGTTGAGACTATCACTTTTAATCTTGGTTCTCAGTCAGTTAGAGAAAAAGATTTATATAATGAACTTTCACGTTATGTAGAAACACAATACAACAAAGCCCTTTCCCGCGATAAAAAAAGGAATGTAGCTTTTGCTCTTGTTATTCTTCAACGCCGTTTGGCTTCAAGCACTTATGCATTGCTTAAATCTCTTGAACGCAGAAAAAACCGTCTCGAGGAATTACTTGGCAGTTTTGAAGAAAGAAGTAAATACAATCAAAATCACTTCAATTATGAAGAAATTGAAGACCTTTGCGAAGAAGATCGCTGGCAGGAAGAAGAAATCTGGGAAACACTCAGCGTTGCTGATAATGAGGAAGAACTCCGAAAGGAAATCGTAACCCTTGAAGAACTAATTAAGCTTACCAAAGCAATAATCAGCAGTGAAGAAGAAATTAAACTTAAACAACTCAGGAATTCTCTTCAGCAGTTATATACTAAATACTCCAACCCTAAGGAAAGAAAAATATTAGTCTTTACTGAATCCCGTGACACACTCGATTATCTCGAAAAGAAAATTATTGGTTGGGGTTATAGAACAAGCACCATCCATGGTGGGATGAAGCTTGAAGAGAGGGTAAAAGCTGAAAGTATCTTTAAGAATGAAACTGATGTGCTTGTAGCAACTGAAGCCGCCGGAGAAGGTATTAATTTGCAGTTCTGTAATTTGATGATTAACTACGATATTCCCTGGAATCCTAATCGTCTCGAGCAAAGGATGGGACGCATTCATCGTTATGGTCAGCATAGAGAAGTTTTCGTGTTTAATCTTGTTGCCAGCGATACCCGTGAAGGTATGGTTCTTACGAGTTTATTTGCTAAGATTGCTGAAATCAGAGATGCAATGGGCAGCGATAAAGTTTTTGATGTTATTGGCGAGATTATGTCCCATACAAATCTTTCTACACTTCTTATGGAAGCTGCTGCTAATGCTCGAAGTATTGATGAAATACTAAAAGAAATAAATATTGTGATTGATGATGACTATATTAAAGGTGTAAAAGAAAACCTTGGTGAAAGTCTCGCTACTCGATTCATAGACTATACCCGTATAAAAGAAATGGCTGCAAAAGCCCAGGAACATCGTCTAATTCCTGAATACACTGAAAATTATTTCAAAAAAGCTTTCTCTAAAGCCGAAGGAAGATTCAAAGAAACTTCTGACAAATTTATTTCAATAGATTCTATTCCTTTTAAAATCCGCAAAATAGCTGAAGATGATAGAGTTCGTCGTTCATTTGGTGATCTACTCAAGAAGTATTCTAGGGTGACTTTTGATAAAGAAGTAGCTTTCAAAAATCCAGATTCAGAATTCCTTACTTTTGGTCACCCTCTGTTTGAATCTGTAATGCGGTGGATTGAACAGAATTATTTAGATTCAATCCATAATGGTTCTGTATTCATTGATCCCGATGGTTTAATGAACGGTCATATTATTTTTTATGAAGGCGAAATAAAAGATGGAACTGGCAGCATAGCAGGAAAAAGGTTATTTGCATTTTATCTTGATGAGAAAGAAATCAGAATGGTATCGCCTTCAATTATTTGGGACCTTGCTGAAAGTGGGCATTTAGATTCTGAATCAATTGATATAGACCCGCTAAAAACCAAAACTAAATCTGAATGTATAAAGTGCCTTGAAAAATATAAGCTGGAACTTTTATTTGAAAGAACTCGCCAGACTGATATTAAAGAGAAATACGGAATTAAATCACTCGAATCGCTCATTGTAAGATTAGACGGTGAGTTGATATCTCTCTTTGATCGAAAAGAAAAAGGCGAAAATGTTGATATAGTTATCCGCAATAAAGAAGAACGCAAGAAGGAATATGAGAAAGCAAAGATTGATCTCTCAGTCTTAATCCAGCGTGAAAAAAGCTTAACTATGAGTATGCCTAAATTCCTTGGCATAATTAAAGTTGTTCCACCAAAAGATATTAAACCCGGAATGATATCCGATGAAGAAGTCGAAAAAGCCGCTATGGCTTACTGTATGGCTTATGAGAAAAGACAAGGAAGATTCCCCGAAGATGTAAGCATGGAAAATCTTGGTTTTGATATTCGTTCTAAAGTTGAACCCGATTTATCGGGTGAAATCCCGCCCAGCGGGAATAAAGGTGGCAATATTCGTTATATCGAAGTAAAAGGCAGAGCAGCAGAAACATTTGTATCTCTTACTCAGAATGAATGGTTTAAAGCCCAAAGATTTCAGAACGACTATTACTTGTATGCAGTTATGGAATCTACAACTAATCCAAAACTTTATATCATTCAGAACCCGGCAGTAAATTTAGAACCTGAAGAAAAATTTGAAGTTGTTCGATATCGGATTCCGTTCAAAGAAATAAAAGAGAAAGCCCAGCAACCAAATGGATAAACGCCTTATCGAAGAAACTTTTCCTGTCAAAGAAGTCAGCTTTTACTCTGCAAAAGAAAAAAATATCCGTCATGGTCATATTTCTACTTTACATATTTGGTGGGCAAGGCGTCCTCTTGCCGCTTCCCGTGCAACTGCGTATGCTGCTTTAATACCAGCACCTGAATCAGAAAAGGAACTTGAAGAAGAGAAAAAGTTTATTGCCGAGTTTTCTAAATGGGAGAATACAAACAACCCAAAGTTTATTGAGCGAGCAAGAAAAAAAATTTTAAAAGCCTACGATGGCAAACCGCCTAAAGTTTTGGACCCCTTTGGTGGCGGTGGCTCAATTCCACTTGAATGTTTACGGCTTGGCTGTGAGACTTATTCTAATGATTTAAA
>CAZNDS010000055.1:0-15062 GCA_964571865.1 uncultured Ignavibacteriaceae bacterium | reverse complement strand
CTTATCCTTGCCAAAGCGAATGAATGAATTGGTTAACTCAACTGGTATTCTTTGACCGTTAAGTAAAGTAATTGTAACTGTTTGCCTGCTTAAGAAAGTTTCAGTTATAAATCTCCCTTGAAAAACATCAATTTGTTCAGGTCGGGTATCTTTGTATGGGAAATTAAAAAACTTTCCGACCAGTTTCTTTGGGGGGATTTGTACCAAATCACAATAAGCCGTATTCACCATTACAATTCGTCCAGATCCATCGAGTAATCTCATTCCATCTGCAGAATTTTCCCAAACTGTTCGGAAAAGTTCCTCGCTTTGTTTCAAAGAGATCTCTGTAGTCTTACGCTCATCGATATCTTCACCAATTGAACAGAATCCTGTAACGTTGTTATTTTCGTCAAGAAGCGGTGAGATAGTTATGTTAAGCCAAAATTTTGATTTGTCTTTTCTTAAGCACTTGAATTCGGAATTGACGGATTGTTTTTTGTTGATAAGAATTTTTCTTAGTTCAAGTAATGTCTCAAGCTGTTCAGGTTCATCTTTTGGTAAATATACTTCCCTTCCAATTCTGCCTATAGCTTCCGATGCTTCTATGCCGAATATTTTTTCGGCACCTGAATTCCAATACTCAATTCTTCCATCAATATTTGTAGTAATTATTGCTATTGATGAGGAACTTTCAAGGATACTCTTTAAAAATAAATTAGTATTGATTAATCTGTTCTCTACTTCAACTAATCCCATTAAACCGCCGATGCTGGCAGCGGCTGCAATAAGAATAGATTCTTCAGATTCAGTCCAATCTCTTTCATTCGTACAATCATCAAAACCAATGAACCCCCATAATTTATCTCCAATTTGAATTGGAATTATAATCAATGACAATATTTCCTGTGCCGATAAAATTTCCTGTTCAGGTAAAGAAAGAGTTCGTACGATACCTCCATAAACTTCACCCTTACTAATTTTATCATATAGAGGTTTTGCATATGGATCAGAGAATGGTAAGTTTTGCAGTAGCTCATTATCAATTTGAGGAATTACTCCTTTTTTGCACCATTCAAACTTTTGTGAAGTCGCAGGCTCATTGGTTTTAGGATGTGGATGATTCTCGAAAATATAAACTCTATCGACTTCAGTTGCATTACCGAGAATATTCATAAAAGCATTAATGCTCTGCTTGTAATCATAAGTTATTAATAATTCATTTGTCGCATCAGCAACTGCCTGAAGCAGAGAGTCTTTCCGTTTGAGTTCCTGATCAATTCTTATCTTTTCCGTTACATCTCGTGCGATTCCTCTGACTGCAGTCGGCCTGCCATTTTCCTGAATGATTGAATTTTTATATTCAAATGCATATACCGAACCGTCTGTGCTTTTCAGGTGAAATATTCCTGAAGAATTATTTTGGTCAAGCAGGTGATTAAAATAATTATCCTCTTCCCTGTATTCTGCTGCGAATAAGTTTTTAATTGATTGTCCGATTAGTTTTGCAGGTTCAAATCCTAAAATTTTTTCAAATGTTGAATTGACTCTCAAAATTTCGCCGTCGAGAGAATGGACATATGCTAAGTCTGGAATATTGTTAAAAAGATCGCTGTATATCTTCTCACTTTTTTTTATCTCTTCAAGCTTTTCATTTTGGGAACGTAAAAGCTTTCGATTATAAACAATGATGCTTGCAACAATCATTGTTATCAGTACAGCTATTGCAAGTGTACCTATGAAGATAAGCCAGAAAAGTTCAGCTTGGGATGTTGACATAAAAATGCGAAAGTGTAGATAATGTTACTTGTTATGTTAAAAATTGAATGTACTGGCCAGACGTCCATTATATTACTCACGGCGAAAATAAAAAGATTTCCTCCATTATAGATGAGAATTCCAAGAATAACTAAAATTCTATAATCTGTGAATGAAACATTACTCTCGTGTATAATAATTTGATAAAGTGTAATCATTGCAGCCCCGAGTAAAAGGACACTCCCCATTGAAGAACTAAAATCGTCAATCTGAGTTAGTCTTTCTAAGTATAATTTTGAAAGAATCCATATTAAAATATAAAATGGAATGTATAAGCTTACTACTTTTTTGATTAATCGATTTATTTGCCATCGCATTAGAAGTACGGTTAAAATTATAAATTCAATTAAAGTATAAATATGAAAAATCCAAACGTTAAAACCGCTCGTAAAAAATCTGATGTACAATGTCGATAAATCCGAAGTCACTGCAGCAAGAAACAAGATAGATAATATTTTTAGATCCTTGTTTAACCATTTAAAACAGATTAATGCACCTACAAAAGTGAGCGTGCTTGAGAGTGCAGAAAAAAGCATTAAAGTCAGCATAATCGATTAATTATTATTAAGTTTATTTGCATCACCACAATATGGAGGACATGGATAACCTTTCTCCATTATTTCGCCATTTATTAAATCATTCTCTTCGCTGTCCACTCCAACTAAAACAAGGACATCTTTGCCATTATCTAAGCCGTGGTAAAATCTTATCCCGACGCAATTCTCTTGATCCAAGATTTTTAAGATGGATTCCCGGCCGAAAAAATGACCTTTGACATATTCAGTAGTTTGTTGTGATTGATATTCTTGAGCAAGCTTCGAAGCTTCATCATAAGATATTGAATGTTCTTCATTTCCAGTGAAACTCATTTTTTCCTCCTTATTTAATGGTTTTAATTATTCTATTTAACTAAAACTAACCTTAGATGATGAAAAATTCAATAAAAATCGTTTCCTTGAACATCTTTTTAAATATCCTTAACATTGTACTCAATTTTATAAATCAGATTTTATAAGCAGCAACACATTATGAAATATTCAGCTACAGATATTGAATACAAATGGCAGAAGTACTGGCAGGAGAAGAAAATTCACAAAACCAATCTTTCTGAAACCGAGAAAAAACTTTATTCGCTTGTAATGTTTATTTATCCAAGCGGGGTAAAACTGCATTGCGGACATTGGTACAATTATGCGCCAGCCGATACTTGGACAAGATTCAAAAAACTGCAAGGTTACAATGTTTTCGAACCAATGGGATACGATGCGTTCGGCTTGCCTGCTGAAAATTATGCAATCAAAACTGGGATTCACCCACAGGACAGCACGCTTCAAAATATAAAAGATATACGAGTTCAACTTGAGAGAATTGGCACAATGTACGATTGGGATCATGAGTTGATGACGTGCGCTCCAGAATATTTCAAATGGAATCAATGGCTCTTCCTTAAAATGTACGAGAAAGGACTGGCTTACAGGCAAAACGCTCCTGTCAATTGGTGTGAATCATGTCAAACTGTTCTCGCCAATGAACAGGTTGAATCCGATGGCACGTGCGAAAGATGTAATAATCCAGTAATCAAAAAAAATCTTACACAATGGTTTTTAAAAATTACTGACTATGCCGAAGAATTATTGAACGGTCTAGAAACAATCGACTGGCCTGAAAAAACTATAGCGATGCAGAGAAATTGGATTGGAAAATCAATTGGCGTTGAACTCGATTTTAAAATTGAAAATTCAGAAGAAAAAATTCCTGTATTCACAACTCGCCCTGATACACTATTCGGTGTGACTTATGTCGTTTTAGCTCCTGAACATCCGCTTGTTAGTTCACTCACTACAAAGGATAATAAAACTGCGGTTTCGAAGTATTTAGAAAAGGTAAGTCACGAATCGGAAATTGAAAGACTTTCAACTGTAAAGGAAAAAACCGGAATCCCTCTTGGAACTTATGCTATAAATCCTGTTAATAAAGAAAAAATTCCAATCTGGATTTCCGACTATGTTCTTTACACGTATGGAACCGGTGCCGTGATGGCTGTTCCTGGTCACGATGAACGGGATTTTGAATTTGCGAAAAAATTTGATTTACCTATTCATAAAGTTATTCTTGAAGAAGGAACTAATCCCGACAGTGAACTTCAATCAGCATTCGTAGATGTAGGAGTGATGATAAACTCCGGGCAATTCGACGGTTTAAATTCAGATCTTGGAATAAAAAAGATATCCGATTTTCTTGATGAAGAAAAAATCGGCAAACGCAAAATCAATTACCGATTACGCGACTGGCTGATCTCCCGCCAGAGATATTGGGGAACGCCGATCCCAATAATTCATTGTGAATCTTGCGGAGAAGTTCCCGTTCCGGAAAGTGATCTGCCAGTTCTTCTTCCTTACGATGTTGATTTCAAACCAACAGGCGAATCGCCGCTGGCTCGCAATTCAGAATTTCAATCAGTTAAATGTCCGAAGTGTGAATCTGCAGCACGTCGCGATCCTGATACAATGGATACTTTTGTCGATTCGTCATGGTATCATCTTCGTTTTCTCGATCCAAAAATTGACGAATCGATGTTCAACATTGAACTGGGAAAAAAATGGATGCCGGTCGATAGTTATATTGGCGGCGCCGAACATGCAACAATGCACCTTCTTTATGCAAGATTCATTCATAAATTTTTGAGAGACATAGAATTAGTATTTTGTGATGAACCTTATCAAAAACTTCGTCATCAAGGAACGATTACGAATCAAGGAGCGAAGAAGTCCAAAGGAAATGTCGTCAATCCAGATGTATTTATTGAAAAGTACGGTGCAGATGTTTTTAGAATGTATTTGATGTTTATGGGACCATACGAATTGGGTGGTGATTGGAGCGACCAGGGAATTGTCGGAGTCAGCCGATTTGTTATTCGTGTCTATGAATTATTCACATCGCATAAAAATAATTCAGATTTCGTAAATGAAAAGATTCAGTTCACCATGTCTGAACTTTCCGAGTCGGAAAAGAAACTGTATCGAAAAGTTAATCAGACGATTAAAAAAGTGACTGAGGATATTGAGGAATTACGATTCAATACTGCTGTTGCTGCAATGATGGAGCTGTTGAACGAGATTGGTCATTTGACAGAAATTAAAAAAGAGGAATTAATATATTTCACTCTTGAGAGATTTACTGTTTTACTTGCTCCTCTCGCTCCTCATCTGGCTGAAGAATGCTGGTCTCTTCTTGGAAAAGAAAAAAGTATTTTTGAAGATCCGATGTGGTTTGAGTATGATAAAGCTGCAATCGTTGAAGATAAAATCACTCTTGCAGTGCAAGTCAATGGGAAACTCCGTGCGGCGATTGAGGTCGATTTAGATGGTGATGAGAAGTTGATCAAAGAATTTGCCAAACAAGATGCAAGAGTAGTGAAGTTTATTGAGGGGAAGCAAATTGTTAAAGAGATTTATGTTAAAAACAAAATATTAAACATTGTTGTTAAGTAAATCAATGGGAACGCGGATTATTATGATTTTTATGATTAGTTATGATTAGTTCCAATTTAAAACATTCAGATGTCACAGAGCTTATTATTAAAGCATTTTATAAAGTATATAATACTTTGGGATTTGGTTTTCTCGAAAAGGTGTATGAAAATTCAATGCTGATTGAATTAAAGAATTTAGGTTTGGATTGTAGTCGACAAAAAGCAATAAATGTATTTTACAATAATTTAGTCGTTGGTGAATACTTTGCCGATATTATTGTTAATGATGTTGTTATAGTTGAATTAAAAGCCGCAGAATCTTTATGTGAAGAACACGAAATTCAGTTAGTAAATTATCTGAAGGCAACCGATATTGAAGTCGGCTTATTACTAAATTTTGGTAAAAAGCCTGAGGTTAGACGACGTGTTCTAACTGTAGAATATAAAAATCATAAAAAATCTTAATGATCTTAAAAATCTGTGTTCCTATTTCAATTCAAAAAAAGAGTAACAAATGTTAGACTTAAAATTTATTCGTGAAAATCCTGACGCAGTCCGTCAAGGAATAAAAAACAAAAATGAAAAAGCAAGCGTTGATCAGCTTTTGGAACTCGATGAAAAACGTCGTGAAATAATTAAAAATGTAGAATCACAAAAAGCACTTAAGAACCAAGCTTCATCAGAAGTTGCAAAACTTAAAAAAGAAGGAAAAGATGCAACTGAAATAATTTCGAAGATGAAATCGGTTTCCGATGAAATAACAAAACTCGATAACGATTTATCTAAACTTGAGGAGAATCTTAACTCACTACTTTTAACTATACCAAACTTGCCGCATTCAAGCGTTCCAATCGGTGATGATCCTTCAATGAATGTCGAGATAAGAAAATGGCAGCCGGAAGATTACAAATACAAGCCTGAGAATAATGATTACCTTGATCACTTAGCACTCGGCAAGAAACTAAAAATTCTTGATTTTGAACGTGGAGCGAAAATTTCCGGAAGTGGTTTTCCTTTGTACATCGGTAAAGGTGCAACACTCGAACGAGCACTTTTGAATTTTATGATTGATATTCATCTTGAAAAGCATGGCTATCAAGAAATCTTTCCGCCGTTCCTTGTTAATCGTGCGTCAATGATTGGTACAGGACAAATTCCTAAGATGGAAGAAGATATGTATCGATGCGATGCGGATGATCTTTTCCCGATTCCAACTGCCGAAGTTCCGATTACAAATATTTATCGTGATGAAATTCTTAAAGAAGAAGATCTTCCAATCAAATATGTCGGTTACTCGGCCTGTTTTAGAAGAGAAGCGGGATCGTACGGAAAAGATACAAAAGGATTTTTGCGAGTACATCAATTTAATAAAGTTGAAATGGTGAAATTTGTTAAGCCCGAAGATTCTTTCAATGAGTTGGAAAATTTGGTCGGTGATGCTGAAGATGTCTTAAAGGAATTACGAATTCCGTATCGCATAGTTATGCTTTGTACAGGGGATTTGAGTTTTGCTGCTGCAAAATGTTATGACATCGAAGTATGGGCTCCCGTTGAGCAAAAATATCTGGAAGCTTCTTCATGCAGCAGCTTTGTCGATTTTCAAGCAAGAAGGGCAAACATTCGCTTTAAGAGAAAAGAAGGGGGTAAGCCAGAATTTGTTCATACTCTTAATGGTTCAGGACTCGCAACAAGCCGATTGATGGTTGCAATAATGGAAAATTATCAAACTCCCGAAGGCAAGCTAATTGTCCCTAAAGTGCTTCAAAAGTATACTGGTTTTGAAATAATAGGATAATTGATTAATAAACTTCTTTAGTTTATGAAGTGTTAGGTATTTTGTTTAGTCAGAAAGATACATTTGCGTTCGTTATTTACATTAAAAAAATATTTCATTCGTCATAAAAAAAAGCTCTTGTGGGGATTTGTATTTATCCTGCTTTCGAATATTTCGAGTGTGTATGTCCCAATCATTATTCGTGACAGCATTGATCAACTTAAAAAAAATGTTTCCACTGACGAACTGCTGAATTATGCTCTTTTAATTGTTGGTGTCACATTCTTCAGCGGTGTATTCAGATTTTTAATTCGCGAAACGATCATTGTATCATCCCGATTGATCGAGTTCGATATGCGAAACGATTTTTGGGGCCATCTGCAAAAGCTTCCAATGAAGTTTTTTCAAAATACCAAAACCGGCGATATCATGGCTCATGCAACGAACGATATCAATGCGGTGAGGAATTTTTTCGGTCCTGCCGTGATGTATTCGGTTGATACTGCGACTACATTCGTTTTAACAATTGCGATTATGATTACAATAGATCCAGTGTTAACATTATTATCGCTCATTCCATTTCCGATCTTATCGTTTCTCGTTTACAAATTAGGCAAGAAAATTCATAAACGATTCACGGCAATTCAAGAGCATTTTTCTGTTTTAACCGCAAAAGCACAAGAAAATCTTTCTGGAATAAGAATAGTCAAAGCATATGTTAGAGAAGCGTTTGAGATTGATTCTTTCCGAAATTTGAGTCGTGAATATTTCAAAAAAAATATGAAGCTGGTTAAAATCCAGGCTTTCTTTTTTCCACTTATGTTTATGATAATCGGGACATCTATGATCATCATAATGTGGTTCGGTGGAATTATGGTGATCGACGAAAAATTGACATTGGGAGAACTAACTGCATTCATTCTGTATTTGGGATATTTGATCTGGCCTGCAATTGCTTTTGGCTGGGTGACAAACATTGTCCAGCAAGCGGCAGCTTCACAAAAACGTTTAAACGCCATTTTACACCTTGAACCGGAAATTTCAAAAGCAAGTACATCTGACGCAGACCAAATAAACATTCGTGGTGACATCGAGTTCCGAAATGTCACTTTTAGATACCGCGAAAATCTTGAACCGGTTTTAGAAAACATTAATTTGAAAATTCCTGCAGGTTCAACTCTCGCAATTGTTGGTTATACAGGAAGCGGTAAAAGCACACTCGTTAATTTAATTCCTCATCTTCACCCGGTTACTGAGGGAGAGATTTTGATCGATAAAATAAACATTAATGAAATATCTCTTGGTTCACTTAGAGAAAATATTGGCTGTGTCCCTCAGGAGACATTTCTTTTTTCGGATACTCTAAAAAATAATATCGGCTATGGATTGAATGAAATTGATGAGACGAAAATTTTTTCTTCAGCAGAAGCTGCTCACTTAATCCAAGAAATAGAAGATTTTCCTAAAGGTTTTGAGACCATTGTTGGTGAACGCGGTATAACACTTTCGGGGGGGCAAAAACAAAGAACTGCAATTGCTCGTGCAGTCGCAAAGAATCCAAAAATTTTAATTCTCGATGATTGTCTTTCGGCTGTTGATACAAACACAGAAGAAATGATATTAAAGAAGCTGCGAACGATTATGGCCCAACGAACCTCAATCATAATAAGCCACCGTATCTCAACTGTAAAAGATGCAGACAATATCATAGTCTTGAATGATAAGAAAATTGCAGAACAAGGAACTCATGATGAACTCATTGCCCTTGGTGGTATTTACGCTGAACTTTATAATAAACAATTACTCGAAAAAGAATTAGAAGAAATCTAAAAATATTGAAAAATTAAAATTGCAAATCGCAAAATAGACAACAATTAAAGGGATGGTATTGATCAAACTTTAGGTTATGCATAATCAATGCTTGCTTTTTGAATTTTGCACTTTGCATTTTGAATTGTTTTTATGTCTGATCATTTTCAAGAAGACGAAATACTTGGTAAAGCGTACGATGCGCGGTTAATGAAGCGGCTGCTTCAATACATCAAGCCGTACAAATCTTACGTCTTGCTTGCTATTGCGCTTAATATAATTGTCGCTGCGTTAGGTCCGGTGCGTCCTTACCTCACCAAAATTGCAGTCGACGATTATCTCGCGGATAAAGATTACAACGGCTTGCTTCTGATAATCCTTTTATTAACAGCATCGTTAATCGCTCAGTCTGTTATTCAGTACGTAATGACATATGCGATGCAGTATATTGGACAAAAGACATTGCTCGATCTGAGAATGCAAATATTCGAGCACTTGCAAAAATTAGCATTGAGATTTTTTGACAGGACACCGATTGGAAGGCTGGTCACACGCGTGACTAATGATGTCGAATCCCTGAATGAAGTCTTCTCTTCTGGTATCGTAATGATATTCAGCGATATTTTTATAATCGTATGGATTTTTATTTTCATGTTTTTGATGAGCTGGGATTTATCTCTTGTTACCTTAAGTGTTCTCCCCGTTCTGATCTACGGAACGTTCTTGTTCAGAAAAAAAGTAAGACAGAATTATCGAGATGTTAGACTTCACTTAGCACGGCTTAACTCTTACATGCAGGAACACATCAGCGGAATGAGTATCGTGCAGATTTTCAATAGGCAAAAAGCCGAGTTTGAAAAATTCAAATCAATAAATGATGGATATAAAAAAGCCAACATCGAATCGATTTTTTACTACGCGATCTTTTATCCTGGAGTTGAATTTATCAGTTCGGTCGCCGTCGCACTTATTATTTGGTATGGCGGCGGGGAAGTAATTCAAAATACTCTCACAATCGGGGTGCTATTTGCTTTTATTCAGTATACCGAAATGTTTTTCCGCCCTGTTCGTGATCTTTCTGAAAAATATAATATCCTTCAAACCGCAATGGCTTCATCTGAAAGAGTATTCAAATTGCTAGATGATGAAACTTTTGTACAAAATCCTCCGCATCCGATACAGCTTAAGAAAGTAACGGGCAAAGTTGAATTTCAAAATGTTTGTTTCGCATACAACGGCGATGATTATGTTTTGAAAGATATCAGCTTTAAAATTAATGCCGGTGAAACTGTCGCACTGGTTGGCGCAACGGGTTCAGGAAAAACAAGCATTATTAATCTGCTGACAAGATTTTATGACATCAACAAAGGTAAAATCTTAGTCGATGGAATGGATATCACTCAACTCGATAAACGTGAATTACGAAAGCACATCGGTTTGGTTTTACAGGATGTTTTTCTTTTTTCAGGAGATATTAAATCGAATATTAGCCTCGGTAATGATGAAATTCCGTTTGAGAAGATCGTAAATGCTGCAGAAATAATCGGTGCTAATAAATTCATAGAGCAGCTGCCGAATAAATATAACGAGGAAGTAAAAGAAAGAGGGGCAACTTTATCGGTCGGACAGAAACAGCTTTTATCCTTTGCCCGTGCATTGGTTTACGATCCGCAGATTTTAATTCTCGATGAAGCAACTGCATCTGTGGATACTGAGTCAGAGATCCTGATTCAAAAAGCTATCGAAAAGTTGTTAAAAGGGAGGACTGCTATAGTTATAGCTCACAGACTTTCAACGGTGCAAAATGCAGATAAGATAATTGTCCTTCATAAAGGACAAATCAGGGAGATTGGAACGCATCAAGAACTTCTTGCTTCGAAAGGAATTTATTACAGACTTTATCAACTGCAGTATAAAGAACAAGAGTTTAGAGCTGCTTAAAAATTAATTGAATAGAAAGTTTAGTTGGCTTACTGTTAATTTCGGTTTTTAGTAATTGTTAGCGTGAGCGGATTTCTGATCGAGAATTGATGTCCCGACTTTTCAATTTTATATCCAAGTTTTCTGTACCTTCCGGTGTGAATGAAGTATGGAATTATTCCTATAACACCGATAGATAAATACAAAATTCCAAATGTCAGCAAAAAATAATTGTGGCTTGAAAAAATGATGATCAGCGAACCAGAAATTTGCAGAACGATAAAAGCCCATAAGAACGGATAAGTTATTTTAATATCTTTATCAGATTCGTCAATTGTAAATAAAATCTTCATTCTAACTTTCGGAACTTTTTCTACAACAGACCGCAATTGCAAGGCAGCCACAGCGTTTGGAGCTTACTGCAGCTGCCTTAACAATTAAAATCTCAACCAGCCCAATTCAAGAATGGAATGAACTTGGCAACGACAACGTAAACAACCCAGATAACAAATATTGTGATTAAAGATTTGTTCTTTTCAACATTAAATATTTTTCCCAATCCTACTCCTGCAACATAGATTCCCCAAATTGTAAATGGATTTAGCTTTGACATAAAATATCTTAGGTCTGATCCCTTTTCAAAATCAACAAATGTTGCAATACTAACACCTTGTATAAGCTTTACCATAACAAATGAAAGAATAACCACGAGAATCACTTCGATAACGCCGATCCAGTAAGTCATTCCGTAGACCGTTAAAGCTCCTTTATACTGTCCCGTTCCCTTCAGAAGTTTAGTCCATATAAGCCAATAGAATAAACTTACAAGGAATAAGAAGAGAAATATAAAGACCAATACCCCAATACTTCGGAAAACAGTACCAAGTCCTCCTTCCATCATTCTTTCTGCCTGTTCAATTTGTTGATCGGCTTGGTCTTGGCTCATTCTTCCTTCAGCAACAGCATCTTTAAATTGCTTTTCTAATTGAGCGCGCTGCTCAGCCATAACCTCGACTTTAATTTCTGGATTAGACATTATCAATGAATTTGATAAAATCGCAACAACAATTAAAACAATTGTCGGAATCAGCCAATCAATAGTTTTGAACTCAAACTTTTTTATACTTTCAAAAACATTGCTTGGTTCGGTGAAGATGCCTGTGACTTTATCGAAAAATGATAATTCCTGTTCGGTAGAATTTTGATCAGGTTGTAAGGTGCTTTCCTGCTCCATTGTACTCTCCTATGTTTATTAATGGATAAGAACACTTTTTCAAATATAGAAAGTTTATGAATGAAATTTTACAAAAAATTAAAACTTCAAACCACAGTTTCGAACCCGAAACTTGAAACCTCAAACATTAAATATTAAACATTAAATATTAAATTCTAAGCATTAGACACTAAACACTAAATATTAAACACTAAACATTAAACTAAAAACTTGAAACTTGGTCATCATCGGCTTAATTTTGAATCATGAAAACAATCATTGAACCATTCAAAATCAAATCAGTCGAGTCCATTAGATTTACTGCTCCATCAGAAAGAAAAAAAATCTTAAAGGATGCATTTTACAATACTTTCTTAATTCATTCTCAAGATGTTTTGATCGATTTGCTCACTGACAGCGGAACCTCCGCAATGAGTTCAGAACAATGGGCAGGCATGATGCGAGGCGATGAAGCATATGCTGGATCACAAAGCTTCTATCGATTCGAGAGTGTAATAAAAAAAATTACCGGATTTGAATATGTTATCCCAACTCATCAAGGAAGAGCTGCAGAGAAAATTCTGTTTTCGATTGTCGGGGGAGAGAAAAAATATTTTCCGAACAACACGCACTTCGATACAACTCGCGCTAATATCGAATATACCGGTGCCGAAGCAGTCGATTTCATTACAGAAGTTGGCAGGCATCCTGAGAAGCGGGCAGATTTTAAGGGGAACATTGACCTTATTGAATTGGAAAATTTTATAAATGAAGTAGGTCCCGATAATATTCCTTTTGTTATGCTCACAGTCACAAATAATTCCGGCGGCGGGCAGCCGGTCTCAATGGAAAATATCAGATCAACAAGAAAGCTTTGTGACGAATATGGATTGAAATTATTTCTCGATGCATGCCGTTTCGCCGAAAATGCTTTTTTCATTAAGAAGCGTGAGAAAGGTTATGAAAATAAAAGCATTTTAGAAATTGCACAGGAAATGTTTTCATATGCAGATGGTTGTACAATGAGCGCGAAGAAAGATGCTTTAGTGAATATCGGCGGATTCCTCGCAATGAACGATGAAGAATTAATGATGAAGTGCAGAAATGTTTTGATCGTTACGGAAGGTTTTCCAACTTATGGCGGGCTTGCAGGAAGGGATTTAGAAGCAATTGCACAAGGACTTGAAGAAGTTTTAGATGAACATTATTTACAGTATCGAATTCGCTCGATAGAATATCTTGGTGAGAAACTTATAGCGGCAAGTGTACCAATACTTGAACCGCCTGGAGGACATGCAATTTATTTAGATGCAAAGAGATTCGCCCGGCATCTTTCTGCGGATCAATATCCGGGACAATCAATTGTTTGTGAATTATATTTACAAGGGGGGATACGTGCAGTTGAAATTGGAAGCGTTATGTTCGGTAAGTATGATAAGGAGGGAAAATTAATTCCAGCTAGACTTGAACTTGTTCGAATGGCTCTGCCGAGAAGAGTCTATACACAGAGCCATGTCGATTACGTCGCTGAAGTCATAATTGAAGTTTTTGAGAAAAGAAAATCTTTGAAAGGAATGAAGATCGTCTACGAAGCGCCAATCTTAAGGCACTTTACTGCTAAATTTGATTACGTGTGAAAATGTTTCTGTTTTTAGCCGATTCTTTTTTTTTGTTCACATGACTCACTTGATCCTCACATAAATTGTTTTAGTGTTCACTGTTGAGTTTGCTTCCCATACACGATTGTATTCGAAGCAAAGTGAATCAACTCCGATTTTTATTCCTTTGAACAGCCAAATTTCTTTTCCACCGCTTCCGACCAATCCTAAAGAGTCGGGTAAATATTTGTAACCAATCGTATCTACAATTGAGACCGATTTTCTATTTACCCATTTCCATGAATATCCGGTCGTTGGATTTGAAGTCAATTCAATTTGAAAGCTGTCACCTTTAAGTAAAGTGTCAAAGAGAAGTTCCATTTGGTTTTCCGACCAAATTAATGAACGTTGAATAACAGGAAGAACAAATTTTTCTTCGTCAATTTCTGTAACAGCGTCTGCTACTCTGTAAGTTTTCCAAATTGCCATATTTTGTTATTATTTGTTGTTTGTTTTGTTGTCTTTTAAACCTGACCGATAATGTGTGCGCCAAGCACGCCGTCCCGTTCCGCCACTATAAATGACTTATTCCTTGTGGCGGACGGGATGGAGTGAGCACTATAATTCTATTCTCAAAAAGAGTGAGCATCGTAATGCTTGCTGTTAACTGCCGTTTGCACATCAACATCCTCTAGTGTAGTAGAATATTCTCGGACGGTTTCGTTCGTCGAGAAACTGAATCCACACTACTCGCTTTGTTGGTTTCACGCCATACTCTTTCAGGACATCGTCCTCGGTTTTGCCTAACGATGATGGTGTTTCCAATTCCACCTGCATCCACCTACCTTTGATCTGCTTCCGGTAGAGCTGATAGCTTGGCGATGAACCTTGGGGATTGAGTGTTGGGTGAACCTGAGTACTCTTGTCAGGTCGGGCATAAAATGTGATCCAGTCAGGCTTCATGAAGAAAAATGCACTACGATTGCTCAGAATCTCCGTCCATGACTGAACTTTCAGACCGGCCGTCTGCCTCGGAATCCAGCCGATATTTTTGTTCTTCAAATCATGGCAATCAAGCGAGACCTTCACCCACTGAGAGTCGGGACTGAATGCCAGAACCGGGAATCCGATATCATCGTACGAAATCTCAACCATCTGATCGAAGGAACGTACAGTTAAATTATTCTTTGCGAACGTCAGCGACTCAGCTTGAAAGAAGGCAACGCGACTAGAGTGCTTTGATGGTGAAGTATAGAATGTCAGCTTTACTTGGTACGGACTCTCGACAGAGGCGATGCCGACACCATATTCTCGATCTGCCCATCCCTGCCCGAACGAAATCGTCCCAACAAGAAGAAGAATTCCTGCTACGTACGACAGTGTTTGTCTTTTTCTTATGGTAGCAAGTGGATTGGTTTTCATAAAATTTAACCCAGAATTGTCATTAGAAAATGAGTGAGTTTTAGCAGTTTATTACTA
>CAZNDS010000054.1:0-15250 GCA_964571865.1 uncultured Ignavibacteriaceae bacterium | reverse complement strand
GTGATTTTGTGGCGATAAACCGAATTACTAGCGTGTATTACTAAAGCACTAATCTTTGGACCTTTGGAAGAAAACGACAATCTGCAATACACTGCTTCAGCAGGCAAGTTCTACTGATAATATGATTTAAGAATAATATTAAGAACAATGCCACTAAGACACGAAGACACTAAGGCACACGAAAATCGAATTTGTGAAATTTTGTGCTTTAGTGATTTTGTGGCGATAAACCGAATTACTAGCGTGTATTACTAAAGCACTAATCTAAGTATGAAACAAGAACTTGAAAGGAATTAAACATGATAGATTATGAAAAACTTGGAGTATTTTACCTCGGTAAAGAATACGACCAAACAAAAAAAAGGCTTACGGATAATTTTCTTCTTTACAATTCAAAAGATCTGACAACCCACGCAATGTGCGTCGGAATGACAGGCAGCGGAAAGACAGGGCTTTGTCTCGGATTATTAGAAGAAGCTGCGATTGATAAAATCCCCGCACTCATCATCGATCCAAAAGGAGACCTTTCTAATTTAATGCTCACTTTCCCGGAACTTAATCCAAGTGATTTCAAAGCCTGGTTGAGCGAAGAAGAAGCCGAACGAAAAGGCATCACGCTTGATGAACTTGCCATAAAAAAAGCAACCGACTGGAAAGAAGGACTTGCAAAATGGGATCAAGAGCCGGGCAGAATTAAAAAGCTGATGGATACAGTCACGACAGAGATTTACACTCCCGCCAGTGATGCAGGCAAGCAAATTTCAGTTCTGAGTTCGCTGAATCCTCCATCGGAAAAAATCCTTTCGGATGAATTTTCATTGCGCGAAAGTATTTTGGGCGTAAGTTCGGCACTATTGAACTTAATTGGCGTTGATGCCGATCCAATAAAAAGTAAAGAGACGATTCTAATCTCAAATATCATTGAGCATTATTGGAAAAAGAAATCAAATCTTTCACTCGAAGAAATGATCAACGCAGTTTCGAATCCGCCGATGAAGAAAGTCGGTGTGCTCGACATTGAATCGTTCTATCCATCGAAAGAAAGATTCGAACTTGCAATGAAGCTGAACAATCTGCTTGCCTCTCCGGGCTTCACGGCATGGATGCAGGGCGAGCCGCTTGATATCCAAAATTTGCTTTATACACCCGAAGGAAAACCAAAGCACGCGATTTTTTCTATCGCACATTTAGGCGACAGAGAGAGAATGTTCTTCGTCACTTTACTTTTAAATTCGACGATTAATTGGATGCGGACGCAATCCGGCACGACAAGTCTCCGCGCAATTCTGTACATGGATGAAATTTTTGGATACTTCCCTCCAACCTCCAATCCGCCGTCAAAAACTCCAATGATGACATTGCTGAAACAGGCGAGAGCTTTCGGAGTTGGTGTTGTGCTTGCAACTCAAAATCCTGTCGATCTTGATTACAAGGGACTTTCAAATATCGGAACTTGGTTTATCGGTCGATTGCAAACCGAACAGGATAAAAATCGAATAATGGATGGCTTGCAGACAATCTCAAAAAGCGGCGGTGCAGCCGTCAATGTGAAGGAACTCGGTGAAATGATCTCGAATCTGGAAAGCAGAGTATTTTTAATGAATAATGTTCATGAAGATTCATCTGTTATATTTCACACTCGGTGGGTTATGTCGTTTTTGAGCGGACCTTTAACTAGAGTTCAAATTTCTAAATTGATGAAAGACAAGGTGAAAGGAAGTGTTACGGCACCGGTTCAACCGGCTGAAACATCAAAGGCGGAATCAATTTCCTCGCAGCCATTGATTCCAAATGAAATTGAACAATTCTTCATTCCACTAAGAAGCAGCAAGCCATCAGAGAATTCTAATCTTTTCTATAAACCATATTTGTTTGGAAAAAGCAGTATTCACTTTTCTTCAACGAAGTATAAAATCGACCAAAAGCTGGATGAGACTCATTTCTTCAATCTGACCGACACTGCGGAAATGATAAATTGGGATGATGCACATTCTGTTGAAGCACACGAGGAAGATTTTACTAAAATGAAAGAGTTAGACGAAGCAGAGTTTGCACATCTTCCGGAGGGTATAACTGTACAGAAGAAATTCACTTCTCTCGAGAAGGATTTATCGGATCATTTATACCGGAACTCATCGATTAATATATTCTCCGACAAGCTAACAAAAAACACATCAGAACCGAACGAGTCGGAGCGTGAATTCAGAATTCGTTTAACTCATTGGCTCCATGAGCTTCGTGATGCCGAAATCGAAAAGCTAAAAAAGAAGTATGAATCAAAGATCAATTCACTTCAAGAGAAAATTCGAAAATCTGAACAGCAGCTCGGTGTTCAATCGGCTCAATATCAGCAGCAAAAGATAGATGCGGCAATTTCACTCGGTGCGACAGTTCTTGGTGCATTGTTTGGGCGCGGAACTACAAGGGGAACCATCGGCAGAGCGGGAACAACAATTTCAAAAACTTCCCGCACAATGAAAGAAAAACAGGATGTAAAAAACGTTGAAGAAAATATTCAAGTATTAGAGCAGCAAATTGCTGAACTGAACAGTGAACTTGAAACAGAGATTACAACTTTATCAGAAAGTTATGATTCGGATAAATTAGAATTAGAGGAAATTAATATTCGCCCGAAAAAATCTGATATATCAGTTAAATCTGTAGCACTTGCCTGGCTTCCCTATTGGAGGGATAAAGAGAGCGGGAATTTGGTGAATGGTTATTAGTTGATGGTTGATGTTTGATAGCGGTTGGTTAATTCTGCTTCCAACAGGTTATAACCGTTATCCGTGAGAGCCTGTTGCAGAACTATTAAATATATAAGAACTCATCCCCAGCCCCTTCTGTTAGAAAGAGAAGGGGTAATTGCGCTCCAGTTTATCATTGAGGTTGGCCCAATAGTAATTAATCTTAGTGATTCTTCGTGTCTTAGTGCCTTAGTGGTAAAGAAAAATTTCGAATAAGAGACAAATTCAACACAAGAGCCACAAAGACACCAAGACACAAAGCTGTTCAAAGAACTTTTTGGTCACGCTCACTTAGGGTGAGTTTATGTTTCTAAAATACCAATCCCGACATTGTCGGGACCGCAACACACTCGTCAGCTGACGGAGTTATTAGTGCATGAGATAAGTCGGTGAAAAATTTTACAGTCTTAGAGGGAATTGATTGAAACGAAGAATTTTTTTCCTTGCTTAAGGGGAACTTCGTAACTATCAATTTCATGGAATCCGTGCTGAAGAGCCATTCTCCTGAACTCATCGGGTTTTACCAATTTCAGAAGATCAGATAATTTTTCAAGACTTTTATAAGGAGAAGGCGTTACAGCCGCGCACGATTCACTTTCCATTTGAAGACAAACAGCAAGTTTTCCATTCCGACTCAGCATTTTCTTAATATTTGAAAATGCAGATTCTACATTCACATATTCAAAAATGAGCGAACCGAACACCATATCAACTTGAGGAAAATCAAATGCATCCTTTGAAATATCTGCTTCGATCAATTCGAGATTTGGAATTGATGCACCAAATCTTTCTTTAACAATTGAAAGATATCTCGGATTTATGTCTATCCCGATCACTCTCTTTGTGATGTTCGTATCGATGTGTTCAAAACCGTTTCCTGTACAGCAGCCCAAAACTGCAATTGAAGGAGGTTTGAATTTTCTAACCGTGTCTTTAAATATTTTGTTGAGTGCCTGTAGCTGCTCAATCTCCGGAGCAGACATGTGAGCTTCATAGTCATCGACGGGAATATTCAGCCAGGGATTGATCATCGTATCAAACTAGATAATTAATCCGTCGAATTTCACTTTAAAAGAATCATCTTTTTATTTTGCTCATGTCCATCGACCGAAAGGCGGTAGAAATAAACACCGCTAGTCAATTTTCTTCCATGGGAATTTTCACCCTTCCAGACAAAGATGTGCTTCCCCGCAGGCAAGGAAGAATTGAAAAGAACTTCAATGCGTTCTCCATTTGAATTGAATATCTCCAATTTTGTCAGTGCAGATCTATCAAGTGTAAATTCAATATTTGTCTGCGGATTAAATGGATTCGGATAATTCTGTTTCAAATCAAATTTAATTGGTTCAATGGTTCCAGCGACAGAAGTTGAAATTCCTGTGTTATAAACTACATATCCATATGCCCCGGTGTAAGGATAGGCATATCGTGCAAACACCGCTTCGAGTATTCCGTCATTGTCGACATCGTAAATTGTCGGGGCGGTAAATGAAAAATTCGGCTCATTCAAAGTAAAGACTGTAGCCTTCGAAGTGATATTCAATATTTTAACTGACTGACGAATAGTCGTCGTACCATAATAAGCAAGCACATAAAATTCAACAACGTTATCCCCGGTTAGATCAACACCAACCGAATAAAGAAGATTTCCAGCGGCTTTCTCTTCGGCAGTAAAGTTGTATGAATACTGAACCGTACCGCCATAATGGGAGCTGTATATTTCAAACTTCGAAGTGTCTAATGTATAAAATCGATATTCCCATTTGTCTCCCAATTTTTTAAAAGGCACCCATCCGGCAACTCTGCTTGAATCAAAATTGCTGATTTGAAATTCCTGATTCCATTGTGCAGAAACATTCACAGCTGAAAAAGCAATTATTAAAATTGCAATGAAATAAATTTTAATTTTCAATTTAAACCTCAATAAATAAATTAGTTGGAGCAAATATAGTTAAAAATTGGATAAATTAATTAACGAAACTTTTGCTGGATGTATTCTTACTTTAGATAGATCGTCTTGATCGTTTTTTGAATATTCCCGGCAGTAAGTCTAATAAAATAAACTCCCGATGAGAGATCTAAATCGTGATGCTTCGTATCAAAACTGATTACATGACTTCCTGATGAGAATGTCCCCTGTGCTATAGTTACTACTTTTCTGCCGATCGCGTTGTACAAGCCCAACTCAATCTCTGTGGTTTTATTCAAAACAAATTCAATCGTTGTGGCACTGTTAAATGGATTCGGGTAATTTTGTTTAAGTTCAAATATTTCTGGCATCGGATTATTCAGCTCAACGAATGTAGTCCCTGCATTAGTCGTTTTAAGGATTAATCCTCTGTCGCCGGTAATGTACCAGGTTAATGAACTTGCCTTGAATATGGATTCCAATCTTCCGTTGGCCATTTTTGGAAGATTCACCCAAGAATTTCCCCCGTCGGTAGTTCTTAGAATTATTCCTTCCTCACCGCATAGCATTCCAAAATTTTCATCAGCGAACACAATTGAAAGGAGTTCTTTGTTAGTTCCAGAATACTGTTCAAACCAAGTTATTCCGGAATTTGTGGTTTTAAATATCTTTCCGGATTTACCGCAAGTCCATCCAGTATTATAATCAATGAAATGAATCCAATTCAGCCAATCACCAAATCCGAGTAAATTCGGATCATAGTACTGCCAATCATTTCCACCATTAACTGTATAACGCAACACACCGGTTCTTCCGGATGCCCAACCTCTTGAATAAGTCAACATCTGTACATGCAGAGGTACAGCCGCATGGTAAGTATCCGAAGGTCTCCAAATGTACCAACTTTGTCCACGGTCGGACGTTTTAAGAAAAACCGGCTGGCTCCAATATCCGCCGACAACCCATCCATTGTATGAATCAAAGAAATGCAGACTGAACAGATCATCCATTTTATTTAATTCATTGTAGTGGTAAAAGAACCATTGATTCCCACCGTTCGTTGTATATGAAAAATATCCTGAATCGCCGACTGCGAATCCATTGTTCTCATCAAGAAATTGGATTGCATTTATGTCAGCAGTCATTGGTTGATTCCATCTATTCCAAGTTGGTACTTTAGTCCAGCTGAATCCTCCATTAGTTGTTTTTAATAATACTCCCCGGTCACCGGCAATCCATCCGACATTTTCATTTATGAACCAGCTTTTATTTAAGTACTCATCGTTACCTTGGTTCAGTTGTGTCCAAGAAGTTCCAGAGTTAGTTGTTTTTAGAATTGCTCCCCAATCCCCAACAGCAAATCCTTCTTGGCTCGATACGAAATGAACGCCAAATAATGTACGCCAAGTTGGACTGTTTTGATATGTCCAACTATTTCCCCCATTAGTTGTGTAAAATATTCGAGATTCATTTCCGACTACCCAGCCAGTATTATCGTCCCGAAAATATACTTCACGAAAATTAGAAACAGAGATCGAGTTGGCAATGATATCCCAGCTTAAGCCGCCGTTCGTGGTACGAAGTATCAGACCGGAATCTCCAACAGCAAATCCTCGAAGTGATGATGGAAAAACAATATCGTAAATATTCTTCTTCACTGCAGGAAGAGGAAACGCCGCCCAGCTGCTTCCGGAATTATAGGTCCTAAGCATTACTCCGCTGTCACCGACTGCGAATCCTTTTTGATCATCAACAAAGAATATCGAATTTAAATTCCTTACTGTACTAGAAGTCTGAGATGAGAAACTATAACCATTCGGAGCGAATAATATTGTTCCCGTTTCTCCGACTGCCCAAGCTCGATCCCAACGGAGGGCAAAGACTTTTCTCAAATTCTTATTAGTTGGAGAAGACTGCCGAGACCAATTATAACCACCATCGAATGTACGAATAATTTCACCATTATCTCCAACTATCCATCCATTAGATGGATCTGTGAATGTTATTGATTTCAAATCCGAGTAAATGTCTTGAAGCCGATGAGTGATTTGCCAGGTGAATCCGTTATCGGTTGATTTAAGCAAAGTGCCTAATTCACCGCAGGCAAAAATTGTGTTGGAGTTGTAATAGTGTACGTCATAAAGATTATTGTTTTGAATTGACGGATTACTCCAAAAATATTGGGATAAACAAACAGTGTTTGTGATGAAAAATATCGAAAGACTAATCCATGTAATTCTCATAAAGGACATAACAATTAAATGACTGTTCAATTTAACTTTTTAACATATTATCGGAATAAAACAATTAGAATTCAGCCAACATCACCAACCATAGAGAATTCTCTAGAATTTAATAACGAAGAACAGCACCAACTTTTTGGAACCTTTGCAGCTTATTTTCTTCGTAGAAGAATACATCCCCTTTCATTCTGTAGACAACTTCGATAAGTTCATCCACTAAATCATCTATTTCGTATGGACCTTCAGATTTGTTAATAAATATTGGTATGTTGTTTTCAAATCGCGCCGGTTGATGATAGTTTTCTTCGACAAGGAGGGATTTAACTCTCCCTTGATTCGCAAGCATCCAAGATTCGAGTAATCCCATGCACGCCTTACCCCTTGTGAAGTCTGATTCAAATCTCTCTAAAGCTGCTTCGCGGATTCTTTTGCGATCATTGAATGCAATTTCATAAGCGGATTTTGCGAGCTGTTTAATATTTGACTGATCGAAATTTCCAAAGATTGTGCCAATAATATCTTTTCTATCTGCAGATTCCGAAAAAGCTGAAATAGTTTTTTTTGCTCCTGCGATCACAACCGGGAGATTGCTCTCTTTTTTAAATTCGGTGAATTGAGAATCGACATATCGAATAAACTGGCGAGATTTTTCAGATTGAAAACTTTCATAGATATGTTTTAGTCTTTCGGGATGCAAGTCTATCACTTCATCAATGTCAACCGGGAATCCAGAACCAAATACTTCGACCAATGAAGCATCTAATCCTTCATAAAGTCTGGTTGGCTTCTCTGCAAGAGAAAGTACCCAATATTGGATTCTTCGGTTCAGATTTTTTATCAAAAACTTTGTAACGAAAGTATCATCAACCACAGCAAGTTTGGGAACCTTGAAAGGAAAGGTAAATAGAAAATCTTCAGCGCGGTTTACAAATATTCCCAATCCGTCAAGTAAATGATGATAATCTATTTGTGATATTACGTTCTGAATCTTTTCAACAAAAAAATCGACTTCCCTTTTGTTTATCTTCAGCTTTAATTTGGTTTCACATTCTTTCACCAAATTCTTTAACACTATTTTATCTTTTTCTGTGTCTAGAAAATTTCGATGTGTTGGAAGCATAATAGATATTGATGGAAAGCTTTGGCTGGTTTGAAGTTTAAGAATTTGTTCCTTTAACATTTTGTCTCCTTATTTCTTCAAAATAAAAAAGCTATCCCAATTAGAGAATCAGGACAGCTCACATATTCCGAAAACTGTATTATGAATTTTTTCTCTGAAATTCGTTCATGAATTCGACTAAGTCTTTAACTCCTTGAAGCGGAAAAGCATTGTAAATTGATGCACGTAAACCTCCAACAGAACGATGCCCTTTTAATCCGGCAAATCCAGCTTCGGCTGATTCTTTCACAAATTTTTTCTCGAGATCTTCGGAAGGGAGTCTAAAAGGAATATTCATTTTCGAGCGGCTGTCTTTTTCTGCGTGTCCATTGTAATAGTCATCAGAGTTGTCGATGCAGTCATACAACAATTTTGCTTTTTCATCATTAAGTTTTGCCATTGCATCAATTCCGCCGTTTTTCAAAAGCCATTTTAAAACCAATCCGATAACATAAATCCCGAACACTGGCGGTGTATTATAGAGTGAGTTATTTTCTACATGCGTTTTGTAATTCAACATTGTGTGAAGTGAATCTGAACAACGAGCCATCATATCATCACGAATAATTACTAAAGTGACACCAGCGGGACCTAAATTCTTCTGCGCCCCGGCATAAACAGCAGCGTACTTTGAAAAATCAACTGCACGTGAGAAAATATCAGAACTTGCATCGCAGATCAATGGGACATTTCCAACTTCTGGTTCTGTAAAAAACTGCGTACCGAAAATCGTATTGTTCGATGTAAAATGAAGATAAGATGCTTCCGTATCGAATTTCATTTCATTTTGTTTTGGAATTCGTTTGAAGTTTTCAGATTCTGTTGTTGCTGAAATATTCACGGTTCCAATTCGTTTGGCTTCCTTCACAGCTTTTTTTGACCAGGCACCAGTAACGATATAGTCTGCTTTATTTGCCGGCGGCATGAAGTTCATCGGTATCATCGAAAATTGTGTGCTCGCTCCCCCGCCGACAAATATTATATGATAATTTTTAGGAATGTTAGCGAGAGTGCGCATATCTTCAATTGCACCATTCAGCATATTTTCAAATGTGGACGACCTGTGACTAATTTCAAGAACAGACATACCAACTCCTGGAAGTGAAACAAGATTTTTTTTCATTTCTTCCAATACTGATTCCGGTAGAACTGCCGGGCCTGGATTAAAGTTATATACTCTTTTTGTCATTTTAACCTCAATTACTTTTTATTTATTAAATTAAATGTATTAAAAGCCCATCTCTTAATTTTGGCTCGAACCAAGTCGATTTAGGAGGCATGATCTCTCCTGCATCGGATATACTCATCAAATCTCCAACCGAAACCGGAAACATAGAAAATGCTACAGCAGCTTTTCCTGAATCAACTAATTTTTCCAACTCTGATGTTCCTCGGATTCCTCCGATAAAATCTACACGTTTGTTCGTTCTTGGATCATCAATTCCCAAAATCGGATCGAGAAGATAATTTTGAAGTATGCTCACATCAAGATTTTCTCCGACATTTGTCGATCGCTTCACGTTTTCATTCGGTTGAAGGTTATACCTTTTTTTATTGAGATACATTCCAATATTTTTAGCATTAACTGGTGAAGACGAAGACGTTTCATTCAAAGTGAAATTCTTTTTAATCTTTTCAAGAAAATCGGATTCATTAAGTCCATTCAAGTCAACTACGGTTCGATTATAAGGAAGTATTTTCAGTTGACCCGCAGGGAATAACACACCAATGAAAAAGTTGTAATCCTCTGTCCCATTATGATTTGGATTCAAATCTTTCTTACTAGCACGCGCACGGCTTGCACTTGCTGCACGGTGATGACCATCAGCGATGTAAATTTTATCGGTTAATTTAATTTCGTTTATAATCAGATCACTTAAATTTTCGGGAACTATCCAAATTGTATGTCGAACACCATCCACGGCTTTGAAATCATATTCCGGATCAGTTGATACAATTTTTGAGACAGCATCGTCAATTTTGATGCGGTCTTTGTAAGTTAGAAAAACAGGGCCAGTTTGTGCTTCTGTTGTTAATATGTGATTTGTTCGATCATCTTCTTTTTCACGCCGTGTTTTTTCATGTTTTAAAATGATGTCGTTGTCATAATCATCGACAGAGAATACTGCTGCGATACCAATTTGTTTTTGTTCCCCCATTATCAATTGATATATATAAAATTTGGAAAGATCATCGACAATCAGAGGAGCTTTTTCGCGGAGTTCATCTAAGTTAGATTTGGCTTTTTGATAAATTTCTTTTGAATAGGGATTAATCGACGGTTCAAAATTTATTTCGGATCGAGTTACTCTGAGCAGTGAAATCTCATTTTCACTTGCAAGTTCTGACGCTTCATCTCTATTTACAACATCATATGGGACGCTTGCGACAAGATGTGCTTTTTCTTTTACTGGTCTTAATGCTTTGAAAGGTTTTATTACTGCCATTATTTCCTGATAACGGTTGGTTGTTAAATTATTCCAATACAAAATTCGGAAAAATTTTAGAGAATTTCTACATAATTACGCAATTAGTAGATGTCAGGTTTTCACATATCAAATAATAAAGATTATCATAAGGAATGGAATTCGAAAAGAATATTCCACACCGAAATTTAAATTAATTTTTCAACTATCTTTTTTACTTCTTCGAGCACAGTTGGAATTGCACCCGAAACTTCTTCAGACAATTCCATCTTCATATTTTGGATTTGATTAACTGAGATTGTGATCAAATATATTTTCGGAAAGGAGTTCAGCAGCTGCGCAGATTCGAGCAGGTCTTTCAATCCTATATCGTGAGCACTAAGTGATTTAGGGAAATCGGAAGCAAACTTTGGTTCGATAACACCAACATGACCCGCAGGCAAACCATCCAATGCTGCATCGATTAAAATTATTATTGGATAGTCCTCGAAATATGACAATAAGTGGAAGCCGCCGGTTCCTCCATCAAGCAATTCGACATTTTGTGGAAGATCGACTTTCGATAGTTCATTGATTGCTTGAACGCCGACTCCTTCATCTCCCATTAGAACATTACCTACACCGAGGATTAAAATTTTACTTGTTTCCATGATTTGAAGTTCAAGATAAAACAAAGGCGGGAAAAAATCCCGCCTTATTAATCGAGCATGCATTCGCGGAGGTAATTAATCGTGCTTATCTATAAACTTCCACCCTCCTACCATCGAAGAAGTCACACCCCTCCGTTCTACATAATCATGGTAGAAAACAAGATAAACATGAATCATAGTGAAGATGATGAAAACCCACATCATCACATGATGCCACTGACGCACGGCAAAATCTCCTCCCATCAATGGAACAATCCATGCAAACAATTGCGGCAGCCAGGAATTGCTCATCGCAGCATACATTCCAAATCCAGTAGCCGATTGGAAAAGGAAAACTAAAAACGTTAAGAAGTACGTCAATCCGGCTAAAGAATTGTGCCCGATTGATTTCAGTGGACTTGCTTTCGTCTGAAGTATATCAACTTTTAAGACTTCGACCATTTCATTGAATTGCTCTTTCTTCGTCGGAATAAAATTGTGCCAGTCAGAATATTTATTTCCAACGAATCCCCAATAAATTCTAAAAAGGAAATTGAAGAAGAAGAGAAACGCAGCAACAAAATGGACAAATCGAATTGTCCCGAACCAATATCCGAAAGAAGCCTCTGCACTGCTTTGAACAGCAGGAGGACTTCCTATCATGTATCCGGTGACTGCAAGAACAACTATGCAAAAAGCATTCAGCCAATGAAAAAACCTGACAGGAAGCTGCCAGACATATTCACGAGTTATTTTTTCTTTCATCTTTTCCTCCTAAAATGTCTGAAGCTGATGTACATAAGTTCCCTTTTCGTCGTACAGATGAACAGCGCAAGCAATACATGGATCGAATGAGTGAATCGTTCGGAGAATTTCGAGCGGCTGTTCGGGATTTTTCACAGGAGTTCCGATCAATGCAGCTTCGTATGAAGACATTTGTCCCATTGCATCGCGCGGAGAACCATTCCATGTCGATGGAACGACTAACTGATAGTTATCAATTTTTTTATCTTTAATTACTATCCAATGTGCCAAAGCACCTCGAGGAGCTTCACTTAAGCCCACACCTTTAGCTTCGGTTGGCCAAGTATCAGGATCCCATTTTTCATTATTGAACGTTCTCGTATCACCATTCTTAATATTTGAAAGCAGCTGCTGATAGAATTCTTTTGCCCAGACTGCAATCAGTCGCGTTTCGAGTCCTCTTGCCGCTGTTCTTCCGAGTGTAGAGAAAAGTGCTGCTGCAGGTACATTCAGCTGTTTCAATGCGGAGTTCACAACTTCTTTTATATCTTCACTGCCGGAAGCGTAACCGACGAGTAATCTCGCTAATGGACCAACCTCCATTGGACTTCCTTTCCATCTGGGAGTTTTCAGCCAGCTGTATTTACCTTTGACATCGAGTTGATCATAAGGCGGCTTTGGTCCGGTGTAATTGAATTTTGTTTCTCCAGACCATGGATGTCTGCCAGCATTATCGCCATCAGAATATTCATACCAGGAATGAGCGATGAATTCTTTTATTTGTTCGATGTCCTTTCCATCGACTTCATGAACTTCACCTAGATTGCGATTCATTACGACGCCTCGCGGGAATTTGAATTTCAGCGGATCGTTATATCCATGCATCGGCAGATCACCGTATGCCAGATAGTTTGAAAGTCCGCCGCCAATTCCTCCCCATTCTAAATAAAATGGAGCGACAGCCATTAGATCGGCAAGATAAACTTGTTCAATAAATTGCTCTGCGTCATCTAAAAGTTTACCGACCATAGCAAGCCGTTCTACATTGATAGCATTCGCTTCATCAATATTTATAGAGCATGGCACTCCGCCAACAAGATAATTCGGATGAGGATTTTTTCCACCGAATATTGTATGAATTTTAATTACTTCCTTCTGCCATTCGAGAGCTTCAAGGTAATGTGCGACACCGATCAAATTAACTTCAGCCGGAAGTTTATAAGCTTGATGTCCCCAATAACCATTGGCAAAAATTCCAAGCTGTCCGCTGCTCACGAATGCGGTTAATCTTTTCTGTAAATCAGAAAAATATTTCGGTGAGCTTTTTGGATAATTGGATATTGACTGAGCAATTTCGGAAGTCTTTTTCGGATCTGCTTTTAATGCACTTACAATATCAACCCAATCGAGCGCGTGCAGATGATAAAAATGCACCACATGGTCTTGAAGATATTGTGCGCAGAACATTAGATTTCTTATCAGTTCGGCATTCGGCGGGACTTTAGTGTTCAGAGCATCCTCCACTGTTCTTACTGAGGCGAGTGCATGAACGGTCGTACAAACACCGCAGGCGCGCTCTGTGAATGCCCACGCATCGCGAGGATCACGCCCTTTCAGAATAATTTCGAAACCGCGTACCATTGTTCCCGAGCTGTATGCATCGACAATTTTTCCGTCTTTAACTTCAACTTCAATCCTGAGGTGACCTTCGATTCTGGTGATTGGATCAACTACAATTCTCTTGCTCATGATTTACCTCCTTTTTCTTCAGCGGCGACATTGTTGTTATTGATTCCTTCCCTGATCAATTTCCTTTTTCTGATATTCGTTGAAACTGCATGAGCAACAATGCCGGCTGCAGTGACTGCACCTACAGCTACACCGATTTTATCTGCTGTGGTTTCAATTCCAAATCCAGGGAATGAAGGCAAATGTCTATAGAAAGGACCGTTATCCCAGAAGTTTGCTTCGCTGCATCCAATACATCCATGACCGGATTGAATTGGGTAACTCACACCTTCGTTCCAGCGTGTTACGCCGCAAGCGTTGTATGTAACAGGCCCTCGGCATCCCATTTTATATAAACAATAACCCCGTTTTGCATTTTCATCATCGAACGTGTCGACAAAAAGTCCCGCATCATAATTCGGACGGCGATAGCATGTATCATGCACTCTGCGAGAATAAAATGCTTTTGGTCTTCCTAAGCCGTCAAGCTGTGGTATTCTATCAAATGTTAATAGATGTACTATCGTGCCAGACATTACTTCACCAATCGGCGGACATCCAGGAACGTTAATAATTGGCTTACCATTAATTACGCTTGATACAGGTTTGGCTCCGGTTGGATTCGGACTTGCTGCTTGTATACATCCATTCGATGCACAGCTTCCCCATGCAACAACGGCTTTTGCCCCTGCGGCTGCTTCTTTGATAATTTCAATCGAAGAACGCCCGCCGATGCAGCAATAGATCCCATCATCATTAACCGGAACGGAACCTTCGACAAGCATGAGATATTCGCCTTTGTATTTTTTCATTGTGTTGTGAAGCGCTTCTTCAGCTTGATGCCCGGCTGCAGCCTGCAGAGTTATTGTATAGTCGAGCGAGATTTTATCCAGCACAATGTCAGCTACAATTGGATGAGCAGTTTTTATGAACGACTCGCTGCAGCAAGTACATTCTTGAAAATGAAACCATACCACTGGTATTCTTGGCTTAGTTTCCATCGCATGAACAACTTTCCCAACACCGCTTGCCTCAATACCAATGAATGCGGACATCCATGCGCAGAATTTGAGAAAATCTCTTCTGTTGTAACCATGCGCCTGCATTTGTTCCCAGTAAGTTACAGGCTTTTCATTCATTATTTCCTCCATTTAAATGATTAAAAATTCTAGATTAATTGGATGCAAAAGTATTTTGCTATCGATTTTATTGAACAGGTTTTTAGTTTTATGATTCCCAAAAAGGATCATTCTCTATATTCTCAATTAAGAACTTAACTTCTAACTTTAATTTTTCTCCGAGGTGAACTTCATTTAGAGTTTCGGTTGGGATATCTAAATAAGTTGGCGCGATCGAGATTTTGGCGAATTGTCTTCCTTGATTTTCAAATGTTTCTATTATCTCGCCATGCAGTGTCACTTGATATTTTGAAATTGAATAACTCATCCTTTTCAATTTTGTAACTGTTTCAATAATAATGCCGATTGTAAATGATTTATTTTTATGTAATAATCAATATTAGATAGTCGGGAGGTTGCGGAAAGTCGTATTTTCATTCACGGTTTTCCGTGATGAAATTAACCCAAATTTGTCATTAGGTAACAATTTCTGATGACCGCCATTAGAAAAAACATTAGTTAACTTATTTGAATACAATAAGTTATT
>CAZNDS010000053.1:10079-15321 GCA_964571865.1 uncultured Ignavibacteriaceae bacterium | reverse complement strand
AGTCCATTAGTAAAACTCAGAATCTTGAACCAGACAGTTTCACGCAACTCGCCCAACATGAATGCATTAAAAACGTAGACTTCGATCATTACGATGAGTGCTCACCCGCGAAGAAGATGGACAAAGACTAATCTGCTTTTTTTCGTAGCAACCTCCTAAATTTTTAGCATTCGTGATTTTCGTGATAATTAGTGGCTAAAAAATTTGCCACTGATTACACAAATTACCTGTAAACAAACTTCTGAATCAGCATAACAACCGCCATACAAAAAATAACCGCATTCGTAACCATTATTGCCCAATCGTTCCGATAAGTTCCGTAAATGAACCAAAGCACCGTAGCAACGATAATCATAAGCACAAATATCCATGAAATATCTTTTACACTTTTTGTTTTGAATCCTTTAATAACCTGAGGTATGAGGTTCAAACAACTTAATGTCACCGCAATACCACCGATGAGTTCGTAAATGTTCATGAGGCCTCTTAATAAAATGTGATGAAAAAGTTAATCGTTAATAGTTAATCGTTTGAGAAATTGGGCAAGCAATCTTCATCAGTTTCTTATGATTGTTAAATATTTCCATAGTCATATCATATTTTATATTAATCGAATAGGGATGATGCTTTTATGGGTTTTCGTCTTTATTTATTAATGCTTGCTTAAGAAGTTTTAATCAGTGAAAAAACGTATGACTGAAAAACGTTATCATTTTCTCGCATCCGATTAACAATTAACCTTTAACGATTACTTATCATACTATGATTTTAAGTTTTAATTCTCCAGCATTTCCAAACTATGTTTCACCTTTTCAAGCGATGTAGAAAAATTATGCTGTTTCTCTTTTTCTTTTTCGATTACTTCTTTTGGCGCCTTTGAAGTAAAGCTTTCATTCGAGAGCTTTTTATTTACACCATCCAAGAGCTTTTGAAGACGTTCTGATTCTTTTTTCAATCTTTCACGCTCAACTTCTATATCGATCAATCCTTCGAGCGGAACGAAAACTTCAACTCCCTTCATCACTGCCGATGATGAATGTTTTGGTCTTGTAACATCTTTTCCAGCTGTGATGTTTTCAACTCTCGCAAGTTTCTGAAGATAGAGTGAATAATTATTTACAATCTCTTCAAACTTTTTATTTTCAGTTCTGATTACAGCATCACAAGATTTCGATGGAAGAACATTCATCTCTCCGCGAATATTTCTAACAGAAGTGATAATGTTTTGCAGAAATCCCATTTCGCCTTCGACAAATGGCTTAATTAGGGATTGATCAACGATTGGAAATGCTGAGGTCATTATGCTTTCGTCCTCTTTTCGGACGGCAATTGCTTGCCAAATTTCTTCTGTAATGTAAGGCATTATTGGATGGAGAAGCTTCAATATATTTTCATAAACCCAAATTGATCGCGTTAAAACTGCAGATTTAATTTCATCGTCAGATTCTGAATTGATGCGATTTTTTATAAACTCGATATACCAATCGCAGTAATCGCTCCAGATAAAATTGTAAATTTGCTTTGACGCATCATTGATTCTGAATTGCGAAAGTGAGTCGTTCAAAGTTTGAATGGTTGAATTTAATCTGCTCAATATCCATTTATCTGCAAGATCGAGATGCGAATTTAAAAGTTTTTCGTCGACTGAAATATTCTCTCTGTTCATCAAAAGGAATCTTCCGGCATTCCAAATCTTGTTCGCGAAGTTTCTTCCGATTTCACATTTATCTACTGAGAAAAGAACGTCTTGTCCAAGCGGAGCTAAATAAATTACGGTGAAACGAAGAGCATCTGCACCGTATTGTTCAATCACTTCAAGCGGTTCGGGAGAATTACCGAGCGACTTGCTCATCTTTCTTCCCTTCTCATCGCGAATTACACTTGTGAAATAAACATCTTTGAATGGAATCGCTCCCATAAATTCATGCCCGGCGATAATCATTCGTGCCACCCAGAAAAATATTATATCCGGTGCCGTGACTAAAGTATCAGTCGGATAGAAATATTTCCGTTCCTCTTCGGTTCGAAAAACACCGTGTGCCCAAAGCCAGCTCGATGCCCATGTATCGAGAACGTCTTCATCCTGACGCAAATTTTTTGAGCCGCAGTGAGGACATTTTCCCGGATGTTCAACCGAGACGATCGGTTCTTTACATTCTAATTTACACTTATCATCTCCGACGCAGTACCAAACGGGAATTCTATGTCCCCACCAAAGCTGGCGAGAGATGCACCAATCGCGAATATTGTTCATCCAATTTAGATAGACTTTTGTCCATCTATCCGGATGAAATTTAACTTCACCATTTTCAACGGACTTTACAGCCGGCTCTGCCAGCTTGTCCATTTTCATAAACCATTGTTCAGAAAGGTACGGCTCTATAGGAACTTTTCCGCGTTCGGAATAGCCGATGTTTGTTTTGTAATCCTCAATCTTAACGAGAAAACCTTCTCCTTCTAATCGTTTGACAACTTTTTTGCGGGCTTCAAATCTATCAAGTCCGGCAAATTCATTCGGTGCATTTGAATTTAGAGTTGCATCGGGATTGAGAATGTTAACGACCTGCAAATTGTGGCGCTTGCTCATTTCGAAATCATTCGGGTCGTGTGCAGGAGTAACTTTCACACAGCCTGTTCCAAATTCTTTATCGACATATTCGTCGGCAAAGATCGGAATTTCGCGTCCGACGAGAGGCAAAATCACTTTCCTGCCTATAAGGTTTTTATATCTTTCATCGGTTGGATTAACTGCAACTCCTGTATCACCAAGCATTGTCTCAGGTCGAGAGGTTGCAACTATCACAAATTCATCGCTGTCTTTTATTGGATATTTAAAATACCAAAGCTTTCCGTTGACTTCCTGATAAATTACTTCTTCATCGGAAATTGCAGATTGAGACTGAGGATCCCAATTCACCATTCGCAGCCCGCGGTAAATGAAGCTTTTTTTATAAAGGTCAACGAAAGATTCAATCACTAATCTATAGTAGTCATCATCCATCGTAAATCTAAGCCGTTCCCAATCGCATGCAACTCCGAGCTTACGAAGCTGCTTAAGTATCATCCCACCGTAAAGCTCTTTCCATTCCTGGCAGTGTTTTAAAAATTCTTCACGCCCGATTTTCTTTTTATCAATTCCTTTTTCTTTCAGAGATTGAGTTACTTTTGATTCTGTTGCAATTGAAGCGTGGTCAGTTCCCGGGACCCAGCATGCGTTAAAACCCTGCATTTTTTTCCATCGGATGAAAATATCTTGAAGCGTGTTGTTCAAGATATGTCCCATCGTTAGACTGCCTGTGATATTCGGCGGTGGAATTACGATTGAATAAGACTTCTTTGAATGATCAACTTCTGCGTGAAATAAATTTTGGCTTTCCCAATAAGAATACCATTTATCTTCGACATTTGATGGATTATATGTTTTTGTCAATTCTTGAATATCATGGGTCATGTTATTAGAAATACATTTTCTTAAAGAGCAAATATAAGGAAAAATGATGAAGCTGGAACAATTTGCTTGTCTGTTACAATATAAAGGTAGGATTGATATTTGTAAAAATAAATTAAACCATCAGGCCAATAACGATTGACCTAAGTTTAAAATTTATATTCTTAACATTTATATTATCTTTGTACAGAATTTATTAAGTAAATAATACTAGAACAGAATGAAAACGCACCATAAAATTATATTTGGGAATTGCATGAGCATGGAGGAATTGAGTGATGATAGTATTCATTTAATGTTGACTTCACCTCCTTATTTTAATGCTCCGTTCGATTACGAAGGCATATTTAAAAATTACGATCAATATCTAGGAGTGCTTAAAAGATTTGCAAAAGAAACATTTAGAGTTCTACAAGAAGGCCGTATCGCTGTTTTAAATATCGATGATATGCTGATTAACGGTGAAAAATATCCCATTACTGCCGATGCTACTAAAATTTTTCAAGAAGCTGGGTTCCGTTACCGAGATAGAATTATTTGGAAAAAACCAGAAGGATATCTCAGAATCAGTAAAAGAAGTGGGGTGATATTACAAAATCCTTATCCAATGTATTTTTATCCAGATAATCTACTCGAAAGTATCTTGATATTTCAAAAAGGAAAATTTGATTATAAATCAATCAATCAGAAAATAAGAGAAGCATCAAAAATTGATAAAAATGAATTTCAAAAAATAAGTGGTTCATGACGTTATGGGAGATGACCAACGTATTACCTGGATCAATACTTGAAAAAGACATTGCTGCCTTCCCAGATGAACTAGCCTATCGCATTGTTAAATTATTTTCTTATGTTGGCGAGACAGTCCTCGATCCATTCTGTGGGAGTGGAACAACAATGAAAATTTCCAGGTTATTAAAACGTAATAGTTGTGGGATTGAAATAATTAGAGATTTGGAACCTACTATAAGAATAAAATTAGGTTTTAATGGCATCACGGATCTTTTTAATCCAGAGGATTCAATTGAAATAATTGAAAGAAAAGAAGGTAAGTATAGATTTTTTGAAAAGAATAAATCCGAAAATAGGTTAGCCGTTTAAATTTATTGCGATGCAAGTTGAAGCAAAAATAACGGGAATCAAGTACCGTCCATTTCTATGCAAAGAGTTACCTGAATTCATTATTACAGATTTATCATTAGCAATAACAACGAATTCACAATTTATATTAAAGTCAAAGGACAATAATAAAGTTGCTGTTAGTTGGTGGGTTTCAGCTAAAAGGACTCGATCTTATCCCTATGCTCGAGTTTATAACACACTCTCATTTACTGGTAAAAGAATAACAATCATTCCGTTTTACAAAGATGAAGGAATAGACGGGGATAGAGATTTCTTGCAGTGGGATACAATATCTTTGATGAGTCTTTTGGGGGTGTTTGTTATAATAGCGTATTATGTAGATGCAGAAAAAAGCAATCGATATAAAAATAAGATTACAAAACAAAGATTTGATTATAATTATCTTTTCGAAAAAATTAATATGATTGCAAATTATCAATCAGATGCATTGCATTGGGACCTTGAGCAGGTAGGGGAGAACAATAAATTAGGAATGCTTTCTTTTCAAAATTATGAAAAAATCTCAAGGCAATTAGGAATTGAGATGCACTCATTTTCATCTGCAAAGCGGCGAATTGAAAAGTTAATAGAAAGTAAAAATGCTTTTATGAATTTATCAAGAAATCTTGCTCATAAAGCACAAAAAAGAGAGGGCATCACTTTACAGCCAAA
>CAZNDS010000053.1:0-9979 GCA_964571865.1 uncultured Ignavibacteriaceae bacterium | reverse complement strand
GTAAATATTGAGAAGTTTAGTATCCGGCAAAAAAGAATTTATGATTTGCTCAAGGTTGAATCTGATACGAATAATTTCAAAACTGAATTTTTATAAAATAAAACGTTCTCCGCATTTTCGTTTAAGGTTCTTTATTAAATAGGCTTTATTCGCAACCTTAACTACTATTCAAGTCAAGCAACATATTTTCCCTAACCATTTATCTTCAACTTCGTTTGATGAATATACTTTTGAAAGTTCGGTTTTCATTTAATCAATAAATAGAAATATTTTTTTGTTTTATATCACTTATAAAAATCTAGAATAAGATGCGTGCAATATAGAAAAGTATGCTTTCCTATTCAATTTTGTGAAATCCTAGCATTAGAGTTAGGGTCTATTAATGATAGACTTCGCAAACTCTTATTTCGTTTAATAATATTAAATCAATCCTTGACATTTATTATGGCAATTTCAATATTTGATCAGTTATCTTAAAGTATTGTTACGTTGACTTGAAATTTAACCCATTTTAGGAGGAATCATGAAAACACAAAAGTTTTTAAGTCCAGTTCTATTTTTACTACTAATATCTTCTCACTTTTTGACTTCATGTGCGGGCCGAAAAACAGTTTTTCTTGAAGAACAAGCTCAGCCCAAAGCGCCTGAAGTTAAAGTGGAAGGAGAAGCAAGTGCGAGATCTCTTGCCGATGAACTATGGGAGCAAAGGGGGACTCCGGAAAAAGCTCGTGAAATGCTCACAGCATATATTGCCGCAGCGGAAGTCGATCCAACTGACGTAAATCTCGCTGCACGTCTTTCGAGGGCTTATTATTTAGTAGCAAATTATGTAGAGTCCGATCAAGATAAGAAAGACGAATTATTCACAAAAGGTCTTGAAGTCGGTGAAAGAACTCTTGGAATATTTCCTGAATTCAGAAAGATTTATCAAGATACAAAAGATGAAAAGAAAGCGCTGCAAGGTGTTGGTATCGATGGTATAGAAGTTATATATTGGACAGGCGCAAATCTGGGGAAATGGGCTGCCGAGAAGAATCTGCTGATTAGATTAGGCAATAAATCAAAAATCGAAGCATACAATCAAAGAGTTTTTGATCTTGACAGAAACTTTTTCTTTGGAGCCGCTGATAGGTTTTTCGGTGCACTGCCAACAAAGGTGCCTGGAGGCGATCTAAACTTGTCAAAATTTCATTTTGAAAAATCAATTGAACTTGCGCCAAATTACTTTGGAACAAGAACTTTGTTTGCCGAATATTATGCCACGAAAGCACAAGACCGAGAGACTTTTGTCAATCAGCTTCAGTATGTTATTAATACTCCGTACGATATTATACCGGAGATAACGCCGGAAAATAAATACGAGCAGGAACACGCCAAAAAACTTTTGGAGAGAGTAGATGAATTTTTCAAATAAGATCACTTTTTCATTCTTAATTATCTTTTTTATTTCACTGACTTTTTACGGAAGCAAGCCGCTTATTCAGGAAGTATATGAAGTACGATTAGCCACTATTGCTCCCGACGGCACTCCCTGGTCAGATCAATTAAGGGATATGAAAAAAAGAGTTGAAAAGGAAAGCAAAGGCCGGGTGAAATTAGTAACATACACAAGCGGACAGCTCGGCGGAGAAATTGAAACACTTCGCTCATTGCAGCGGGGAAGAATTCAGGCATGGGGAGGGAGCGTCGGTGCAGTCACATCTCTTGTTCCAGAACTTCAGCTTCTTGAATTGCCATACTTGTTCTTAAACGAAAAAGAGGTCGATTACATTCTTGACGATGTAGTGTTTAAGCCATATTCAGATATTCTCTCAAACAAAGGATTTGTATTGCACAGCTGGAATGAGAATGGCTGGAGACATTTTGCTTCGAAGGGTAAACCGATTCTTGCCCCCAGTGATTTAAAAGGACTAAAAATCAGATCGCAGGAAAGTCCAATACACATTGAAATGTGGAAAGCATTTGGTGCATCGCCAGTTCCAATATCTATTCCCGAAGTAATGAGCGCTCTTCAAACAGGACTTGTAGATGGATTTGACAACTCAACATTATTCACTTCTGCCACAGGCTGGTACCAAAGCGTTAATCATTTCGTAATTTCAGGACACATGTATCAGCCAGGAGTTATCATTTATAATAAAAAGTTTTTTGATTCACTTCCGCAAGATATTCAAGGAATTCTACTCGGTGATCAAAAACTTGAAGCGAAACTCGGAAGAACCGGTGTGCGGGAGATAGAACCTGAAATTATAAAAATACTCGAGAAGGATGGCGTCAAAGTTCAAAAAATGTCGGAAGCTCAGAGAGAGCAATTCGCCAAACTTGCAAGGCCTGTTCATCCAAAATTCAAAAATATTGTAGGTGCGTCACTTTACGACAAGGTTCAAAATGCTTTGATCGAATTCAGGAAGAAATCTGGCAGTAAATGATCAAAGTACTTGAAGCGATTGATAATTATTTTGCCAAGTTTGAAAAGGTGTTTTTGGTTATTGCGATAAGCGTAATGACGCTTGTTGTATTTTTTGATTTCATGCTGCGCGAATTCTTCGACAGCGGATTTATCTGGGCAAAAGAGTTAGCTGCGTTTTTGATGATCTGGGTCGGTTTTATAGGCGCATCTTATGCAACCAAAGAGAACAAGCATTTAGTCGTTGGTATCCCCGAAAAAATATTTCCTAAGAAGGTGCTGCCGTACGTTTCATTGTTCGTCAATATAGTTGTATTCGCAATTACTTTATTTCTTGCCTATCTGGGATTTATTTATGTCGCAGAAACAAGAGAATTTGCAGAAACTTCTTTGGTGCTTAACATTCCTCTTTGGATAGTTCAGGTAATTATTCCGTTATCGCTCGTGGTTGTTGCAGCGAGATTCATAGGCATTACAATTCAGATATTTCAAGGAAAAATTTCTTCGGTCGGTGCAGGAAGCAAGGAAGAATTATCTAAGAAAGGCTTGGATAAATAATGGAATATTTAATTGTTCTTGTCGCTCTTATCTGTATAGTAATCGGAACGCCTCTCTTTGTTGTTCTTTCAATTGTAACGATCGGATCTATTTACTTCCTCGGCGATGGAATGCTGACTGAGATGATTGCCGATATGTTTAATGCGGTAAATAAAGATGTTCTGCTCGCCATTCCATTTTTCTTAGTTGCGGGACAGATAATGACGCATGGCAGTATCGCAAAAAGATTGATTGATTTTGCTAAGGCAACTGTCGGATGGATGCGCGGAGGGCTTGCAGTCACAGCTGTATTTGCGTGTCTTTTTTTTGCAGCAATTTCCGGTTCGTCGCCTGTGACAGTTATTGCTATTGGAACAATGATGTTTCCTGCCTTAATTAAAGAAAATTACAAGGAGAATTTTTCACTAGGATTGATTACGTCCGCAGGCTCGCTTGGGATTTTAATTCCTCCAAGTATCCCGATGATTATATATGCCATTGTTGTTTCTACGCCGACGCATATCGTTTCGGTTGCCGATCTTTTTATTGCCGGCGTACTTCCCGGATTAATGATTGGCTTGTTGTTAATGGCGTACTCAGTGGTCACGCAGAAAAAAAATGTCGATGAAATAAAAATTGATTTTTCTTTCAATCAGTTTGTCTCTTCATTTAAGAGCGGGATATTAGCGCTGCTATTGCCGATCATTATTCTCGGTGGAATTTACAGCGGATTTTTTACCCCTACCGAAGCAGCGGCGGCAGCAGTTGTATACGCCTTTGTTGTTGAAGCCTTTATTCACAAAGACTTAAAAATAAAAGATATTCCTTCAATTTTCATTCAAAGCACCTCGATGATGGGGACATTGTTTTTAATTATTGTTGTCGCAATAAGTTTTAATCAGTTCCTGGCATTAGAAAGAGTCCCTTATCAAGCAGCAGTTTGGATGAGCGAATTTGTAAATTCGCCTTTAATGTTTCTAATCGTTGTAAATATCTTTTTACTGATTCTCGGCTGCTTTATGGATATAATGTCAGCGATTTTAATAGTCGGTCCGCTTCTTGGTCCAATGGCAGTTGAATTCGGAATCGATCCGGTTCATTTCGCGATTATTTTCATTGTAAATATGGAGATAGGGTATCTTACCCCGCCAATGGGATTGAATCTCTTTGTCGCATCGAGCATCTTCGAAAAGAAAATCGGTTTTGTGATTAAATCGACGATCCCATTTACACTGATCCTTTTGTTCGCTTTGATATTAATATCTTATATTCCAAGTATCAGCTTGTACTTAGTCGAGATGTTTAGATAGTATCTTTTACCTCGATTTTATTCTCTCTAACAATTGTTTTGCTTCGACTCTGTAAGTTTCATCGTCCTCATCAAGGTTAGGAAAATTTGGAACAGCATATAAATGATTTTTTGCCTTTTGCCATTCTTCAAGCTCGATATAGTTCTTTGCAGCATCAACTCTGAACATTATAAAATTTGGACGCAGCTTAATTGCTGTTTCATACTGTTCGGTGGCATCATCACGATCACCCCATCCAAGTGTTAAAGGCAGTCTTATCAGATATGGTTTCTCGCAGACTTCAGCGTGAGCTCTCGCTAAAACATAATGTGCAACACTTTGATGATTATTTCCGCCATTGTTAAGCTTAATTGCTTTTTCAAGATCGGCTTTTACAGAATTAACCAGGCTGATAGCTTTAAATACACCTTTAAAAAGCGCTATTCTTCCATTTGCGATCGCACGGTGAAGATAGCCGATCATGCTTCCTGGATTTACATTAATCGATTTGTTAGCAAACTCTAAGGATTTTTCATACTGCTTTAACTGCTGGTCTTTTTCCGCATCGGTTTTGTCGGGCAGATGTTCTCCGTAGTCGACATATGCGCGCGACATCCGCCATAAAACTTCAAAGTTGTTGGGTTCAAGTTTGTAAGCCTGCTCCATGACTTTTAGCTGATTTACATTGTCGAATTTCACTTCGATTAAATCGTCGGCTTGTTTGATTAGATCGGCTGCAGATTGTGAAAAAGAAACTTTTAAGACGGCGAGTGAAAAGATAAGGAACCAAATTTTTCGTGACATAATTAAACCTGTGATTAATTTGATAATAATTATTCCTCTGCTTTTATTTCAAACTCAACAATTTCATATCCTCTCATAGTTTCGCGGAGGGCAATAAGACTTCCTATGCCTACGGCTGTCATTCCTAATACAAAAGTAGATACCATGAAAAACATTGTCATCTTAAAATCAAATAAAACATCCAGCCCAATCAATAATGACGTGACTATAAATAAAAATATCGCTGTTGAGTAAGACATAACGCAGTTACGAACTAAGTGCAATCTCTCTTTGAGTTGTTTAAGCTGTCGAATAATACTTTCAAGTCTTACCGATTCAAGATAGTCAAGCTCCTTGCCGTCTCGGAGTTTCAAAGTGCAGCGCCGTCTCTCATCATTAAGCAGACGAATTCGATTCACGATAATTGAGTATTTATTATTTATCCCGAGTAAAAGCAAGCCGCACGCTGATATCATCACCGCAGGCGCAAGCATGAACTGAATTATTTTTAAATAAATTTCCATAAATAAATAAGACCAAGACTGAAGCTTAGACTAAGAAGTTGAAGATTCCATTCTCATTGATAATATTTTTTATTAAGTCGAACAATTCATATGCTGACTGCATAATATACGAATTTAAAACTATCTCGCTCCTCATTTCTCCGTATTAGCTTTTGTCACCGCCTTTAACACGAATATGCAGTTCTTTCAACTGTTCTTCGCTTGCAGCCGAGGGCGAACCATCCATTAACGAAAGTCCGCTTGATGTTTTTGGAAATGCAATCACTTCACGAATCGAGCTTTCGCCGGCAAACAGCATTGCCATTCTATCGAATCCGAATGCAATTCCGCCGTGGGGGGGAGCGCCGTATTTAAAAGCGTTCATCAAGAATCCAAATTTCTCATTCGCTTCTTCTTTAGAGAACCCTAAAACATCGAACATTTTAGATTGAAGTTCAGGAGAAAAAATTCTGATACTTCCGCCGGCAATTTCGTTGCCATTCATTACAAGGTCATAAGCTTTTGCGTGGACATTCTGCGGTTCAGTTCCCATCAATTCAATATCGCTCTCTTTCGGCGAAGTGAATGGATGATGCATTGCTACCAATCGTTTATCTTCTTTGCTGTATTCGAAGAGGGGAAAATCGGTAACCCAAAGAAGTTTTGGCTCAGCATCTTTTTTCAGCAGTTCCATTCTTCTTGCCATTTCGAGTCGAAGATTGCCCATTATAGTCAAAGCTTTTTTCCATTCGCCAGATATTAATAGAAGCAAATCACCAGGTTTCCCGTTCAATGCTTTAGTAATATTCTGTTTTTCTTCGTCTGTGAAGAATTTCATTGTAGGAGAGTCAAGTCCGTTTTCAGTAACTCGAATCCAGATTAATCCGCCGGCACCGAGCTTTTTAACGTAGTCAGTTAGAACATCAAGCTGATTGCGTGTGTAACTTCCACAGCCGACTGCATTTAATCCAGAAACAATTCCGCCTTTATTTATCGTGTCGCTGAAAACTTTGAATCCACTGGATTTCAACAATTCATTCAGATTAACCATCTTCAGTTCGAAGCGAAGATCGGGTTTATCGCTTCCATAAGTTTCCATTGCATCTTTATAGCTCAACCGGAGCAGAGGTGTTTGAAGATCGTAATTGAAAGTTTCTCGAAAAAGTTCTTTCATCAATCCTTCCATCATTTCAAATACGTTTTCTTCGTCGACGAAGGACATCTCAACATCGATCTGAGTAAATTCATACTGCCTGTCTGCGCGTAAATCTTCATCGCGAAAACATTTTACGATTTGAAAATATCTGTCGAATCCAGAAACCATCAGAAGCTGTTTATACGTCTGCGGCGACTGCGGCAGAGCATAGAAATGCCCTTTATGTAATCTGCTTGGAACAAGAAAATCTCTTGCACCTTCGGGAGTTGATTTCATTAAAAATGGAGTTTCAATCTCGACAAAATTGTTCTTATCAAAATAATTTCGGACTATTTGATACATCTTATGTCTTAACAACAAATTTTTCTGCATCGGTTTGCGGCGCAAATCTAAGTAGCGGTATTTCAGCCGAAGGTCTTCGTTTGCATCGATGTCATCTTGAATTTGAAAAGGAGGAGTAATCGCTTTATTAAGAATCGTAATCTCATCAATCATCACATCGATTAAGCCTGTATCAAGTTCGGGATTCTCTGTTCCTTCTGGGCGCTTACGGACTGTGCCTGTAACCGAGAGAACCCATTCGGAGCGAATGTCTTTTGCTTCATTATGAGCGGCTTCATTGTAATGCGGTTCGAAGACTATCTGCGTTATGCCATAGCGGTCGCGCAAATCGATGAAAATTACTCCTCCAAGATCACGGCGGACATCTACCCAGCCGTTCAGAGTTACCTTATCACCGATGTTCTTTTCTCTTAACTGACCGCAAGTATGCGTTCTCTTATTATAAGTCATTTATATTCCTAATAATCTCAATATATCTAAATTGGGTTTTAAGCTAAAAAAAAGGGAGGGCTTAAGCAAGAAGGGTAGCTTTTGTTATTTGGCTCTACTCTGACAGATTTTGGGAGAAAAAAACCCGACTTTTTATGAATTGATTGAATTAAAAAAAGTCGGGTTTTTGATAATATCAGGTTAATTTTTTTATTTCATCAGTATCATCTTCTTTACAGATTGGAAACGTGTCTTCTCGTCTATCGCTTGAGCTTCGATTGAATAGAAGTAAATCCCTGCAGCAAGATTACCAGCATTCCAATTTAATTTGTAATTGCCTGCAGATTGGGTTCTATTAATTCTCTCATCAACAATTTTTCCAATTGCATTAATGATTTTAATTTTCACAAAGCTTTCAACTGGTATACTGTAGCGAATTGTTGTACTTGGATTAAATGGATTCGGAAAGTTTTGCGATAAAGAAAATCGTTCTGGAATTCCTCCTTCATGCTCGATGCTGGTTGCCAGAGTCGTAAAAGAGTATGTAGAAGAATAACTGCTTGTTCCTCCGGCATTAGTCGCATTTACACGCCAGAAATATGTTGTGTTGTTAAGCAATCCGCTTGCATTGAAAAATGTATCAAAAATACTTGATTGATCAACTATCAATGGAGAAAATGTCGGACTTGCAGAAACCTGGAGTCGAAACGTAACAGCATTTGCCGGGCGGTTCCAAGTCAATACTGGATCGATAGGTAATCCTGTTGCACCATTTGAAGGTGAAATCAAAGTCGGGCTTACAGGCACTGTAGGATTGACTACTAATGTTCCAGAAACATAAGTTGATCCATCCCAATAACCTCCACCCCCGGTACTGTATCCGCCATATTTATATTCACCGCTCAGATATTGAAATCTGCTTGCATAATAAAACGTTCCAACAGTAAGCGAAGTGCCGATGTTTGCCATATACTCATCATTACTGGTTTGCGGACCAGATGCATTGTAAGAAGCAGGAACCCAATTCGTCCAAGTATTTGGATTTGTATTTGTAGTGCTGTAACCGATCCAAGCAGAGACTCCTGCACCCTGTCCCGATCCAGGTGTTACACCATCGATCCAGATTTGTGCATAAACAGAATAGTCGCCGCCTTGAGTGATCGTTCCGCTTTGAGGCCACTGAAGGTTGCACCATCCGATTTCAGCGGCCGTAGTAAAATTCCAGATTGTAGAATATGAACTAGTGCCGGCTGAATTTTTTGCATTCACTCTCCAAAAATATTTTGTGTTTGCATTCAATGGATAAAGTTGTTTTGACGTTGTTGTAATAGTAGAATCATTGAATACAACACTTGTGAAAAGACTGTCTGTCGCAACTTGAAGCCTGTAACTTGTTGCGCCGGACGATGCATTCCAACTTAGAGTCGGAGTTTTGGATTGATTCGTTGAACCATTTACAGGTGATAGTAATGTCGGAGCAGATGGTGCTGGCGAACCTGTTAAATTATAGGTAATCGTCATTTTCAATTTATTAAGAACACCAGGATTAGGAACGGTGTAATTCCCAGTTCCGCTCATGGGGTGATTAACAACGATACCACCAAATAGATCCTGCAAAAGTCCGGTAACTCCGGCAGGAAACGCCCAGTCAATTCTTATAATAGTTCCGGTTCCCATTTGATACTTTAACTCATGCACTCTCTGACCCTTTGTGGTATCATGTCCGAATCGATAATCTTTGACTAATCCTTGTCCCATTGCCGGTATGCCAATATCATCGCCGATGAATCGAGCGTCAAAAACTCCCGTTGGCGGCGGTGGCGGTTGTTCCGATTCGCCGAGTGAGATATCAATCCCGTCTGTTGCAGTTGGATGCAAACCAAATCGAAGTTCTCTCGATGCAGCACCATCTGTAACGCTTAACGGTATATCAACCACAGGAGTTGTTTGTGCAAAAGACAATCCTGATAATAGAGCTAAGAGTAATATTCGTGAAATAAATTTAAACATGTTCAAGGTCCTCTTTAAGTCAATTTTATTGCGTGCAAATTTAATAAGAAAGGGATTGATTAAATAACACATTTTTTTGGCACATTTTTTTCAACTTGCATCTTGTTTGGTTTTGCATTTTTATAAAATTATGCTTAATATTTTCTGTACAGAGGCTGTTCAACAATGGATGTTGGAGAAATTATGATGTGATTCGGGAAAAAATTCAATCGCATCTTATAAACACGAAAGGAGATGAATATATGTTTAGTGCTGAAGTTGAGAAAACCATTTCAGATTTTAAATCATATTTCTTGCATAATTTTAAAACTATACCTCAAATTCAAAAGTTGGAGAGGGATTTAATTCACGATATCGAAGTAGTCGGAAATGTTCTTCCTTTCAAGGTTAATAATTATCTCAATTCCGATATAGAAAACAAAGACAAACGTTCTCTATTTCGTCCCTCCGTCTCCGTCATCCGTCAGTTGACGAGTCTGTTGCACAACTCGAGCTTTTGCTATCCTACCGCGACCCGCCGAGG
>CAZNDS010000052.1:0-15626 GCA_964571865.1 uncultured Ignavibacteriaceae bacterium | reverse complement strand
CCTGTGCTTCAGATTCTTGTCCCATACTTGCCCAAACATCTGTATAAACGATATCTGCATCCTTTACTGCGGCTACGGGATCACTTAGAATCTCTACTTTAGAACCAAAATATTTTGCATTTTCTTTTGACTCTTCCACTACCTCATTCAGCGGCAAATAGCCGGATGGTGAAGCAATGGTCACATCCATACCGACTTTCGAACAGCCCTGAAGCAAGCTGTGAGCCATGTTGTTTCCATCACCGATGTACGTTAGCTTCAATCCGCGCAGAACTCTTTTCTTTTCGAGTACTGTGAAAAGGTCTGCGAGGACCTGACATGGATGGTGTAAATCAGTTAATCCATTTATTACCGGAATTGTTCCGAATCGAGCTAAATCAATAACATCTTGATGCGAGAAAGTTCTGATCATAATTCCGTCCAAATATCTGGAGAGAACTTTGGCTGTATCGGAGATCGTTTCGCCTCTGTTCAACTGAAGATCATTCGGTCCAAAATACATACCAATTCCACCGAGCTGATAAATTCCGACTTCAAACGAGACTCGTGTTCTTGTCGATGGTTTGGCAAAGATCATTCCGAGTGTTTTACCAGCTAATAAATGATGCTTTTCACCTGAAAGCTGTTTCATTTTCAGTGAAGCACTTAATTCGAAGATTTGATAAATCTCTTCATGAGTCAAATGCTGGATTTCAATTAAACTTTTACTTTTCATTTTTACAGACATAAAACCTCTTTAGTAATTTACAATGGAGAATGGAGAATTGAACAAAAATTAATTTCTTCGATCAATAATAATTGTCCATTTTCCATCCGTTAGCTAACGGATTAATTATCAATTCATTTAATTATTTTCGTTCCGCTCTTTGGATTTGACAACTCTCTCGATTCGGTAATGATCATTTCTTTACCGGTTGATTCAACAAATTCCACAGCAGCCTGAATTTTTGGTCCCATACTGCCGGACGGAAATTGTCCTTCCGCCAGATATTTTTTTGCATCCGAGACCGAAATTTCATCCAAAAGCACTTGATCTGGCTTGCAGAAATTTATTGCGACTTTTGGTACGTCCGTCAAAATATAAAATGCATCGGCATTAATTTCCTTCGCCAAAAGTGATGAGGCTAAATCCTTATCGATCACTGCCTCGATAGCTTCAAGATGTCCGTCATCATGACGATATACAGGGATACCACCGCCGCCGCAGGCAATTACAATGTTTCCCGATTCGACCAAATTTTTGATTAGCTCTTTTTTAATTACTGACTTTGGCTCCGGTGAAGGCACTACACGCCGGAATCCTCTTTTTCTTGCATCTTCTTTCATCACCCAGCCGGATTCTTTTTGGAATTTTTCTGCATCTTCCTTTGTATAAAATTTACCGATTGGCTTCGTCGGATCTTCGAATGCTGAATCATTTTTATCGACTTCAACTTGAGTTATCAAAGTTACGACTTGCTTTTTGATCCCTTTTGCATTCAGTGCGTTCATCATTTGCATTTCCATCATATAACCAATTCCACCTTCCGAATCAGCAACGCATATATCCAACGGCATGGTTGGAATACCGAAAAGCTGATTTGCAGCTTCATTTCTTAGAAGGATATTTCCAACAACAGGACCATTCCCATGAGTAATCACAAGCTCATAACCACGTTCGAGCAACGGAAGGATATTCATACAAGTATCGTATGTATTTTTTTCCTGTTCCTCGATTGTACCTTTTTCATCTCCTCTAATAATTGCATTTCCGCCGAACGCAACTACCGCAATTTTTTTCATATAATCCCCTTCTCTTTCAGAACATCTTCGATATTTGGTTTAGTTAATTCTTTTAAATTGTACTTTACTCGAGTTGCAGGCTTATTAATCTTGACGATTCTTCTTAAATCGATCGGAGTGCCAATGATAACTGAATCGCAATCTGCACTATTGATAGTCTCTTCCAAATCAGCAATCTGTTCATTACCATAACCCATTGCCGGGAGTAAAGCACCAATGTCAGGATATTTTTTATAAGTTGCTTGAATTGATTTTACTGCAAACGGTCTTGGATCGACGAGTTCTCTTGCTCCGAACTCATTTGCGGCAACAACGCCGGCGCCAAATTTCATTTCACCGTGAGTTAATGTTGGACCATCTTCCACAACTAAAACACGTTTCCCTTTGATAAGTTCCGGGTTTTCAACTTCGATCGGTGAATCAGCATCGAGAATTATTGCCGACGGATTAACTGCACGAATATTTTTCTTAACGGTTTCAACATCCTCTTTTTTTGCATTTGAGATTTTATTGATAACTGCAATGTCAGCCAGCCGCAAACATGTGTTACCCGGATAATAGCTCATTTCGTGTCCTGGTCGTAAAGGATCAACAACTGTGAGAGTACAATCCGGCTTATAAAAGGCTGTATCGTTGTTGCCGCCATCCCAAAGAATAACATCAGCTTCCTGTTCTGCTTGTTTCAGAATTGCTCCATAGTCGACACCAGCATAAATAACATTTCCGTTCACAATGTGTGGTTCATATTCTTCCATCTCTTCGATTGTGCATTTGTGTTTTTTTAAATCATCGAGAGCAGCGAAGCGTTGAACTTTTTGAGCAACGAGATCACCGTAAGGCATCGGATGACGAATCGCTGCGACTTTCTTACCGGCTTTTTTTAGAATCTCGGTAACGCGGCGAGAAGTTTGACTTTTTCCGCAACCTGTTCTGACAGCGAGAACTGCAATTACAGGCTTTGAACTTTTAATCATTGTTTCTTCAGCACTGAGTAGCTTGAAACTTGCACCCGCAGCATTAACTTCCGATCCTTTTGATAAAACATAATTAAACGGTACATCAGAATAAGAGAATACTACTTCGTCGATTCCAAGTTTTTTAATTAAACTAGTTAATTCAGACTCATCATAAATTTTAATTCCATTTGGATAGAGTTTTCCTGCCAGTTCCGCTGGATAATTCCTCCCATCAATGTTTGGAATTTGAGTAGCAGTGAACGCTGCTACTTCATATTCTTCATTGTTTCGATAAACAACATTGAAGTTATGAAAATCTCGTCCGGCTGCACCCATGATTAAGATTTTCTTCCGTTTCATTTAATCTCCGATTATTATTCTACAGTTACACTTTTTGCCAAATTTCTTGGCTGATCTACATTCAAACCTTTCTTGAGAGCGATATGATAAGCTAGCAATTGAAGGGGGATGATTGTTAAAATTGGAGAAAGCATTTCAAGTGTGTTCGGGACTTTGATCACATGATCAACGATTGAGTCGATTGAATCATCATCATCACTTGCAATTGCAATGACTTTTCCCTTCCTCGCTTTAACTTCTTCGATATTCGATAAAATCTTATCGTACGTTGAATCTTTAATTGCGATAAAAACAATCGGCATGTTCTCATCTACCAATGCAATTGGACCATGTTTCATTTCCGCTGCTGGATATCCTTCCGCATGGATATAGGAAATTTCTTTTAACTTTAATGCACCTTCAAGAGCTACTGGGAAATTGTAACCACGGCCTAAATAGAGAAAATTCGGTGCGAGATAAAACTGCTTTGCGAGTTCTTCTATTTCATTTTGCTTCTGAAGTATTTGTGTGATTTTCTTTGGAAGATTTAATAATTCCTGACAAATTTTTTCACCATAAGCAAAACTTAAATTTTTTCTTCTGCCAATCAGAATTGTGAGCAGAGCTAAAACCGCGATCTGTGAAGTAAATGCTTTTGTAGAAGCAACGCCGATTTCCGGCCCAGCATGAATATAAACTCCCGCCTGAGATTCACGAGCAAGAGAGGAACCAACAACATTACAAATTCCCATGACAGTTGCATTTCGTTTCTTAGATTCTCGGATTGCTGCAAGTGTATCGGCAGTTTCACCACTTTGACTTATCGCAACTACTATATCATTTCGAGTGAGAACAGGATTTCGATACCGAAATTCGGACGCATACTCAACTTCTACTGGTATCTCTGCATATTGCTCAAGCATGTACTCACCAACTAACGCTGCATGCCAGGAAGTGCCGCATGCAGTAAGAATCAATCTGCGCGCATTAACTAAATCATCAACCACTTGTTCGAGCCCACCGAGCTTAACATTTCCTGCTGAAAGAACGATCCTTCCACGAATTGAATTTTGGATTGAATCAGGCTGCTCAAAAATTTCCTTGAGCATAAAGTGTGGGAAACCACCTTTCTCAATTGTTGAAATATCTAAATCGAGAACTTCAACTTCCCTATCGATTCTTTGGTTAGCAAGTGATTTTAAGTTAAAATGATCTTTGTAAATTTCTACTACATCGCCATCTTCAAGGAAAACGACATTATTGGTGTATTCTAATATTGCAGGAGCGTCAGAAGCTACAAAATGCTCATTCTCTCCAATTCCGATGATTAATGGACTCCCCTTACGAGCGGCAATTATTTTATCACTCTCAAGTGAAGAAACAACACATATTCCATATGTGCCTTCGACTTCATGCAATGCTAATCTTACAGCTTCAATAAGTGATTTTTCTCTATCATAGAAATATGATATAAGATGTACAATTACCTCGCTGTCGGTTTCGCTCTTGAACTGATAACCTAGATCCTTCAGTTTAGTTTTGAGGGCACGATAGTTTTCGATTATTCCGTTATGAACCAATGCTATTTTGCATCCCCCATCAAAATGCGGATGTGCATTTTCATTAGTTGGTGCGCCATGGGTTGACCACCGAGTATGTCCAATACCGATGAAAGCATCTTCATCAAAGTCGGGAATCAGTTTTTCAAGATTATTTATCTTCCCCGACGCTTTGTTAACGATTACTTTCTTTTTTCGGATATAGCTAATTCCGGATGAATCGTAGCCCCGATATTCGAGACGCTTTAATCCATTAATTAAAACCGGAATGACCTTACTTTCACCGATATAACCAATTATACCACACATAGGATTTAATAAAATTATGAATGTTTATTTGTCTATTAAAGATCTGGAAGGTGGAAAAACAAATTGTTAATAAGCTTATTCCTAAACTTCATGAGCAAATTTACGAAAGGGTTAACGTAATCTCAAATTTTATAACCTATTAATATCAGACCTTAACCGTCTTAAGCCATTCCTTCAATTCTTCAAATGCAGTTGACAGAGCTGCGTAATCTTTGTCTTTTGATAAATTTTCGATTTGGGCACCTAATTTCGATACTTCGGGGAACCCATACGCTACACCATTGCCTTTAATATTATGCCCAAAGAACTTGAACTTTTCAAACTCTTTCGGAGATAAAACTTTATCCAACTCAGATATTTCTGTTCTCAACTGTTCTATATATTCAGTCTGAAATTGAATCACTTCTTCTTTATCAAAACCTTGGAAGTAAGGACTAATTTCTTCGTATTCGGGTTCAGTTGTTTTAATTACAGTCATTATTTCTCCGACTAATTTTTGTTGATCAACAGGTTTAGTAATGTAACCATTGCATCCTGCAGCTAAACATCTCTCTCTATCCCCTTTCATTGCATGGGCTGTAAGAGCAATAATTGGTAAGTTTTTGTATTTATTATCTTGTCTAATAATTTTCGTTGCTTCGATGCCATCCATAACAGGCATTTGAATGTCCATTAAAATTAAATCATAATTGCCGCCATGCAGTTTTTCAAGACAATCTTTCCCATCCACAGCAATTTCGTATGTTGAACCGAGTTTTTTGAGAATGTGGGACATGAATTTTTGATTCATTAGGTTATCTTCAACGAGCAGAACTTTAAGTGGCAGAATTTGGTCTTCCTGTTTCGCAGCTGGTACTTCTGCAGGTTGGACTTCCGCAAGAGGAGTCTTGGTCCCTTTGAATAATTTTTCGAGTCCCTTTAAAAAGTCCTTCTCACGTAATTCTGATTTTTTTATGATGGTTGTGTTTTTATCGCGTAAATATGCGGTTTCATTGTCGTCTAAATCTTTTGAAGTCACGACGAGAACTGGAGTTTTGTTGTAATCAGAACTTCTTCTTAGTTCTTTGATAAAATCAAAACCATTCATACGCTCAATCATCAAATCGAGAATGATTAAAGATGGTGGAACATTTTTTAGAATACTATCCAATGCAATATCGGCAGACGAATAACATTCCACGAAATAATCATCTTTATCGAGCAGTCTATCAAACTTTTTCAAAGCATTCACATCATCATCGACGACTACAATTTTCTTTTTGCCTTCGGACGCTTTATGAATGTTCAGGATAATGTCCAAAAGTCTCTGAGGCGAAATTGGCTTTTCAATATAATCGAGAGAACCGAGATTGAAGGCTTTGTTTCGTTCTTGCAAAATTGAACAGACAATAACAGGAATTGACTTAGTAATTACATCAGATTTCAATTCCCGCAGAACTTCCCACCCATTTTTCTCGGGCAGGAAAATGTCAAGCAATATAGCATCAGGTCTGTGTTTCTTCGCTGTGTTGAGAACATCTTTACCACTCTGTAAAATTAATAAATTGTAGTTTTTCGGTTTTAAACTGTTCTCGTAGACTCGGATTGTACTAATATCATCATCAACAACAAGAATCAGCGGTTCGCCTGGCTTTCTTATTTGAATGCTTTCGGTTTCCTCTTCAACTACAACTTTAGTTTCTTCTATCTTACCGCCGGTAATCTCAACAGGGATTCTAAACCAAAATCTCGAACCAACATCAACTTCACTTGAAACATTTATGCTTCCACCCATCAGTTCGATCAAGCGCTTAGAAATAGTAAGACCTAATCCAGTTCCGCCAAATTTCTGAGCAGTATCTTTTTCTGCTTGAGTGAATGCTTCGAAAATTTTATTTAATCTATCGGGTGGAATTCCAATGCCGGTGTCGGTAACTGAGTATTCTATCTCGGTAAAATTCTCAGCAAGTAAACTATTCGGAACATTCCGAATTACTAAATTTATTTCCCCTTGTTTGGTGAATTTTAAACTGTTTCCTATCAAATTTACTAAAATTTGACGAATACGCAGTGGATCAGTAAATACATTCTGAGGTACATTTTCTTCAACTTTAGTTTTAAACTTTATTCCTTTTTCAAGAATTCTTGGCTCAAATAACCTAGTAATTTCTTTAATTTGTTTACGAACATTGAAACTGACTGGGAATAGATCAAACTTTCCAGCTTCAATTTTATTCAGATCAAGAATATCATTTATAAGGTCGAGTAAAGAATAAGAGCTATGTTTAATATTTGATAGAGTCTCATGTTGTTCACTCGAAAGATTATCCAGCAGCAATAATTCGGTAAATCCTATAATGCTGTTTAGCGGAGTCCGAAGCTCATGACTCATATTTGCAAGGAATTCAGATTTTGCTTTAGATGCCAACTCCGATTCAACCTTTGCACTGAACATTTCCGTAATATCATGCGCAACGATTAATAATTTTTTTAAATTATCATTCCTATCTCGATAAGGGATTCGGTGATATGCGAAATGGAAGTTTATATTTTGGATCGATATTTTGTGATGATTCGTTGTGGGACGATCTGATTCTAAACATTCTAGGTCTTTTTTCTGAAGTTCGGATGCCGTTTCTCTTGAGAATAGTTCGATATCTGTCTTACCAATGACATCAAATTTTCTAAGTCCAAGAATCCGAATAAGGTGATCATTTACACTGTCGTACCGAAGGTTTGAAGACTTCTGAGCGATCATCGCAGGAATTAAATTCAGTTGATTTGCTAACGCAGAAACTTCATTCCGTAATTCAACGTTGCCGCTTCGTAAAACAGTTAAAGCTTCAAAAGTATCGAGTTGATAGTGGAGAAAATTAACAAATTGCTTTAGCATCAAGATTTCATCATCGTAGAAAAATCTTTTTTCAACATCTGCAAAACCAAATACTGATACTACTTTTTTTGAAGAAAGGATAGGAATCAGAAGAAGATGATTAGCGGCAAATTGCGCTTTCCATTTATTTAGCTCGATACTGACATCAACATCATCATCGCTTACATGATTGCCTGTCCCCAGGTAGCTAAATAGTGCAAGAAAGTTCTCCCAATTGCCGTTTAGATAAAGTTTGGAATATTTTTTATCCGAAAACCATTCAAACTTCAGGTCCCAAAAATTGATATTTCGACATCTGATGAGATAAAGATGATTGATCTTAAAGAAAAGTCCAATCTCTTCAATTAAATTCCGGAAGACGTTTAAACTGAAATCCGAATTATTCAGAATCCAGAGTAATCGGTCAAAGAATTTAATTTGTTCAAGAATGCGATCTTCTTTTGAGACTATTTTTTCCATTTTTGGATTTTTATATGCAGCTACCTGAATACAAAACTAATTATCGGTTCAAAAAACTATTTCTTGAATTACTCCAAGAATTTATTTTGGAAATACACTTTGCTTAAAGAATTTCTTGATAGATATAAGACTACCAAAAAATCCAAAAATTCCCCCAAGAATTACCAATGAAGAACATAATAGTAATAAACTACGAAAATCTACATAACTTTCAACAATAAGAATTTTGTTAAAAGCATAATTGAATATAAAGATTGCCACCGCAGCTAAAATGCCGCTCAATACTCCAACTATTATCCCTTCGATTAGAAATGGAAGTTTAATAAAGTTATGAGTTGCTCCAACCAGTCTCATGGTGTTGATAACATCAATTTTATTATAGAGTGCCAGCCGTATTGTGTTTGAAATTAAAATAATAGTCGCAAGCATAACAATCGAAAAAACCACTATTAAGATAGTTTGAAAAGTGGAAGCACGCGATTCGATTAAATCAAGAAACTGCTGGTTGAACACAACATCGGAGAAAGCACCAGAATCAAGCAGTTGAATCCTTAAATTCTCAATGTATTCGCGATTAAGGTATTTTTCATTTACTTCTATTGTTATTGATGCGGGTAAGGGATTAAATGTTAAAATATCTTTAAAATCAATTCCTGTTTCGGAGAGGAATCTGTTCTTCGCCTCGCTCTTTGTAATAAGGTGAACAGTCGAAATCCCCTCCCAATTTTGAATTTGTGATTGGATTTCCTTGGTAACATTTTCAGACACATTCGCTTTGAAGAAGGCTTCTACCTCCACTCGGTTTTTAACATCATCAACCAATAGCTTTGCATTTAGAAAAAGATATGCAAACAACCCAAGCAGGCTTAACGCGACAAATAAAGAAAATATCGAGAGTATAAAAGATATTTTAAATCTTTTATACCCCGAAAAACTTTCCTTTAGCAGAAAAAAGATACGCATTATAATAAAGATTCTGCTGCGTTTAAAAGCTTTTCAGCTTTCTCTTTTGACTTTGACTCAGAATAAATCCTGACTATCGGTTCAGTTCCACTCATCCTGATTAATAACCAATCATTATCAGTATTTATCATTTTCACACCGTCTCTCAAATCAGTTCGGACAACTTTTTTACCCAATAATTTTTTGGGAGGTTTATTCTTGAGCACTTTTTCCAGTTTCGTTTTTAATTTATCATCAACTTCAATTTTCTTGCGCGAGTTGACTCTTGTACCATAATCGCGGTAAATATTATCTAATAATTCCGAAAGACTGCATCCTGTTTTTGCAACGACTTCGATGGCAAGAAGACATGCGGCGATGCCATCTTTTTCTGGAATATGATCGAAGAAAGTCAATCCGCCGCTCTCCTCACCTGCTAGAATAACCTCTTCACGCGTCATGATCTCACTCATATACTTAAATCCAACCGGAGTTTCGTGGACACGGATTTTATTTTTAAATGCTACCATGTCAAATAAGTGAGAAGTTGCAAGCGTTCTTACAGCACTTCCTGCCCAATTTGGACGCGTCTCTAAAACGTATCTTAACAGTACTGGGAGAAAATAATTCGGATCAAAATAACTTCCATCCATATCAATCAAACCGAATCTATCCGCATCACCATCGGTAGCAACTCCAACGAAATTTTTCTCATTGGCAACGATTTTTGATAATTCCCATAGATTTTCTTCTGTCGGTTCTGGAGTTATGCCGCCAAAATTAGGATCGGCATAATGATGAAGTGTTCTAACATCACAACCACATTCGATAAGAAATGTATCGAGATAATCCCTGCCTGTTCCATACATTGCATCGTATGCAATTTTTAGCTTCGACTTAGCAATGGCTTTCAAATCGATAATATCACCCAAATAGTTTAGATAATTTCTTCTTGGATTAATGATTTCAATTTTCTTTTTATCTACGAAGGTATCAAAGCTGTGTGTCTTAGCTACTTTTAATTTCTTTGATTTGAGTCTGGTTTCCACCCATTGAGTATTTTTTGTAAATGCTGATCCACCATGGGAACCAAAGAATTTTATTCCTTGATATTTTGCTGGATTATGGCTTGCCGTGAAACTAATTCCACCACCGAGTTTTCTCCTTACAATTTCGTAAGCAATGACGGGAGTTGGGGTGTCTCGCTCTGTGAAGAAAACCTTTATTCCATTCGCCGCAACTATCTCAGCAGCAATTCTTTTAAATTCTTCGCCGAGAAAGCGAGTATCGTTTGAAATAATAATTCCCTGATTTGATTCTTTATTTTTCTTTAAAAGATCACAAATAGCTTGTGTTACTAAAAGAACATTGTCGAATGTGAATTGGTCAGCTATTACTGCTCTCCAACCGGATGTTCCAAATTTAATTTGCATATTGAACCTCGTTAAAAGTTTGATTCATCTCTCCACCTTGTTATGCTCCACTTTTCGGTAGTAGAGTTTCTTTCTAATGTTAAGTTTACCCGCCCATCGATTCTGATTATATCGGTCGGGTTAAACGTGAATGTTAAATTAAAACCTCTTATTACATTGGCATTTGCAGAATCTACCGTACTGGCAACGATGTTATTCCAGATTAAATCAACTTTCTGCGTTGATGAAAAAAGTAGCCCAGTAATCCTGACATCTTCATCTCTGCTCCACGATACGTCAAATCCTTTATCGTAATCGCGATAAATGAAAATAAAATTATCACTAAATAATTGTCCATAAATTGTCGTGTCTTTGAATGTATAAGCATATTGGAAGTTCTTGAAAACTCCATCGATATCTTTTTGGTCACTTAATAATCCCCCTTCAGCAGATAATTGATCATCAAGAGCTGGAGAGAAAGGATTGAAGCAGCTAAACAGTGATAAAGAAGCTAATATGACCATACAAACTTTAATAACTAAATCTCCCTTTTAGTTCGCTCCAAGAAGGATTCTCATTTCGTTTTGAGTCTCTCCAAAAGCTAACTGCCCACTCGCCTCTTGTATTTCTGAAAAGAGTCATCTGCATATGTCCGTGAAATTCCTTCACTATCTCAGAAATTCCATGATCAACGAATAGAAGATAATCAGCCGAGTATGTCATGCTGTCTCCTGCGATTGTACCTTCGTTTTCGTTGAAGCAGGATAAACTGAACGATGAATTTTCCCGTAGTTTGGATTTTATATTTTCGAAATATGCCCTTTCGTTTGATAGTGTCCAATTACTAAAAAGTGATGGAAATAACGTTACACCTTCACTAGTTGGAACAAACGAGAAAGCTTTACCCGTTACGATTGAATCTACGAAGCAGTTCAAATAATTCTCGGTAGATTTGTCGGTTAATGAATTTTTGAAATTTGATATTAATATCCCCGGACTTGTTGCCGGAACCCAACTAGTTCTTGGGGTAGTTGGATTTTCAGGACTTCGTGTCTCGAATAAATCACAACCAGCGAATACAGAAATCAAAACTATCAAAAAAATATTCTTCACTTTTGGGCAAAAATTATTGTTCTTGGACTTTCATCGGTAAAATTATTTCCAGTGTAATCACCAAATACTTTTGTAATTCTCATATTCTTGGGTTCTAACATATTAATTAAATCATCTTTTGTATACATCTGAACAGATTCAAAGAATGTGTCCGAATTGCCGTTTTTTCGAATAATTATCTCTTTAATGATTCGATTACCTTCAATTGATCTTTTCTGTTGAACTTTTAGTCCATTCACTTCTGTTTCATCAATTTCAATTAAAGAATTTCTAATGAATTTTGCGTTAAAAAAGTCTAATACAAGCCATCCATTTCTCTTTATGGAATTGACCATGTTCGTAAGAACCTTTTCATTCTCTTCAGGATTGAAATAACCAAAGCTTGTGAAGAAGTTTATCGTTAAATCATATGTATCTTGCCGAGTGAAATTTCTCATATCACAAATTTCTAGATTGAGTTTCAAATTCCTCTTTTGCGATTTCTCTTTCACCGTCGAAAGTAGGTTTGTACTTAAATCGAATGCATCGACAGAATATCCACGCTCTGCAAGTTCATTACTCAATCTTCCAGCTCCACAGCAGAAATCGAGGATTCTCCAATTTTTTGAAGGATTAATTTCTCGCTCAATTAAATCAACGAAATTGCTCGCTTCATTTTCGTCTCGGTGAGAATATACATCTCTATAGTAAGAAGAATCGAACCAGATTTTATACCAATCGATGTAATTTTTCACTTGAGCACAATCCTTCCTTCAAGTGCTCTAGTGACGGTTGCCTCATCAGCAAATTCCAGGTCACTTCCAATGGGAAGCCCGCGCGCTATTCTTGAAACTTTCAAATTATGATTTTGAAGCAAATTTGCTATATACAATGCCGTCGCTTCACCTTCAGTGTTTGGATTCATTGCAAGAATAATTTCTTTCGGCTTCAACTGCTGAATTCTCACCATCAGTTCCTTGATTCTTAAATTTCCGGGACCGATACCATCCAACGGAGAAAGGACTCCGCCTAACACATGATACAAGCCCTTGTATTCATTTGTTTTTTCTATAGCGATAACATCATTTATTTCTTCAACAATACACATAGTACTCTGATCGCGGTTTAATGAATCACATATTGGGCAAATGTCTTCGGTAGCCAGATTAAAACAATTTTTACAAAATTTTATATTAAGCTTTAAATTTTTAATTGAATCAGTAAGATTTTCCACATCGGATTGAGATTGTCGTAGAATGAATAACGAAAGTCGAAGCGCAGTTTTCCTACCAATTCCTGGTAGTTTGCTTAGCTGTTGAATCGCTATTTCTAATGGTTCTGCTATTAACATTAAAATCCAGGAATGTTCATCCCTGGCGGTAACATTCCCTTTGTTACTTTTCCTAATTCCTCTTCGGACATTTTTGTTGCAGAGGCTAATGCTTTGTTAAATGCTGCAATCAACAAATCCTCTAACATTGAAGGATCGGAAGGATCAATTATCTCTTTTTCAAGAGAAATGTTCACTACTTCCTTTTTTCCATTCATAGTAATTTTAACTAATCCCCCACCTGATTCCTCAGTTATGACTTTACCACTCAATTCCTGTTGGGCTTTCTCCAACTCTTCTTGCATTTTCTGAACTTGCTTTAACATTCCCTGCAGATTAGGCTTCATTTTTTCCCTTAAATAATATAAATAACTGAAATACTTAAACTAGTTTATTAAGTGCCAAAAATGGCTGCTCAATATACTGAAAAGTATCTCGGAAATCAATGAATATTTACATTTTTGCCAAATTTTGCCAAAATTTGCACTTCTGTCCAGGATAATTTAGAAGTTATAAAAATGTTTTGGAAATGATTCATTTTAGACAGATTTTACAATCTTCCTTGAAATATCCCCCTTCATGGTCCTTTACTTAAGAGAACCTCTAAAAACTCAAATCACAAAAAACAAATCTCAAATAAGAGCCAGTAACCTAAATACAAATGACCAAAACAAAGCAAAAACTGTATTTGTTTGAAATTTCGTTTTTTGAATTTGGAATTTGTTTGTCTTTTGGTGCTTGTCATTTGAGATTTTAGAGGTGCCCCTAAGCTATTAGATATGCTAAAACTAATATTTTAACCCAAAATTAGGGGATACTTTCAATATTTACATTCGTCTTTGTCTAATGAAATATAATTATGCTGTCCAATTTGTTTTTGGAGAATTTATTTTGAACAGATGTGAAAATTTGACAAATAATGTCACTTTGTGGTAAATGTGGAGATAACTTATAAGATTTTGATTGACAAATGAAATCGAATTTAATATAATCAACTTCAAATTTAGGGGTTTACGTGAGAACACGAAAATCGAGAACCGTAGTCTATGAGGAAATCGGAAAAAAGGTTTACGAGAACCTGATACCTGACACACTTCTGATTCAATTTGAGAATGAAACAGAAATTAATGGTAAACCAAAAAAAATTAATGGAATAGATGAAATAAACCAGCAATGCGCCGTTTATTTTTTCCAGTTATTAAATAGCTACAACATACCATGTTCATTTCTTCTTGACAAACCAAAGACAGAAATAATTGTCCAGAAATACGAAAAACTTCCAATTCAACTCAAAATTCTGAACAATACAGATAAAACAATTTCAAAAACATTCAAAGTTAAAGTTGGTGTACCATTATTTGTCCCGCTTTTTGAAATTTATTACAACAGTGGTTCCAAGAATTTAATTAACGAATCCCATCTGCTCGCATTCAAGATCGCAACACTAGATGAATCCAAAGTAATGATGAGAATCGCATCTAAAGTAAATGCAATTTTTAAATCTTATTTTGAAAGAAGGGACTATTATTTAGCTGAATTATGTTTGGAATTCGGCAGATTTCAGGAGAGGATTTTTCTAACATCGACTTTTGGCTATGAAAATATAAAATTGTTTCCAAAAGAAGGGGCAAACAATCTAGAAGCTAAATCAAACTCTCCAAGCAAGATAAAAGAATCTTTTATAAACTTTCAGAAATTGATATATTAGTAACCAATGATAACAAAATATGGTTACACTACCGTAGGAACTATTGCATTAATTGTTTTCCTCGTAATAGCTTTAGCTTTTTTTATTTCAAATCCATACATAAAGCATACTTTAATTGTGCTTTCGGTGATTTTCTTCGCGTTTACACTGAATTTCTTTAGAGATCCAGACCGAACGATTCCAACTGAAAAAAATTTATTAATATCACCTGCAGACGGTGAAATAATTCACATCTCCGTAGTTGAGGAAAAAAACTATTTAAATGGTTTGGCGAAAAAAGTCTGTATCTTTATGTCCCCCTTAAATGTACACGTTAATCGAATACCTATTGATGGTAAAATCGATTACTTAAAATATCACAAGGGCGAATATTTATTAGCTTTTGACGATAAAAGTTCAGAACGGAATGAACGAATGGACATCGGAGTTTTGAGTGAATACGGTAAAGTTTTATTTACTCAAATTGCCGGTTTCATTGCTCGGAGAATCGTCTGCACACTTTCCTTTGGGCAAGAAGTGCAGGCTGGTGAAAGATTTGGAATGATTAAATTCGGGAGCCGGGTTGATATCTACCTGCCAGCGGCTGCCGAGGTGCTTGTGGAAATGAATCAGAAGGTTTATGCAGGCGAAACCTTAATCGCTCGATTTAACAAATAACTCTATGCAAATTAAACTCACACGATCTTTGATTCCAAACTTATTCACGTTGATGAATATGTTTTGTGGATTTCTCTCTATCATTAATTCATTTGAGGGAAATTTTATTTATGCTTCGGTTTTAATTGTGGTTGCAGCAATTTTTGATCTTTTGGATGGATTAGCAGCAAGAATTACAAAATCATCAAGCGAATTCGGTGTGGAATTAG
>CAZNDS010000051.1:0-15679 GCA_964571865.1 uncultured Ignavibacteriaceae bacterium | reverse complement strand
CATTAAACTCAACTTCATATTCACCGGCTTGCTTTGGTTCGTTTACGAGTGTTGCAACTTCTCTGCCGAGTAGATCGAATACTTTCAATTGTACATTTTCCATTTTCCATTGTCCATTATACCCAATGGAGTATTTAATTTTTGTACTTGGATTGAAAGGATTCGGATAGTTCTGATAAAGCTGGAATTTATTTACGATTTGATTTTCGTTAGTTACAGAAGTTAATATCTGATTCCATTTAATTTTTGCCGATTGTATATGCTGCTTGAGTGCGGTTAAATTATCTCCAGCGGCAGCGGCAAAAACAATTCCGAGTGTATCTCCGGGATTTATCGAAAAAGGTCCGCTTGCAATAACATGCGATACATCTCCTGCACCGGCATTTGGTTTTGTAATTCCTCCGCTGAGTGCTTCCCATTTTTCAGCATCTGTAAATCCGTCATAAACTCCCCAACCACCGTCGCCTCCAGGATTAAGAATAGCTCTGTAGTGATAATTTGTATGCGATACAAGTCCTGCGCCCACGTAATAATGTGGTGTTTGGGGTTGGTTATATACGTAACCCATTTTAGTTTCATTATCCCAACGAGCAACGTCATCGGCGCCGGTTGCGGCGATTAAATCCCAATCAAAGTAAAGTCCAGCATGAAAATTTGTTATTTGCGAAGCTGTCGTATTTATAAAATTGTAATGTAATAGTACAAAATCTTCATTCGGTGCATTCACAAATGAGTAAGAATGTAAAACCGTTCTTATTCCAATTTTATTTGTTCCCGCTCCATCATCGTTGAAAAGAGAAGTCGTTTGAAGATCAGCTTTCATTCCGGGTTGGAAAACTTTTATTGGCGTTATCATTGTAAAATCGTTGTTCTGAACGCTTCCGTTGTTTCCTCGTGCTCTGTCGGAAATTTTTGTAGGACCTGTTCCGATTATCAAAGCTCCTTCGAAAAGTAAGTTGGCGCTCGTTTTGTATTTCATACCTTCACCTTGAGTGTTGGTGGGGTAATTGTTAAAAGCAAGATTTCCTCGGCTGCCGATTGTAAGAATAATATTGTTATTGTTCGATAATGCGTAAGTCGGATTTGCAATGAAAGTAATGATTTGAAAATCTGAATAGGCGCCGTCGGTGAATGTTAACAAGAGCCGCACATTAAAATCAGAGCCAATAGAACTTGCAGCTTGCACAACATATGGAGAAGAATGATTATTAAAAGTTTCCCCCGTTGATTTAACATTGGCAAAGAATGTCGCATTGTTTACAGATATTCCAGAACTTAAGGAAGTTAGAGTGATTGAAAGATTGGAAGTAGCTTCTAATATATTCTTAAAATTAACTCTGATTTGCGCAGACTCACTTGGTTCAAGTATTCCATTACCGTTGCCGAGCGGAGAAGCGTCGTTCATTGTGTAATTCAGCATTCGAGCAGATTTATTGATGGAATCCTGCAATGCACGCCACGCATTAATCCGTCCTTTGCCAAGTTGATAATTGTATGAAGAATTTAAAGGGTAGATATCATCGCACGATACACGAATCTTCTCGCCGACTTGTTCGGCTGAGTAACTCGGATACTTTGCTTTAACTAACCCTGCAAGTCCCGCAGCAAGAGGAGAAGACATTGAAGTTCCGCTGAAGTAATTGTAAGTATCAGTACTCCAAGTTGCGAGGATTGAACTTCCGGGTGCACAAACATCTACTGAGTATCCATAATTCGAAAATCCCGATTTCCTATCGTCTGAATTGGTTGAGGCGACGGATAAAACATAATTATAACCGGATGGAAAATGATCGCCCGATGAACCTGAATTTCCAGCTGCGGCAACGACTAAACTTCCTTTTGAATTAGCATAGTTAATTATATCCTGTGCCATCGATGAATAACCCGAACCACCCCAACTGCAGTTAATTACTTGTGCACCATTATCGGCTGCATATACAATTCCATCATATCCATACCAAATGTAAGGCATACCGGAACCGGGAGCTTTTTGATCGTCCCGTGCAGTTTTAACTGCCATGATTTTACACTTGAATCCAAGCCCGGCAATTCCAATTCCATTATCAGTCGCAGCAGATGCAATTCCAGCAACGTGAGTACCATGATACGGATTATCTTCTGCGGGATTGTTGTCTGGAGTTCCATTCAACCCGCCAAAATCCCAGCCGCGGATATCATCTATGTAACCATTACCATCGTCATCAACACCATTGCCTGGAATTTCATTTTTGTTCATCCAAATGTTTGTGGAGAGATCGGGATGCGTCCAATAAACACCAGTATCAATTATTCCAATCACAATCGAAGAATCGCCTTTCGAAATATCCCAGGCTGTTGATGCACTTACTTTGCTCAGAGCATACTGACTTGGATATTGCGGATCATTGGGAGTGAACTCTATTTTATAGACAAAGTGCGGTTCAGCGTATTCAATCTCGGGATGATGTTTTATCTTTTGAGATAAAAAGAGTGGATCAACATCAGTTGTATAATAAACTCTGAAAATTCTGTCTAAACCTGCGATCGATTTTTCCAGTCGATTATTTTTTGGAGGGAATACTTGTTCAATTCGATTGATATCGGCTGCATCAATTAATTTATTCACAGATAAAATTTTATTGATTTGAATTGCTCTATCCTGGAGACCATCTTTAAATTTTATTGTGATAACGTTTGATGCATAATACAAATCGCCATTTTGAATAACATGAATTTTATCCTCTTTACTTTGTGGATAGAAAGCGAGTAACAGAGGAATTGAAATTAAAACAAATAGATAAATGATTTTCATATTTTTTCCTTTCTTAGTGACCGCAAGATTTATAAATAATAAATCTATCGTCCAAAAATTTCAGTCACTTCAATTATAATTTAGTAACTCTTTCTTAAAGAAGTATTTTATTTCAATAATGATAAAATTTCTTTTTGAAGCAAGTGGATATCAGATTTTACCGTTTCCCCAACCGCATCCAAATCGACGCCAAAATAATCATGTATAAGTTTGTCTCGCATCCTTGCTATATCCTTCCATGGAATATCTTTGGTAATATTCTTTGTCTCAATAGACAATCACTTTGAAGCTTCACCAATAATTTCTAATTGACGAATAAAGCCATCTTGAATCAAGTAGACTTCAAGAAAATTTTCATAGGTTAAATTAGCTGCATACTCTTCGATTCGCTTAATTGCATCATGAATATGTTTCAAATAGTTTTGATCTTGAAGAGTCATCAAGTTATATGAATAATCTCATTTTTAATTGACTGCAAAATGTAAGGGCTGATAGATTTTTCTGTTAATAAATCAACCTTGACATTCAGCATTTCAGACAACTCTCTCTCTATTCTGATTAATTCGAGAAGTGATTTTCTTCCTGAGAATTCAACTATTAAATCTAAATCGCTATTTGTTTCCTGTGTTCCCTTGGAGTATGAACCAAACAGTGAAATCTTTTTCGCGCCATATTTTTTTAAATGAGTTAGAATAACGTCCAAAAATTTATTACTTATTTTTGTCTCAATGGAGTTCATAACTTAAAATAAGTATTTTTTTATAAAAATATTCCGAGATAAATTCCTGCACGAATTGCAAATCCATTGAATTTCATATTTGGAACGTTTATCAAATCAAACTCACCATCTTGCCGCCATTTGCCATTGATTATTCCGGAGTAATCTCCTGCAACGAAAAATTTTGTAAATCCACCATAGATATATTCAATCACCAAAGATGGCTGATAGTAGAAGAAACTCATGCTTAAAGTTCTAGAATAAGCATTCAAGTAAATATGGTTGCTTAAACTGTGATCCCACGTTATGATGTTTGTGGTACTAGATTTATCAATATTCTTCAATTCAAAAGATCCACCTCCCAGACCAAGATCAAAGGCAAATCTAAAATCACCTAAACGTAAAAATTCATAACCAATATATCCTAATCCATAACCATAACTAATTTGAGAAATTGTAATAAAATAATCGTCAGTTGGAGTGGTACTTCCAACCCAGGGCCTTTTTGAGGTTAATTCTTTATTTCCGCCAATCCCATATCCGCCGAGCCGAATTTTCCCAAGGGTCATTCCGCCGCCACCACCAAATCCCAAAAAACCTTCATCAAATTCTTTCAGATAAGCTTTTTTTAATTCTGAATTAAAATCTTTCAAATTCGGATTGAGCGAACCGAAAATAACTCCGCCCCCCATTCCTAAGCTTCCAATTATACTCATCTGAGCAAATGAAGGTGATGAAATAAATGTAATAAGTAAGACAAAAAATATTTTTTTCATAAAAAATTCCTTTATTCTAATTTGTCAAGCACACGCTGTGTCATGCGATTAAGACTTCTTTCTCCATAATAATCTTTAAAATCTTCGATATATTCAAATTCTTTTTTTGCACCCGCACGATCGCCTAAATTGATCAAGCATTGACCGATATAATATTTCGAATACGGCTTAAGCCAATTTTCTTTATCTGTTTTAAGACTCTGAATTTCCCGAAAAATCGGCAATGCGGTTTTGTAATTCTTATGAGCATAATACAATGATCCAAGCATATATCTTGCATAAGCAAATTCATCAACATTGAGATTTTCTCGAATAACCATTCTTTCAAGCTCTTCTACAGCTTTATCCCGATCGGATGCAATCCCGAGATTATATGCTTGAATAATAATTTTCTGAAAAGAAGTGAGAGGATGGTTGACTCTCAAAACTGCGAAGTCGTTATACTTTACCTGCTGAAAATATGAAATTGCTTTTTCCCTTTGTCCAAGAAAATCATAGCTCAAAGCGAGATTGTACAAAGCGTTATCCCGGTTTCTCCATCTGTCTTCCTTCTCAGGAACCAGGTTTATGAAATTTTCAAAATGCGTAATCGCTTCATTGAAATTATTTTTAACAAAAAAATATCTGCCAAGCCCGGCGCTTGCGAAGTAAGTCAGCTTTTTCATTTCTGGTGCTTGAATCACGGATGCGCGTGTAAAGTACTCAAAAGCTTTGTCAAACTTATTCATCGACATCTGAAAATTTCCCATCAGCACAAGATACAGCGTATTCGCGGGAAATTTTTTTAATACGGCTTCAAGACTTTTTGAAGCGTTTTCATCATCGTTTTCTCCCATGTAAAAAAATGTCAGCCACCATAATGCTTCATACTTTGTATAGAGAGCTTTCTCATTTGCAATTCGCAGATATTCGATCCCCTTCTTTTTATCACCTTCGAACCCAAGCACACCGGCGATCCAGCGAAATGCTTTTGGCAGGCTCCCGACTACGTAAGTGAATAATCCAAGACCCATATAAGCATCATACATTTGCGGATTAAGTGTGATTGCGTATTCAAGCGCTTCGTAAGCTTCTTTACCCTCCTTCAAAACAGAGATCGACGGAGAACCCGAAGAATAGATAGATTTTATAATTCCGCGGTAACCTTTTATTCCGCCAAGGTAGAAATATGTTTTAGCCTGCTCGGTCTGGTTTGAATTGTATTTAAGATGCCGTTCGCAGATTGTTATTACGTCATCAGAAGCTTTGATGAATTTATCGAAGTCCTCTTTTTCATTTAGGAGAAAATATTTGTAGTAATATGCCATCGCTCTGAAAAAATGCCCTCGCTGATCGCTTGGCGCAATGGCGATCACTTCATCGAAATACTTTACTGCAGAATTGATTTTCAATCCATAAAGTTCTTCAATTCCTTGATTTGTCAGGGTGTGAACTTTTTCCCAGTCAACACTTTGTCCAAACGCTGGAACGGATAGATAAAAAACTAACAGCAATAACGGAATTTTATTTTTTACCATACAAAACTTTTTCTCTGAATATTTTTTGTCCGTTTGAAATATTCTCTGCATCAACGAGCTTGGTTAATTCTCTTTCTTTAAGAATTGGATAAAGCTGCAGAGAAATTATTTTATTCTTTCTTCTAATATAGAAAGTCACGGAACTGTCAGAAGGAAGTTCCTGCAGCAGCTGTGTAATGGAGTCTATTTTTGAATCTGAATTCTCGAATGAATTTAGCTCAAAATTATTTATTCTCAAAAGTATATCGTTCTCTTTGAGCCCTGCTTTTGATGCAGGAGAATTTTCTTCAACGTAATCGATCGCGGCGTCATCATTTTCGTTGAGGAAAAAATGTATTCCAAAGTATGGACGCATTCCTTTTCGAGTCAAGCCTACAAGCGATAGAAAATAATCGTGAGGAAGCTCAACAGAAGAATGAATGTAATCTTCGAAGAATCCTTGAAAATTTGTACCCGTTAGTGAGTTAAGTATTTCTATCAAATCTCTTTCTGAAAATCCGAGATTCTTTTTGCCGTAACCTTCATAAAGAATTTTTATTACATCATCCAACGAGAAAACGTTATCTGTAATTTTTCGAATTTTAAGATCGAGATAAAATGCAATTAAAGTTCCTTTTGAATAAAAAGAATAAAATGAATTGAATGGAGCATTTTCACTAATATTCGCGAGACTGGAGCCTTCATCCAAGAACTGAACAAAACCGGATTCTTCAATTTTATTTAAAATCTCTTCCCAGAATTTTTCTTCAGCGATGGTACGATTTCTAACCATTAGCAGATTAGAATAATACTCTGTTGCTCCTTCACTGAACCAAAGAAGATTTGTCTTTACAGGTTCAAAGTAATTGAAGGTTTGAAGCTCTTTCGGTCGAAGAAGCTTAACATTCCAAATGTGAAAAAACTCATGTGAAATAGTTGAACCAATAATATTGTTTCTTGCATCAAGTTCGTATTTCTCTATGTATGGCAGGTAGTAAACAGACGATTTCAAATGTTCAAGCGCTCCGTAAAATCCTCTGAATCGATCGGAATCCTCATTAAAGTGAAACAGGAATTTGTATTTTGTTATTGGTGTGTCAGTGAAAAATTGTGTTTGAGCGTTGACAATTTCTTTAATTATCGAAATTACACTATCAGGGGAAAATTCTTTTGACATTCTCACTACAAGAGAAAAATCAATTCCTGAAGAAACAAAATCCCAGCGTTGAAGATATTTTCCCATCATTACTGGCGAGTCTGCGAGTTCATCATAATTTTTTGCTTCGTATCGGTTAGGTGCAATTGAATCGAGAGAAGTCTCTGCCGACCAATTTTCGGGTAATTCAAATTGAATTTTAAACTTATAATCTTCATAGCCGATTGGTATAAGATAAAGTGCAGTTCCGTTAAAATATCCGAAAGTAGAATCAAGCTCGCTCGTATCGAGAAAATCTGAATCGTCAAAATCTTTTACTGCATAGGTCAACCTTTTTAACGATTGTGCATTAGCGATCTTCCATTTGGTTGAATCAATCCGAAGTATTTCAAGTTCGTTGTTCAGCGAATCGAATGCTTGTATGTTTTGTATCTTCTCCCAATAATTATTTATTGAATACGAACCCGGAGACCAAACCGGAATTCCAAATGTAATCGATTGAGAGTCAATTTGAGGGGGAATAAGTTCAATGAAAAAAGTTTCTAGCTCTGAATCAGGCATCTTAATATAAAAGGTGAAATCCTGCTTCGGCTGAGAAGAAACTATGATTGGAATTAGAACAAAAAAGAAAAATATTTTCTGCATCAAGACTAAAGTTTACTCACCGCTATACTTCACAAGTCCTCTATCTGTTCCAATCCATTTGTTGTCATTTTTATCTATTGTAATTCTAAAAATCCAATTACTAATTAGTCCCGAATTAGATGAATTGAAATTTTTTAAATTAAATCCGTCAAATTTAAATAAACCACTTCTGCGAGTGCCGAACCAGATATTTCCTTTTGAATCTGTAAAGATGCAATCTTTATTTTCGTTAATCTGTATTTCATAATTAGTAAATACAGAATCTTTCATTTTTAGTAAATTACTGCCGTGTAGGGTAGTCATGAAAATTGTATTATCACCTTCTAAATGAAAAGTATTTGGACCATAAAAAGCATAAGGCACTTCGATGGTAGAGATTTTGCTTCCATCAAACTTGTGTAAGGTTCGAAAGCCGCAATTATCCAAAATAAACCAAATATTGTTATAAGTATCACATCTTAAATTGGAGAGTCCAGTAGAAAGTAACGGATTCGCGGAAAAATGTCTGTACCAAATATTGTCTTTCAGACGGTATAATCCAGCAAAATAATTGACCCAAATATTATTTGATTTGTCAACAGTGATCCAATGTGCCCATCCTCTAAACGGGGAAAGGTCGGGCAAAGCGATTTTACTGAAATTGCTGCCATCAAATTTGGAAATAAAAGGTTCTTCATAAAAGGAAATCCATAAGTTACCATTTGAATCGAAATCGAACCAGCTTACGGAATTAAACGGTATGCTTGAATTAGACGTATTGTAATGTATCCAATTGCTGCCTGTAAATTTTGCGATACCGCTTCTATCAATTCCAACCCAAACATTTGATTGGTTGTCTATTTTTATTACTTCAATAAAATTTTCTAATGTATTGGAACCAAAAATGTCGTAGGTCGTCCAGCCCTCGTTAGAATAATCCTTTAATTGAATAAATATTTCTTTTAGTTGATTTGATTCTAACTGAATTGAAAATAGTGTGTCTTTCCTTCCGGGATATGTGAGTTTGATATCATGCTTTCCTGAATAAAGCCCTTTCAAAGTGTCAGGTGTCCTCAAGTTCGTAGCTTCTCCGTTTAAGAAAATGGATGCACCTTTTGGTTCGGAATTTATTATTAGACTTCCAAATTTAGTTGGAGTCGTTGGCTCTTCATTGCAGGCAAGAAAAAGAAGCAGTGTGAGTGTGAGAAAATTATTAAATAAATTATTTTTCATTGTGCACCTTTAATATTTACTGCCGTAATATAGTGCTATCCCATTGGGAGTTGCAATCCATTTATTATTTTCACTATCAATATGAATAGCTATGATCCAACGATCTTTCAGCTTAGTATTTCCTTCTCTATAAACGAAAAACTCTTTTCCGTTAAATTTTATTAATCCATTCATTTCCGTTCCAATCCATGCATTACCAAAATCATCAAACACAAAAGTATCGTTTGGATTTTCTTTAATTCTTATATTTAGCATAACCCCATATTTATAAAAAGTCTGCCATGAACTAAAATCGTATTTAGCGATCTTTCCTTGAGTGCGAATCCATAAATTTCCGTTCTTATCGAAACGAATAGCATGAATAGCATCCCTTAGCATTGCGGGTCCGTCGCGTGGATAGGTAATTTCTTCAACTGTGTCTCTCTCATACTTAAATAGACGTGTTTCCTGATGTCGAAGACTATAATCTTCAACGTAGTAAATAATATTATTTCTATCCAAAGTGAATGTAACAAGTTTTTTTGTTCTGACAGGAGTCCACCAATTTACTCCATCAAATCGTGTGATCCCTTCACTCGTGCCGAGCCAAAGAAATTTATTTGAATCGAATGAAAGCATAAAAATATTATTTGAAGGAAGTCCGGAATTGGAAGTATCAAAAATTGTCCAATTGCTTCCATCGAACTTTGCAAGTCCTTTCACAGTTCCAATCCAAACATTATTTAAATGATCAGTTTCTATCGAAGTTATTATATTCGATGGGAGCAATGAATTTGCCTGGGTGTACAATTGCCAAGTTGAACCTGATCTTACACCGACTCCTATCTCGTACATTCCAACCCAGAGTTTTCCAGTCATGTCAATTCTTGTAACATCTACCCAATCGCCAGGCAGGCCGAAGTTTGCTTTGTCGAAAAATAACCACCAGTAATCAGGATCTTCAGAAAGATCAGTATGGTAATTTGACGTGTGGTTATTTAATACATTAATAGTGAATGTAGTATCGTAAAAACCATACTTTTTGAGTGTTATAGAATGAACGCCTTCTTTTAAGTTTGTTATTGAATCAGGGGCCAGTTTATAAGTGTTGAAATTATTGAGATATATTTCTGCATCATTTGGATATGAGCTGATGAATACTGCTGCAGTATTCTTGCCCGGTTCGATAGGGAATTCTTTTTTACAGTAAAAGGAAGTAAGAATAACAATCACAAGAAAAAAATAATTTATTATTTTTTGCATTGCCGCTTTCTCCTATTTTAGTAAGAGCGAATTTATATTTTTATACTTGCAGCCCTTGCTGCAGCTTTTCCGTCCTGTCTGCTAATTTTATTTTTTCAATTAACTCTTCTAAGCTCCCGTCAATGATCTCTGAAAGATTGTAAAGAGTTAATCCAATTCGATGGTCAGTTACCCGATTTTGCGGGAAGTTGTAAGTTCTAATTTTATCGCTCCTGTCACCTTTACGTACCATTGAGCGCCTTTGTGCAGTGACTTCTTTGTTCTGTTCTTCAAGTTGTTTATCATAAAGGCGTGCCCGTAAGACTTTCATTGCTTTCTGTCGGTTCTTAAGCTGCGAACGTTCATCCTGGCACTGCACGACAATTCCGGTTGGAATGTGAGTAATCCTCACAGCCGTCTCGACTTTGTTGACATTCTGCCCGCCTGCACCTCCGCTGCGGTAAATATCAATTTTCAAATCGTTCTGATTAATTTCGACTTCAACATCTTCAACTTCTGGAAGCACAACAACCGATGATGCTGAAGTATGAACTCTTCCGCTTCCTTCGGTCTGCGGAATGCGCTGAACACGGTGGACGCCGCTTTCAAATTTCATTTCTCCGTAAGCGCCATCGCCCTGCAGAGAGAAAATCACTTCTTTGAAACCGCCGATACCTGTGTCGTTCATATCGATCAGTTCGACTCTCCATCCTTTTTGTTCAGCGTAACGAGTGTACATTCTAAAAAGATCCGCCGCAAATAATGCCGCTTCTTCTCCTCCCGTTCCTGCTCGAATCTCTACAAAACAATCCTTTGAATCGTTCGGGTCTTTTGGCAGAAGAAGGATTTTTAATTCCTCTTCGAGGGTTTGGAGCCGAGGTTCAAGTTCTTCAAGTTCTGCCAATGCAATTTCGATGAGTACCGAATCAGCCTTCGAGTGAATTAATTCTTTATCTCCATCGATATTTTTATTGACTTCTTTGTATTCCCTGTAAACAGACACAACTTCCTCGAGATCGCTCCGCTCTTTGTTCAGCTTTGCATATTTTTGATGGTCGAGTATGTTTTCCGATTTAGAAAGTTCTTCGTTAATCTCTTCAAATCTTGCAACTATTTTTTCTAAGTTATTGAACATTGTTCCTTCTGTTAATTTCCATTCAAATATAGAAAAGAGTTGAGGCAAATAAAAGACGGTAAGTAATGTAGAATTGAAATAAAAGGTTTATAAAGTAAGTGCAAAAAACTTTATGAACTTTAAGAACCTTACAAACTCTACCAACTTTATAACTAATGTCACTCGAAACTGAGAGCTGATTTTCTTAAATTGTTCGAAAATATAATGGAGTAAAAATGGCTTTAAGCAAGGACCTGCTTGATGTTTTATGCTGCCCTGAGACAAAAGCAGATTTAGTTTTAGATGGAAATTTTTTAGTATCGACAGATAAAGCAACTCGAAGACGTTATCGTATAGAGGATGATATACCAATTATGTTGATTGAGGAGTCGGAAACTATGACTGAAGTAGATTGGCAGGAAGTTATGAAGAAGCACGGCAAAATTTAATCGCCAAGAAATGAAACGCCAAGGGGCCAAGGATGCCAAGAAAGCCAAGTGACCATGATGGATAGAAAGTTAAGTGAACCGAGTGAACATGTTGATGAATTAGCAAGAAATATAATTTCTGCGGCAATTGAAGTTCATACCCGCCACAGAATAGCAATGTATTGGCAGGGAAATCTCGGACCTGGATTTCTAGAATCTGTTTATGAAGAATCATTGTGTTTAGAATTACATTCTCGAAAGATCCCTTTCGAGAGACAAAAGAAATTTAATGTTTACTTTAAGGATTCGTTAGTTGGAGAAGGAAGAATTGACCTTTTAATTGGCAGTAATCTAATTGTTGAATTAAAGGCAGTCGAAGCGCTTGCTTCAATTCATTTTGCTCAAGTTACTTCGTATCTTAGAGCAATGAAATTGCAATTAGCTCTCTTAATTAATTTCAATGTTCCACTATTGAAAGACACTACTGTCCGTTGTTTTAAAGAATTGTAGCTGTAAGTTGTTTAAATAAATTATGTTATAGTCCCGCTTTGCGGGATTAACTATGATCGATTTGAAATGATAATTAATTTGCATAAGAAACCTTATCTATTTTTTAACCTTAGTAACACCACTTAACCTCAAAGACCAACCTTATTACTTTATTTTGGAGTAATAAGCTAATAAGGTTGAAAATGTCGTTTTTAATTTATGTTACTAAGGTTAAAAATGTAATCTATGGTTCTACACTTTACTACAGATTTTTCGGAACGATCCTTCGGAAAGGTTTCTAAATTTTTGAAAATGCCCGATTTTACTCCGCCTTTGGCGGATTATAAACGGTGTTGATTACAGATTTAAAATCTATGAACACTCTAATCAACTTGCCTGCTGCAAGCAGGTTGAATTTATTTGACTTATAACCGGACAGTAGTGATTGAAAGACGGAATTAAAAGAAGAATATCTTCTTCTCATTCACGATACAAAATCTCTTGGCGTCTTAAATTACTTGGCCACTTGGCGTTTCAAAAAAATTATGTTAGACTTAAATAAAATACTAAAAGAAAAAATTTTGATCTTCGATGGTGCAACGGGGACAAGTTTTCAGAATCAAAACTTAAATTCTGACGACTTCGGAGGAAAAGAATACGAAGGATGCAACGAACATCTCTGCATAACAAGACCCTCCGCAGTAGAAAAAGTACATGTTGATTTTCTCGAAGCCGGTGCGGATGTTATAGAAACAAATTCTTTCGGCTCAACGCCATTAGTTTTAGGTGAATATAAACTTTCGCATCTTAGTTACGATTTAAGCAAGAAGTCTGCTGAAATCGCTAAACGAATTGCAAACGATTTTTCAAAAAATCAAAAACCAAGATTTGTTGCCGGCTCAATTGGTCCCGGTACGAAACTTCTATCACTCGGTCATATTTCTTTTCGCGAATTAGAAAAATCTTATTACACTCAGATTTCGGGTTTAATCGACGGCGGTGTTGATCTTCTTTCCATTGAGACTTGTCAAGATCTTCTGCAGATAAAAGCTGCATTGAGTGCTTCCTCTAAAGTGTTTGAAGAACGAAAAATCAAAATTCCGATAATCGTTTCAGTGACTATTGAAACAACCGGAACAATGTTAATGGGTACCGACATCTCTGCCGCATTAACGACATTAGAGCCGTACGATATAATCGATGTAATCGGAATGAATTGTGCAACCGGACCGAAAGAGATGAGTGAAAGTGTGAGATACCTTTGTCAGACTTCTCCGAAACCGATTTTTGTAATGCCGAATGCCGGGCTTCCGGAAAATGTCGGAGGAGTTGCTTGTTACCACTTGTCCCCGCAAGAGCTGCAAAAATGGATGCTGCACTTTGTAAATGATCTTGGAGTAAATATCATTGGTGGTTGCTGCGGAACAACAAAAGAGCACATTCGAAAATTAAGTGAATGTGTTGAAGGACTTATTCCAAAAGAAAGAACTTGGGAATACCAACCATCTGTGTCGAGCATTTATTCAAGCCAAACTCTGCATGTTGATCCGGCACCCGTATTAGTCGGTGAACGATGCAATGCAAACGGTTCAAAACAATTTCGTGAGCTTCTGCTTAAGGATGACTATGACGGAATGGTTCAGATGGCAAAAGATCAGATCAAAGACGGAGCGCACATACTTGATATCTGCGTCGCATACGTCGGGCGTGATGAAAAAAAAGATATGATTGAATTCGTGAAGCGATTAAATACACAAGTAAATCTTCCGTTGATGTTCGATTCAACTGAGTATGAAGTAATTGAATCGGCGCTCGAGCATTATGCGGGCAGAGCAATAATCAATTCAATCAATCTTGAAGATGGGGAAGAGCGTCTCTCAAAAATTTTTCCGCTTGCTAAAAAATTTGGCGCGGCAGTCATTGCTCTTACTATTGATGAAAATGGAATGGCGAAGACAGTCGAAAATAAATTTTTGATTGCAAAAAGAATCAGAGATATTGCTGCAAAAAAATATGGATTGCGTGAGGAAGATTTGATCTTTGATGCACTGACTTTCACACTCGGAAGCGGAGATGAAGAATTTCGAACAAGCGCAATAGAAACTATTGAAGCGATTCGTGCGATAAAAAAAGAATTACCGAAATCAAAAACATTACTTGGAGTAAGTAATGTATCGTTTGGATTAAATCCACATGCAAGGCACCCTCTTAATTCGGTTTTTCTTTATCAGGCAGTTCAGGCTGGACTTGATATGGCAATTGTCCACGCAAGTAAAATTATGCCATTGAATAAAATCGATCCACGCGGTAAACAACTTTGCGAAGAATTAATTTTCGATAAAAGAAAATATGAAACAGTTTTGTGAACGAAAAACTTTTATAGGAACAACAAAATCATGAAACGAAATACTTTTATTACAAAAATCACTCTATTGATCCTGCTGACAGTAATTCCTGATCATGCATTTTCAACTGGAGCGTGCTGCGTGATTGGAAAAGGAGCGGTAAATAAATATGCGTTATCATTAGCAGCATCATTTGCAAAGAATCACGAAATTTTAGGCAATGAAAATTATAACTTATCACAATCAGCTTTGATATTAAAGTTCAGCTATCCTTTATTTCAAGATTTCGGAATTCAAGCTCAAGCTGGATTTCCAATTCGAACTTCACTTGAAAAACATCGAGAGCATGAGTTCAGCGGACACTCAGGTTTTAATTTAGGAGTTTCGGCCGGATATATTTTATTTAAGGCAACAGATAACTTTGAGTTGTTTATTTCAGCCGGTTATTCTTTCTCAAAAAGCTATCTGAATAAAGAAAATGAAAATATTTTCAATCAAGAAATGAACGTGTCTGAATATCAAGCTGTGTTGATAGGTGAATACAAATTAATTAATGACCTGTATCTTTTTGCTGGCACAAGATTTTATGGAAGCAGTATCGATTTGAAAAGTCCTCTATCGACTAAAAGCGGTTCGCACATGGGAAGTTTGGGTTATCTTTTCGGATTACGAGTTTCGGTCATTGACAAGATTGAGTTAAGCCTCGAAGGGAGTTTTGGACATACAAATCTTGGAAGTCTTGGAATTATGTATTATATGTGATTAAAATCACCGAGATAATTAAGAAAACGATATTTCTAATTTAGTATTCCTGATTATCTGTCTCTGTTGCCCTGTGCGACCAGGGGCTGTGTCATTTGTGAGCTATCCAATTCAACAAACAAACGTTCTTATTTTTTAGAGAGATCATAGTTGTTTCCAGTGTTATGTCCTGTAAATAACTTTACAGTGGTTAAAACCTTAGTAACACAACTGCTCCTACAAAGTTTAACCTTATTACATTATTCATTTATTTAATAAGGTAATAAGGTTAATAAAAGGTGTAACCAAAATGTCACTAAGGTTTAAATTCTGTAATGGGGGTTTATGAATGTAAAGTAGCGTCAGGGACAAAACGCTAGTGTTGAATTAATCGAATAAATTCAAACGACTTCCCGAGTTCAAAATTTATCAATCGAAAAATATTTTTTATCTGAAATCCAGCTAGAAGATATATGGTTTTGTATTGAATTAAACCCAGATTTGTCATTAGAAAATGAGTGAGTTTTAGCAGTTTATTACTATGCAA
>CAZNDS010000050.1:0-15772 GCA_964571865.1 uncultured Ignavibacteriaceae bacterium | reverse complement strand
TTCATACGGAAGCTCACTCAAAATCAATAAGATTATATAAATCGCCATTGTTCCGATTATCGGACCGATAGAATTTTGAACAAGCGACGATAAGAAAAATGAAATGCTCGCAACGACAGTTATGCCAGCGAAAGCAGTTAAGTACGCCCCAAGAAATCTCCACGCAACATCATCGGTGGCAAATATGATTATTTTTTCTTGGACGACAAGCAATTCGCCAGTGCCTAAAAGCGCAATGCCAAGTCCAATGCTTAAAACCGCCAAGAACATAACCAAGGCTGCGGAATAGAATAGTCCGGCTAAATATTTTGAAATTATAACTTGCATTCTTGAAATTGGACGCGTTAATAAAACTCTATAAGTTCCTGCCGCACCCTCACCCGCAAGCAAGTCGCCTGCAACAAGCGTTATTAAAAATGGAATGTGTATCCAAAGAGAAAACATTATCATATAAGCAACAAGCCAACCGTTCAAAAGCGAACCGACTAAAATGAAGTTTTCACGCAATCCACGCGTTGCTCCTTTCACAAATCCTTCACCTGTATAAGCAAATACGATTTCAATAAAGGGGACCAAGACGCCGATCGCAATGAAGCCGATGTATGTCCTCCATTTTCTAAAAACTTTATAAATTTCTATCCATGTCAGCGTGAAAATCATTTTGCACTTTCCTGAGTGATGCTTAAAAAATATTCTTCCAATGTTCGCCTTGGGTAAAATGAAAGTACGGTTACATCATTCTGAATGAATATTTTGTTCAACTCTTGTGGAGGAATTCTCTTGGATTTAACAACTACTTCATCTTTTTGAATTTCAAAGTCGACTCCAACGGCAAAATTCAAATCGGATAATATTTGCATGCTTTTGGAAATGTCATCAAATGTAAATATGTAGTCTGCATTGCTTTTATCCAATAGATCAAAAACATTTCCCTCAACCACAGTTTTACCTTTGTTGATAATTACCATTCGGTTTGCGATTTGCTCAATTTCATTCAAGAGATGGGAGGAAAGAAAAATGGTTTTGCCTTTTTCATGGGCAAGTCGTGTGATCAAGTCACGGACTTCTTTCATTCCATGCGGATCGAGTCCCGTTGTTGGTTCATCGAGGATAATTAGTTTAGGATCGTGCAATAATGCTTGTGCAATTCCAAGCCTTTGTTTCATTCCGTGAGAAAAAGTTTTTACTTTGCTTTTGTACCGTTGCTCTAATCCAACTAATTCCAAAATATCCATTATTTCTTTTTTTGTCGGATTCAATCCATATAACTTTGCAAGTATTTCAAGATTTTTATACGCAGATAGATATAAATAAAAATCTGGTTTCTCAACTATTGCACCAACATTCTTCAAAATTTTTTTGAAATTTTTTCTTAATGATTTACCAAAGATTAAAATCTCCCCGTTATTAGGATAAATAAGAGAAAGCATCATTCGTATAGTCGTGCTTTTGCCGGCACCGTTTGGTCCGAGAAACCCGAAAATGTCTCCCCGATATACATTCAAATCGAGATTATCGACTGCAATAAGATTCTTAAATCTTTTTGTTAAATTTTTTGTTTGAAGAACGATTTCCATTTAGGTTTTTCTAAGCAGATTAATCGAAGCAAGCTTTAGTAAATTATTTATCAAGTAAAAAAATTTTTCTATTCTATTAATTGATTCACATCTCCAAAGGATCCTTCGGAAAAGATTTCCGCAATCACCGGAACAGAAAGTAAAAATACAAACGGGAATGATTCATAATATACTCTAAGTTCATCGACAAAACCGAAAAACAATGACAATGTAATTAAAGGGAAAAAAGTAACTAAAAAACAGAGCTTTACGAAAGAAGGTTTTGTCTTCCATTTATAAGCAACTAAAACAGAAAAAATCGTTAGCACAACGATAAAATATAAAAGATGAAAAGGATATAAAAACAGATTTAGATTATGTCCGAGCAGATGAAATTCAACAAACGAACCTGCATTTGAACTGAAAACATTTGTAAGAAAAATTTTGATCGTAAACCATAAAATTAATTGAACAAAAGAATGTAGAATCAAATTCATTTTTGTCGTTAAGTTTCGTTCTCTAAGAAAAAATATTACGATTAACAAAATTGAAGTTTCTTTATTAAATGCCGCGAGAATAAACAAGACATAGTAAAAAAGCCATTTTCTTTTATAAATCAGTAATGAAGCCCCCGCAAATATGCAAAGTGTTGCAGGGTCATAGATATAATTATAATATCGAAAGAACAAAGGAAGTAAAATTAAACTAAGAATTGGAAAAAAATCCGAAACAAATTTTGGATAATTAAAATAAGTCTTGACAGAGTATCTGAGCAAATAACTAAACAGTACAAAAAGAAATAACAATAAAATTACAGTAACAAAATATTCAAATAGATATTCCTCACGCCATCCCAATTTTTGAACCAACTCAATTTCTTTAAGAACAGAGTTTATATTTTCTTTAATTGAAGTTGGCGTTATGTGTGTGATAGTTCTAATTATTGTAGGAATTAAAACTCGATAAACATACGGTTTATGTGCTTGACCGTAAATGACATCGTTGAATTGAGCTTTTTCGTAACCATCAATACCAGGATATGCGATAAAAACGAACAGAATTATTACAGAAGTAAGTAGATACAATAAAAAGAGAAATAATTTTTCTGAAAACGTTTTATCTAATTCAAGCATAATGCCGTTCGGTTACGTGAATAGTTCGTCCGTCATTGATAGGAAAGGGTTGAGTTATCATTTTTTTAATCTTATCGGTCTTTCATAGATTTCTGTTAATTCTTTTATTTTTGAACTTAATTCATCTTCCACTTGACTCCACTCAAACCGCCAGGCCCAATTATCATTCGGTTTACCTGGAAAATTCATTCTTGAATTTGTATCTAATCGAAGAAAGTCTTGCATTGGAATTATCACGATATCTGCGACAGATGAATACGCGAGTTTAATCATATCCCAGCAAACGTCTTCTCCATTCGAACCAGTGTATTTCAAAAAGAAATCTTTTGTATCCGTTCCATCATTATGAATCGAGTTCCACCAGCCGAGAGTTGTATCGTTATCGTGAGAGCCGGTGTAAACTACACAATTTTTCGGGTAGCGGTGAGGAAGAAATTTTTTTTCTCCTTCCGATCCAAATGCAAATTGTAAAATCTTCATTCCAGGAAAATTGAATTTATCTCTTAATTCATAAACACCGGGGACTAATATTCCCAAATCTTCAGCGATGATAGGAAGCTTAGCAAAATACTTTTCGAGAGTAGAGAAAAATTTTTCACCTGGACCTAAAACCCATTTACCTTTTTCAGCAGTTGGTGCATCGCCAGGAATTTTCCAGTAATTATAAAATCCTCTGAAATGATCGATGCGAATTATGTCGGTCATTTTAAGCAAGGATTGAATTCTTTCTCTCCACCATTTGTAATCGTCTTGTTCCATCACTTCCCACTTGTAATGTGGATTTCCCCAACGCTGACCTGTTGCACTGAAATAATCCGGCGGTACGCCTGCAATAAAAAGCGGATTGCCTTTTTCATCGACTTCAAATAATTCTCTATTTGCCCAAACATCCGCACTATCGAACGCAACGAAAATCGGCAGATCACCGATGATCTTTATGTTTTTACTGTTTGCATATTTTTTTAATTCAAACCATTGATTGTGAAATATGAATTGAACGAACTTTTGAAATTCAATTTCATCCTTCAGTTTCTCCGAATATAATTTTACCACAGATTCTTGTTTCCTTGAAATATCCGTTTCCCATTTTGTCCATAGCTTTCCATCGGAATAATTTTTCACCGACATGAATAGTGCATAATCATCGAGCCAATGCTTTTCATTTTCACAAAATTGTAAAAAAGAATTGTTCATCTCGGATAAATTATTCAATCTGAAATGCTCAAACGCTTTTCGGAGAATTGAAATTTTATATTTTATTACTTCACCAAAAATTACTTTCTTTGAATCGAAGTCTGGAATTGGGATGACATCTTCATCGGATAATAACTCTTCCTTAAGTAGTTTATCGGGACTGATCAAAAGCGGATTGCCAGCAAACGCTGAGAGAGATTGATATGGCGAATCGCCATAACCAGTCGGACCTAACGGAAGAATTTGCCAGAGAGTTTGTCCCGAATTGGCAAGGAAATCTACAAACTTGTATGCGTCAATTCCTAAATCCCCAATCCCGAACTTACCAGGTAAGGAGGTTGGATGAAGTAAAATTCCGGCGGAACGTTCGAACATTTTTAAGTAATCCAAGATTTTTATGCCAATATATTAAAGAGATTTTTGAATCTAAAATTTAATTTGGAAAGGATTTTTCCAACAGCTAATTTTGAGCCAGTTTTTATTTGGAATTACGAGATATTACTTTTAACAAGCCCTCCCCTACCGACCTAATTCACTATGATTGGCGATCTACTCGAATACTTATCCGTTTCTCTTATAATTAAACTCGACGATCAGAAAATGTTTTCAACAATTAAAGATTAATTATGGACCTCAAACATTATAATATTCAACTAATAAGTCTCTTACCATTCGTTTTAATGCTCGGTTCAATTGCGGTCTTTCCGCTTTTTTGGAATCACTTTTGGGAAAAGAATCGAAATAAATTATACATAGCATTGATATTAAGCGTGCCGATCATAATTTATCTTGTAACAAATGAACTTAGTGAAGAGCTTTATCACACATTAGTATTTGATTATATACCCTTCATAATTCTTTTAGGTTCTCTCTTCACAATTACTGGAGGAATATTTTTATCAGGAGACATCGAAGCTAAACCGACAGTCAATACTTTGTTTCTTGGAATTGGTGCTGTGATTGCATCATTCATGGGAACAACGGGAGCAGCGATGCTATTGATACGGCCTGTTATTCAAATAAATCGCGAGAGAACTTATAAAATTCATACGATTCTTTTTTTCATCGGTATAGTTGCAAACTGCGGGGGGCTTCTCACTCCGCTCGGCGATCCGCCGCTTTTCATGATGTACTTAAGAGGTGCACCATTCACATGGTTTTTTAATTTAACTTTGGAATGGTTCATTACTAATGGTTTACTTCTATTGACTTACTTTATTGTTGAATCTTACTTCCATAAGAAAGAACCAAAAAAAGCTCTACTAAGAGACAAAACTTTGATCAAACCAATAAAGCTTCAAGGAAATATTAATTTCATTTGGTTAGCAGGGGTCGTGTTCTCAGTAGCATTTCTAAACGAACAGTATTTAAGTTTTATAAATAGTAATCCATATTATAGATTTATCCGCGAAGGCGCCCTGATAGCATTTGCAATTCTTTCGCTTCTTACAACTACAAGACTTACCAGGGTATCGAATAATTTTACTTGGGCACCGATTGAAGAAGTTGCATATCTATTTCTTGGAATTTTTGTTACGATGGTGCCCTGTTTACTTTATCTTGAATCTAATGCTAAATCGCTCGGAGTTACTTCACCGATTCAGTTTTATTATTTCACGGGAATGCTGAGCAGCTTTTTGGATAACACACCGACTGCAGTCACTTTTTATTCTCTTGCTTTAGGCTTAGGGATTAATACAGGTGAGATTGTTGCGGCTATTCCTGTTGAACTATTAAAAGCAATCTCCACAGGAGCCGTATTTTTTGGCAGTATGACTTATATCGGAAATGGTCCAAACTTTATGGTAAAATCAATCGCGGAAGAAAATAATATCAAGATGCCGGATTTCTTCAGCTATATGTATAAATTTTCACTTATAGTTTTATTGCCGATTTTTATTATTGTGCAATTGATTTTCTTTTGAGTATTAACAGCACGTTTATCTGCCAAAGATTACAAAGAATTAACTTGTAATCTCTGATCAACAAAGTTCAAGTCGGTTAGCCTGCATTAGATTGACATTAACACTATCGTTACATAATTTAGAGCAGTGATAAAAAAACGAACCGGTTAATATAATTAAATCAAGAGTTGGTGATAATTCAAATGCAAGACTTTGTTGTACAATAAGTAAAGGAGAAATTCCTATTAATGTGACTTACGTGGCGGAGCTTTAAATTGACAACATGCTCAATTTTTTTCTTGTATGCATAAAGATAAATCAATATTTAACAAAAGCACTCGACAATCGATTCTCACAATTCTTGTTGTTCTCTCGAGCATCGCGATTCAAGATTGCACTCAAGTCGGTCTTGAACGCACGCGCCAAACAGCCGATTCTTCTGCGATTTTCTCTTTCAATTTCCAGCGTGACGAAATAGAGAAGCGTCTTGGCCTGCAGTTTGAGTCCCGATATTACACCTTTCGGTTTTCGGAAAAACTGAACTTTGACACGCTACAAGCGAAATCGATCGAATACGATCAGTTTTGCGACAACGTGATACGACTCCTTGAACTATCCGCCCCCACCGAGAAAATTCAGTGCTACATATACTCAGATGAAAGTGAAGCTGCATTGACTGGCTTCTTACATAGTGGTGGGGGATTCGCGCTGCCCAAGAACGAAATACACACATTTGGTTACTTCGCATTGGAGCACGAATCTGCCCATATTCTTTTCAACAATGCAGTCTGCTGGCCACAAAGCAGCTTCTTCAGTGAAGGTCTCAGACAGTTCGTCGAGCATAAACTCTATCCGCATCTCCTTGAAAGGGACAAGGATATAGCGAAGAGGTACCTTGATCAACCAATCGAAAGCTGGGCGAATGGCACAAAAGACTTCTGGGAATCTGCGAAGGATGATTGGATCACAGTTAGCTATCCCATATCGGGGCTGTTTGTTCGGTTTCTCATCGACGCTCACGGGCTCGACAAATTCAAAGAGTTTTATAGAAAACTCGATATATCCCTTTCTGTCGATCTCGAAAATAAATTCTCGGACGTCTACAAAACACCGCTGCATAACGCCATACAACATTGGAAGACACTTGTGCAAGCGTGGTAGCGTCTTGCACGAGCGCTATAAAAAACGTGAGCACGGCAACTAATACGGCAAACAACGACACTCACGCATATGATATGGCAAAGTTGAAGCTCAGTAAGAAAATCAGTTGTGCTCGTTCCACCGTTTTGCTCACGGAGAATTTGTCGTTGATAGTTCGCAAAACGGCGGCGTTGTTTGCCGAAACGTTATGTGCCATTGCCCCTTAGAGGTTTCCTCAGGCAGTCGAAGTCGAGGTGAGTGTCTTGACAAACGAATTCACATCCCCAAGGCAGCATTCGCCTTTGGGATTCTTGATGTCGCAGGCACAGTTTCCAGCCTTGACTTCTTTGGCAATTTGCAGCGAGGCTGTTGATTTTCCTGTGTCGGCGAGTTCTTCCTTAATGCGAGCACGAGTCCAATTGAAGCAATAGCAGACGTTGACATCATCGCCTTTGTCTTTCGGAAGCACCTTGACCACAACATCATCCACGGTGAAGTATGGAACATTTTCATTTGAGAAATAGACAACATTGCAGTTCGGATCAGCGCAGTAATAGTATTGGACATTCTGGATTGATCCAACCTTCTCAGGCTTCAACAAGTGTTCAACCGTCCTTCTCTGGACTTTTCCGGAGACTGTTTTTGAAACTGGGCATTCAGCTCGTGCGGGGGCAGGAGTGACCTCTGTGACTAAGCAACACTGATCATTGGGTTTGTGCTTGTTTTCGGCAATCAATTCAATTGGATTAATACAGCAGGAGTTCATATCATTTTCCTTTCTCAATTGTTACAGTGAATCCGCTTTCTTTCACTCGTTTGACAAACAATGTTGGTTCCACAATTCTGGCATCATATTCTACCGTTCCCTTTCCACTCTGAAAGTCAGCCCGTACTTTCCGCACACCTTTAATGCTGAAAATGGAACCTTCTATGCCAGCTGCACACGCTTTACAATCCATCCCGCCGATGTTCAGGGTTACGACAGCGGTCGATTTGACAGCTGTGTTCACAGTAGTTTGTGGAGCAAATCCGAAGTACGGAAATCCAATCGCAAACGTAGCCAATATCGTTACGCTCCAGACACCAGTCTTCGCCCACTTGCCAGCGCTTTCAACCTTGCACATTTCATCTTCGCATTTGACTTCTCGCTTCCTATACGTGAGATAGAACGCCAAGCCAATCAGCACAATAGTCAGCCCAATCAAGTAGGGTCGGTAAATTTCAAAAACCGAGAACGCTGCGATGCTACCAACTCCGAGAAACACAACGAGGACAGGTCCTATGCAGAAGAGTGAAGCGACGATAGCGGCGGTTACTCCGCCCACCGATGCGAGAGTCATCTTTTCCATAGTTCAACTCCCTTCTTCCAGCACAAATGCGTGCTTTTCCCTGGTTTCGTCCATCCGGAACATATCTTCCAAATTTGAAGTGAACACATTTTGCACGAGAGAATAGTATATGGTTTGTCCTTCTCGTCGAGTTTCAACAATGTTTTTGTCTTTCAGCTTTCTCAGATGTTGCGATACGGCGGAATCCGTGATCTCCAACACTTCCGCTAGGTCACAGACGCACATTTCCTTATGGGCGTGCAGCAAATACAAGATTTTGAGACGCTGCAAATTGCCTGCAACACCAAGAGAATCGGCAAGCGTTTTCAAGCCTTTCTGCTCAGCGAGGTTGCGCTTAATGAGGGCAAACTCAGCCTTACTGAAGTTCGGCCCGATACAGAGCTTGCCATCAATGTATACCCTTTTCATCGGTCATCCTTTCATTATTTTAGCATATGCTTAAATACTATAACAATATACATTACGGAAAGTTCCTTGTTAAGTCTTATTACGGGGCAACGGCACATAACATGCAAAACACCGACGCTTCATCATTTGAAAATGAATTATAGAGGTCACTCATTGCTGCTACTCACAAAAAAAGAATCATCAGTCGTTCGTTGTATTACTGCAATGTTTGGCTAAACGAAGCGATATAAAAACTTTCAAAGAACTTTATAATTACTTCCCATCTCACTCCTCCTCCAATCTTCCTTCCCACAAGTATTTCTTCGTCTCACTCATTGAGATTCGATTTAAGAACATTAGTGAAATCAGATTTTGAATTGCCATCTATACATTTGTTATATCAGTAAATTTCCATAAGGAGCGCAAGCAAGACGAGTTGGATTGCCTCATAGGAACAAATTACGCATATTGCGTTACGCATGATGCGTAATATGGAAAACCCCTTTAAATATTGGCTCGTTGTTGAGGAAGATAACTTCTGTAACCGAACGAAAGAATTGAACGAGTTGCTGAAGATCATGCAGTCCGGTGGACGGGCATTTATTTTTTCAGAACGACGCTATGGTAAAACTTCGCTTGTGAAATTAGCTCTCGCAAAACTATCGAGACATAATTATGTTACTGCTTATGTTGACCTATGGAAAACCGACAGCGATGTATCGTTCATCACCACTGTTGCAAAGGCTTACAGTGCATCGTTGAGCACAAATCTTGATAAAGCAGTAGAAATAGCAAAGCGGCTCTTTTCTCATCTAAAACCATCCATTACACTCGATGAACAAGGAACACCAACAATCACGTTTGGAGTTACAAGATCAACACGACTTGAACCTGAGCTTGATGAAATTTTCACCGCACCTGAAAAAATTGCTTCGAATGGAAAGCGAGTCGTTATTGTGTTTGATGAGTTTCAACAAATTCTCGTTTACGGTCGTGATGATATTGAACGACAGTTACGAAGTGTAATCCAACACCAGAAGGATATTTCATATATCTTTCTTGGAAGTAGGAAGCACGTCGTACGGGAGATGTTTCTTAAAGGCTCACGCCCTCTATATCGGTCTGCCGCACAGTTTCCGCTCGGTTCCATTAGCGAAGAAGATTGGAGACCTTTTATCAAAGAACGCTTCAAGCACACCAAGAAGAAAATCTCTTCGCAACTTATCCACACACTTATTGACTTGACAGAAGGTCATCCTTTCTACACACAATATCTTTGCAACGCCGTCTGGGAACTCTGCAAACCTAATGGTAAAGTAAGTGAAACGATAATACAACAGGCTCTACAAACCGTACTTGAGAAAGAGCATTATACTTATACAGTGCTTTGGGAATCGCTGACACTCAATCAGCGCCGGTTCTTACGAGCCCTAGCAGCTGAGGAGGGCAAAGCAAAACCTTTTTCTGCAGAATTTCTACAGCGGCATCGTTTGGGATCAGCTTCGAGTGCACAGAGAGTAATTAAATCATTGCTAGACAAAGACCTTGTCGATCAAGAGAACAGTTCATATATCATTCTCGATCGCTTTCTGCGACTTTGGATTCGCCGCATAAGCAATGGCTAATTACGCGTGATGCGTAACGCAGAGCGCGTAATTGTTGCAATGGAAAAGGCCAACGATGCTATTAGTGTCTTACAAAAAATACTTAGAAAATCTCAAAAAGTTGGGATTGGGGTTTTATCCCTTTAACATAAAGCGATCAACTTAAGGCAAATAGTATTTTAATATATACCGAAAACTCTACCCTCACTCCTCCTCCAATCTTCCTTCCCACAAATATTTTTTTGTCTCACCGACTAAGATTCGGTTTAAGAAAATTAGCGATACCAGATTCGGAATTGCCATTAGTGCGTTTGTGATGTCGGCAAAAGTCCAAACTGAATGAAGAGACAAAACCGAACCAACGAAAACAAAAATCACCCACAGCCATCTGTACGGCTTAATTATTTTCACGCCAAATAAATATTCAGCGGCTTTCTCACCATAATAAGACCAACCGAGTATTGTCGAAAAAACGAAAGTTAAAAGTCCTACCGTTAAAGCAACCGGACCGACGTAAGGGATTTCGGTAAAAGCGGCTTTCGTTAGAGCGGCACCTTTCAATCCCTCCATCCAATCGCCGGAATTAACAATCACCAAACCGGTAAATGCACATACAACGACAGTATCCCAAAACGTACCTGTTGACGAAACGAGAGCTTGCCGTACGGGATTTTTCGTTTGTGCGGCGGCGGCAACAATCGGCGCACTTCCTAATCCCGATTCGTTCGAAAACAATCCGCGCGCAATTCCAAATCTTATCGCTTCCTTTACTCCGGCTCCGAGAAATCCTCCTACCATTGCTTGTCCTGTAAATGCGGAATTAAAAATTAAAACAATCGTATCGATTAAAGTTGAATATCCAATTACCAATAAGACCAAACATCCTGCTACATAAAAGACAGCCATAAATGGGACTAATCGTTCACAGACTTTTGCAATCGATTTTATTCCACCGATGATTACGATCCCAGTTAATACCGCTAAAATAATTCCTGTAATTTCTGGCTGAACGTTAAACGTTTCTTTGACCATCGACGAGATAGAATTTGATTGAACCATATTTCCAATTCCAAAAGCGGTAACTGCAGTGAAAGCGGCGAAAATAATTCCAAGCCATTTTTGATTTAAGCCGCGTTCTAAGACATACATCGGTCCGCCAGCAATTACTCCACTTTCAGTAGTAATTCGATATTTAACTGAAAGAAGTGCTTCGGCATATTTTGTCGCAATTCCAAAAACTCCAGTAAGCCACATCCACAGAACCGCACCGGGACCGCCAGCGGCAACAGCGGTAGCAACTCCGACAATGTTGCCCGTTCCGATTGTAGCCGCAACAGCGGTTGTCAAAGCCCCAAAGTGACTTATATCTCCCACACCTTCTCTCTTTCTTTCAAAAGAAAGTTTGATTGCTTTGAAAATATATTTTTGAATGAACTTAAGTCTAAATGATAGAAAGATGTGAGTCCCAAAAAGTAGAACCAACATTGGAATTCCCCAAACTATATCGCTGATTTGATTTAGAATGTTTTCTAATTGCAGCATAAAATTAATCCTGGTTTGTAATTGTTATGAGTGGTTTTCAATTTATTCAACTGCTCTAATCACTGCATCATGAATCTTAGGTCTTAGTTCATACAATTTCTGATTTTCCCTTGTAGGATGAACTCGATTTGTTAACAGCACAACGAATAAATTTCTTGTTGGGTCTGTCCAGACGGATGTGCCTGTAAATCCTGTATGTCCATAAGATTTCGATGAGAATAAATTCCCCGCGGAAGAACCTCGAGGCGATTTTGTATCCCAACCTAAAGCACGTGAGGTTGATTGGCTTTGCTGCTTAGTGAACAATTCGACTGTTTCTGGTTTGATCAATTTAATTCCTTGATATTCACCTTTCTGAAGCAACATTTGTAAAACTTTTGCTAAATCGTTCACTGTTGAGAATAATCCAGCATGTCCGGCAACTCCGCCAAGCAGAGATGCGGTTTCATCGTGTACTTCGCCAATTAATAATCGATTTCTCCAGTAATTGTCATTTTCTGTCGGTGCAATTTTTTCAATAAGATTTTTTGGTGGATTATAAAATGTGTTTGTCATCCCGAGCGGATTAAAAATTTCATCATTGCAGAATTGATCGAGTGTTTTGCCGGAGACTTTCTCAATTACTTTTCCCAGTGTGATCATTCCAAGGTCGGAGTAAATCGTTTTCGTTCCGGTTTTGTATTCTAATTTTGTTGAATAGATATCGTTCAGTACGTCATTTTCATTCTTGCAGAAATCGTAAAACTTTTTCCATGCGGGTAAACCGCTGTTGTGCAAAAGTAAATTTCGGATAGTGATTTTCTCTTTCCCATCGCCAGTAAATTGTGGGAGAAATTTTGAAACCGGATCGTCGAGTGAGAATAAATTTCTGTCATAGCAAATCATTGCCGCAGTCGTAGTTGCAAATACCTTTGTCAATGAAGCTAAGTCATAAATTGTATTCTTTACTGCTTTGCGAGAGTTTGGATCGTAGCTCAAATGTCCAAATGCCTTTTCGTGTACGATAACTCCATCCTTCGCAATAAGTAAAACAGCCCCAGGGAAAGCACTATCGCCGATTGCTTCATCAATCATCTTATCGACTACTTTGAATTGTTCTTTCTCTTTAACAGATGAGATTGAACTCGCATTTCGTAATGAAGATTTCTCGACTTTTAGTCCGTAACCGACTTTAAACGGAGTATTTGGAATTGAAACCGAAAGTTTCCCGGCTATTGGAATTTCGCCGCATAACGCTTCGGCGGCGGCTAACTCCGAAACTTCCGGATCGCCATAGTTGGTCAAGTATGTTCCGACATTTGGGAATGCACTTAAGATGTACGGACTGCCGTGTGAGATCATCACAATTTGTTTGTTCAATTTCAAAATCGAATCGACCAAATCCGACTGCGATTTTTCAAGACCGATCGTTCCTTGATAAGCCCGCACCTTCAGATAAATTGAAAGTATAACGACATCAGAATTTTTTGCGGTACTGATAGCGGCTTCATAATCGAAAGGTGTGCTGTTGAGCAAAACTTTTTTAGATTGTAATGAACTGAGTCTTTCCTTCATCAATGAGTTGAAATATTCTCCATCTTCATTGCTGCGGCTGTCGATGACCATAATATGAGAATGTTTTACTTTGGAATTTGGTGAAAGTGGAATAAGCCTGCCTTCGGCAGATTCATCCTTGACTAATGTGATTGATTTACGTGCTAACTCTTTAGCTAAATCCCAATGCGATTCTATTCCAACTACAGATGAAATTTTGTCGATATCGATAAATTTATTTTCATCTCCCGAAGGGATGCATTCGCAAACTCCAAGCCATCGTTTCGTAATTAGAATTTTTCTGATTGAATGATCGAGTCTCTCCTCTGTCAATTCACCATCTTGTACGGCTTTAATAATTGCATTAATCGATTCCTCTGCATCGTCGGGGAAGAGGATGCAGTCGTTCCCGGCTTTGATTGCCATCACTGTTGCTTCGGCAGTTGAGTAATGATTTGTAACAGCGTGCATGTTCATTGCGTCAGTTACTATCAATCCTTTGAAATTCATTTCTTCTTGAAGCAAATCGGTTACAATTTTTTTTGAAAGCGTTGATGCTAAATTTTGTTGGGTATCAATTGCCGGTACGCTTAAATGTCCCACCATCACGCTCATCACTCCATTATCGATGTTCGATTGAAATGGAGCAAATTCAATTTTATTCAAATCTTCTCTTGTACCAGAAATCACTGGAAGTTCTTTATGTGAATCGAGACTTGTATTGCCGTGACCGGGAAAATGTTTTGTAGTTGCAACCATTCCACCGTCTTGAGTCCCTTTCAGAAATGCATTAGAAAGTTTAGTTACGAGCCCAACATCCTCGCCGAACGAACGGACGTTGATAATGGGATTCAAAGCATTGTTGTTCACGTCAGCAACGGGAGCGTAGTTGTGATGAACTCCCATCGATCTCCCTTCAAGTGCGATAACTTTTCCCATTGCGTAAGTTAAAGCAGAATCGTCAGCCGCACCAATAGCCATGTTGTACGGAAAAGGAGTCGCCCTCGGAACACGCATCGCAACTCCCCGCTCAAAGTCGGCTGAAATAAGTAAAGGGATTTCGGCAAGCTTCTGCATCTTGTTTGTGAGAACCGCTTGCTCGTAAATGTCGCTTAAGAAAAAAATCAATCCACCGACTTTCTTATCTCTGACAAGGTGAACCAATCTTTGGTAATCCGGACTACCATCGCTCATGTAAACACCGTAAACGTGTGGGAAAACCATCTGCCCAGCTTTTTCTTCAAGCGTCATATTTGAGAGAATATTTTCAACCCACGGGTCGTTTTGAATTGAATAAATTTCAGCGTTATTTTTTTTGTATAGTGAATCCATTGAAATGCTCGATTTAATTTGATGAAGTATGGAAAAAGTAAAAGGAATTGGCCACATCATTAAGTTGAATAATAAATAGGTTAAAATTTTAGAGTTTCTATTATACATAAGAATCACTTTATAATTTCGACAATTCAATTTATGACATCACTAAACAAAAATAAATAACGAATTTGATTTATCCTGCGTAAGTCTTACTAATTAAATTACTCCTTTCTATTATTGATTTAGTTAAAAAACGAATTACATTTTGTGAAGAAATTGTATTTAGATGTTTGCACTTTATGCAGACCTTTTGACAACCAAAATGAAATGAGGATCCGTTTCGAAACAGATGCTTATTATCTGATAATTGATAAGATTCAAAAAGGAATTTATGAGTTAATTGTATCGCCTGTACATCATAGAGAAGTTCAAGATATTAATGACCTTTAGGAAAAATTCCAATTGATAAACCTATTAACAAGGTATGGCATTAAGCCATTATTCAATTTGAAAGAAGCAAGAAGAAGGACAGAGAAATTAATTTCTCAGAAATTCGGTCTTGCTGATGCAGCGCACATTGCATTCGCAGAACAAGCCGCAGACGTTTTTATAAGTTGTGACGACAAATTACTCGCATGTTGTAAAAAAACGAAAATTAAAATCAAAGCATTTAATCCAATAGAATTCTGTTTAGAGGAGAAATTAAGATGAGTGTTAGCCAATATTTAAATGAAGAAAAACTAATTGAAAAAACCTTAAAAATTTTGACCGAAAAACTTGGACCTGTTGAGACAAGCAGATTTTTACAAATTGTTAGGAGCAAAAAGGTAGAGTCGGTGAAAAGACATCGCGATTGGCAGAAGCGGCTAAACAAGGAAAAGTTTTTTAACGATATTTTTCAATAGTCTCACAATTTCTCGACAAGCTCGAAAACCATTCTGAGGTCAGAAAAATTCTATAATTCAGCGGATTGAACTATACCCACCTACAATCCCCTTCTTGGAAAAAACAATTTGCCACAGCTGGTTTCTACGTGCACGAAATGAACCGGAAGAAGTAAGCAAAAAATATTTCCACATTCTGTAAAATCGTTCATCGTGATGCTTTGAAATA
>CAZNDS010000049.1:0-15936 GCA_964571865.1 uncultured Ignavibacteriaceae bacterium | reverse complement strand
GTACCTAAAAACCTTAATTGGACATTACAGACTAGGATGTCTGCGTAACTTCAGTGTTCTTACTATTATTTAACACTATCTTCAACAATCTTTATCTCTTCTTCTGTTAATCCGTAAAGCTCATAGACAAGCTTGTCTAATTGACTATCTATTGCAGTGATTTGGCGTTGTCTTAAAAAGATACCATCTCTTTAAATTCCATACTGATTGCTGAGAGATGGTATTTTTAACGATCTTTTATGTTGCGAGCGAGAAGATGCCAACGTTTAACTCGAGTTAAGCTTTTTGAAATGATGGCCTCTTTTTATGCACCTTAATATTCTAATTTAGTTCGCTCGTCATTATGAAGAGAGGTTTCATCTCAAAGCTTTTATAATGTGGTCTTAATCTTTCCGTGTTGTAAAACTTTTCTATGTTCACAATTTTTTTCGTGCTTGTGATAATATCAAGCGGAACGTTATCGTATCTTCCGTTTTTAAGTACGACAAGCCGTCCATGTATTCCTTGCAGAATAAGATCAAGAGCAAGATTTCCATACGCCATCGGTACGATTGAGTCTATTGCATCCGGATCGCCGCAGCGGACTAAGTAACCAAGCTTTTGATGAATGATGTCTATCTTTCTTCCATTATTAAATTTAGGTGAAAGTTTTTTTAACTCTTCGCTGACAAGATCGCCAATTCCACCTAGCTTCGCGTGTCCGTAAGCGTCTGTAGTTCGATCTTTAAAAATCATTTCGCCCCCTTCGAACATCGCTCCTTCAGAAACAAGCAGAACAGAATATCTGCTTGGATTTCTAAACCGATCCTGCGATAAAAGTTCTGTGAGAAGTTCCATATTGAATTTATGTTCAGGAATTACGCAGCGATTTGCCGAACCAGCCATTGTCGGTATAACAGCTGTGAAGCCTGCATATCTTCCAAAAACTTCTAGCACCATAAATCGTTCATGAGAACCTGCAGAAGTTCTGAGTGCATTTGTCATTGCAATTGTTCTCGTAACACAAGTGCTGAATCCAATGCAGTAATCGGTGCCTGGAACGTCATTATCCATCGTCTTTGGAATTGCAATTACTTTAACACCTTCTTGGTAAAGTCTTACTCCGTAGCTCAAAGTATCATCTCCGCCAATTGGTATTAAATAATTAATTCCAAGGAAGTCGAGATTTTTTAAAACTTCCGGTGTTAGGTCGTTTGTATCATCGTTGTATCTTTCTTTTAGATGATCCGGAATATCGTTCTTTTTTACGTGACTCGGTCGTGTTCGAGATGAATGTAAAAATGTTCCGCCAGTTCGTCCGGCACGATTAACAATATCTTCAGTTAAAACTTGATAGCATTCGTGATTATCGGCTTTTTCATCTCGAATCATTTCCACAAGTCCAGCCCAGCCGCGCCTGATTCCCACGACTTGGTAACCTTCGCGAATCGCACGAATTGTAACTGCTCGGATTGCAGGATTTAAGCCAGGAACATCGCCGCCGCCGGTTAAAATTCCAATAACGCCTTTTTTTGAATTTAATAGCGCCATAATTTCTCTCTCTTTTATATCAAATCAATTATGAAGTAGTTCATCGGTCTTGAAATGAATTGATCTACTTTGCATAACAAAAATACAAAATATTTTGTTTCGATTTGATTGAGAACGAAATTTACTCTTTTATTGCTTTAATTTTGTGAGAACTCTTTTTTATGAAGCTATGTTCAATGTGGTTTAATCGTTGCTAGCAATTGATTAATATGATGCTCAAGATGTCCGAAATAATCTTTTATGAAATATCCTAGCGTTGCCGGCGAACTCTTATCAACTTTCTTCCATGCGATCTCATCCAGATTGTGAGAGGATCGTTTCATCACAAGAATATTTTCCGGAATCTGACTGCAAAGATGAATTATATGAAGATTGTAATTCATCCAAAGTGAAACAATTGTCTGCCATTCTTCTGATTCATATTTTTGGGTTGCCGTCCATTCGTCTTGATCGTAGCCATCGAAAATCAAATCGTCGTTAAATTGAGCAAGTACAAATCTTCTGTGATTGTTGCAGGCAGAATCGATTAAGTGTCCAAGAATTTCAATCGGTGACCAATCATCTTTATTTCTCTTTTTATAAATTTCGGTATCGGATAAGGAAAGCAGTCGCTCGGCTGTCTGTTCAATTAAAGTCTTATATTCCTGTAGGAACTGCTGCATGACGAAAACCTTTTAATTTTTGGAAAGATAATTATTAAAAATTACCAAATCGAATTTTTTATCAGCGAATTATTTATTGAAGAATGGCTCGAATCATGCCCAAATAGAACACGGATGACACAGATCTAACAGATTTGCACAGATTTATAAATTATTCTATACTTTCTTTTAATTCTTTGTTCCATTGGATCATCCCGCCAGCAACATTGTATACATTGAATCCCATTGGCTGCAGGATTTTAACCGCCCGACCCGAACGATTTCCGCTTCTGCATATGACTGCAATTTCTTTTTCTTTGTATTGATCAAGCTCATCAATTCTTGATTCCAACTCTTGAATAGGAATGTTTATTACGCCATCTATTTTACCTAATTCACCGATGAGTTCTTGAGGAGTTCTAACGTCAAGTATTACAAGATTTGAATCGGTAATAATTTTTTCTTTTAAGTCTTTCACTTGGATATCATTCTCACTTTGTGCACATCCATTAATCGTTATAAAGAATGTAAATAAAACAAATAAATTTTTCGTTAAGTTCATTGAGTTTTCGACCTTTAGTTTAATCCGCACATTCCCGATGAGCATCCTCCATAAGAAGGGATATCACACGCACCCGACGAGCATGCATCTCCGCTAAAACCCAAACTGCCGCCCACAGATGGACTGAATGCAGATAAAAGTTTTTTATGGTTTTTCGAATTACAGCTTGGACAAAAAACATCTTCAGCTTTTTCCGTTCCGAGATGAAGTATTTCATACTTGGAATTGCATTCTGTACAACGATATTCAAATACTGGCATTAATTTTTCTCCTTAATCGATTAAAAACTTATTGATGGATTTAAAGTTATTTTGGTTTTCATTGAATTTGAGATTAAACAATTTGCTTCTGCCTTGTGGATTATTCTCTCGGCACGTTCAATATCTTTTTCCTGTTTGACTTTTATCTTCGGCTCGAGTATAATTTCGCTGATCATAAATTTACCATCGAGCTTTTCCAATTTGCCTGTTGCCTTGCTGTCGTAAGATTCAAATTCAAGTTTTGATAACTCTGCGATTGCTAGAAAAGTTGTCATCAAACAAATCGCTGATGAGGCAACATATAAATGTTCAGGGCTCCAGATCCCCTCATGTCCGCCCGGAAACTGCGGGGGTGTTGCGATTTCGATATCATTAAGAGTTGGCGAGGAAAGGATTCCTTTTCGTGCCGAACTCCATTTCACGTTAACTTCGTAATAGTGTGCATCTGACATAATTATTTCCTTTTAATTTCTAATTTCATTCGGGAAACTCTCCTTTGATTTCGCATTCATTTCAATTTACTGTTTCACTTGATGGCATTTATCACACCGACATAATCCGCGAAGATATTCCCAAGTGTAAAGTCCTGTATCGTGACCATCTTTCCAACCGACTTGCAGTGCATAGCTCCCAACCATTTGAACCGACTTTAAGATAAACATCTCTGGTGATTCATTCTCTTTTTTTGTTGGAGCGTAAGATTTCCATAAAATTACTTCGCCTTTACACGTTGCGCATGGGCATTCTCTGCGTAATTGGTCTAATTCATACCTGCCGATATGTCCATCCTGCCATGTAATTTGCAATTCTGTCGGCGAGGTTTGTTTGATATTTTCGGGTATAGAAATCACTTAATTGCTTTAAATTAGATGCAATACTAATAAAAAGGTTTTAAAATTTTTAGGTAAAATTTTGGGTAGATGCTGGATTATCTATTTCTGCTGCGGATAATTTTTTGGAGCAAATCGGGATGATCGGTTTCTATTGCATCAACTCCTATTTCGAGCATTCTTTTCATTTTATTTTCCCCATCCACATCCCAGGCGATTATTTTATATCCATTCGCTTGAGCCTCTCTGACAAAATCCTCCGATAAAAGAAGCGAATGCGGCTGAAGATAATCCACGTTCAGAGAGAATAGATCTTGAAACGAAACTCTAGATCCAATTGAAAAATTAAGAAATGGAATTCTGATCCCATACACGTATATCAGCGGGACTTCAGGCAAGTGCTTGCGAATTCGATCAAGTATTCTTGTGTCAAATGATTTTAAAAATATTTTTTGGTGAGATAAGTTTTTTTTAACTATGCGAATGATGTTGCCAATCATTCTCGCCATATTTCTTGAATCTTCTTTTATCTCAATGATCAAAGTTGTATTCGAATCGATAATGTCCAGAACTTCATTTAAAGTTGGGATTCTCTCGTTTTTAAAACTTTCATGAAACCAGCTTCCTGCATCGAGCTTCTTTATTTCTGATAAAGAATGTTCATTAACAGCGCCTTTGCCATTTGTAGTTCTGCTGACCGACTCATCGTGAATTAAAATTATCTCTCCATCCTTAGTCATTCGAACGTCTATTTCAATAAACTTCACACCAAGAGCAATTGCTGTTTGAATTGCCGCTAAAGTATTTTCTGGTGCAAGCGAACAAGCTCCACGATGTGCGATAATTGCCGGCATATTACTGCTCTGCGGTTGAGCTTGGCCCGTAACCAAAAGTATTAAAGATGCTGCGAGTAATCCGACGGAAATGCCGAGACGCACTTACTTTTACTCTTTCTTAAAATTTAACGATGCAGAATTAATACAGTATCGCTTTCCTGCCGGTGCAGGTCCGTCATCAAAAACATGCCCTAGATGCGAACCACACTTGCTGCACATAACTTCGGTTCTTGTCATTCCAAAACTTTTATCTGTTTCTAAATGAACTCTTTCTTTGCCGATCGGCTGCGAAAAACTTGGCCACCCTGAGTCCGATTCGTACTTAGTATCTGACTTAAAAAGTTCGACACCGCAAGCAATACAGAGATAAATTCCCTCTTCGCTATGTTTGTAATATTTTCCTGTGAAAGGTCTTTCTGTTCCCTTTTTTCTCGTAACATTGAACTGCTCATCGGTGAGCTGTTTTTTCCATTCAGCTTCTGATTTATTTATCTCGAATTCCATCGTGCTTTGATTCCTTTCAATTGAATTTGTCTGAACGGAAGAATCAACCAGGCAAGTGTTTCCATTTAGAGAGTCGGCAAGTGAAATATTTTCAACTTGTTCAGATACGGTTTTGCGGCTGCAATTATTAAATAACACCGCCAGGAGAAAAACTACAAATAATTTTATATGTAACATAAAAACGTAAATTTTGTACGTGTAAAAAGTTCTTTTGTTATAAACAACATTGATAAAAACTACTTTGTTCCTAAAAAATACTTTTTATGTAACCGCCATCTACTGCAATTGTTTGACCTGTTATGTATGCCGCTTTATCCGAGCAAAGAAATGCTGCAAGACTTCCGATCTCTTCTGGATTCGCCATTCTTCCCATTGGAACATCCTTTGTGAAATTTTTCAGAATTTCTTCGTAGGATGTATTTTGGGATTTAGATTGTTCCACCGCTAAATCATAAATCCGATTTGTAAGTGTATAACCTGGGGCAATATTATTTACAGTAATATTAAATGGAGCCAGATCCGTCGAAAGCGTTTTTGCGTAAGCAGTCACTCCGCTCCTAAATGAGTTTGAGAGGACTAATCTTTGTATCGGCTGCTTTACTGAAATTGAAGTAATGTTAATTATTCTGCCAAACTTATTTTGCTTCATGAGTTCGCTTACTTCGCGTGAAAATCTTACTACTGACATTAAGACCTCCTCGAATGCACCTGTCCAATCATCATCAGAAAATGATTCAAGGGGGCCTGAAACAGGACCGCCGCAGTTGTTTATCAATATGTCAATCTTTCCGAATGTATTGATTGCCTCGTTTACTGTTGATCTTATCTCCTCTCCAACTCTAACGTTGCATTCCTGCCATAAAACTTCTTTATTATATTGTTCGCTCAGTTCTTTAGAAGCTGAGATTAGGTTATCTTTATTTGAAGAAGAAATCATAACCTTGCACCCCTCTTGAATCAACGAAGCTGCACATGCTTTTCCAATTCCTTTACTTGCAGCAGTTACAAGGGCGGTTTTATTTTGTAGTCCTAAGTTCATTTCGGTTCCTTTTTAGTGATTGAAGAAGTACTTATTCATCCAGTCGACATGAATTGCTTCATCACAATTATACACAAACCTTAGATTATTAATCGTTGTACGTTTTAACAACGATTAAAATCGCTTATGAATTTTTAATAATATCAACTATTCCAACTCTTATCATCATTATTGCGATCGCGGCGAGAAACAAAGCTGCAATCTTCGCAAAAGCTTTCGTACCCGAGACGCCAATTATTCGAACAATCTTTTGTGAATAGTAAAGGACAAGCAATGCAAGCAAAAGGTTCGCTATCATTGAAAAAATCGTTGCCAAAAAACCACTGCTGCTTACCAGAACTAAAATTGTTGTCAATGCCGCAGGTCCCATTACCAGCGGGATTCCAAGCGGTACAATTCCAATGCTTCCCGAGGGTTTGCGTCTCGTATCTTCTCCCGAAAAAAGTAATTCTTGAATTGCAAGAATTAATAATACAAGCCCTCCGCCAATCCGAAAATCGTTCATTGTAATTCCCATGAAATCAAGAATTACCATTCCGGAGACTAAAAAAACTGTCGCAATCACAAATGCAGTTGCTATCGCCTGAAAGATTAATTTTTTTCTTTCTTGTTTATCGAACTCCTCTGTGAGTCCGATGAAAATTGGCAGTGTACCGACAATATCAATTGCAACAAACAGCGGGATAAATGCAAATAGGAAATCATTAAACGTCATAATAAAACTCTTTCCTAATTCATCTGCTCTTTAATTTCTGAGACTATTTTTACAGTATCAAGTGCAATTATAAGCTCTTCATTTGTTGGGATTATGAGTGTTTTAACTTTTGAACCGGTTGAGCTTATTTCGCGCTCTCCATTCGCGGCAAGGTTTCTCGTCTCATCAAATTCAATTCCGAGGTATTCCATACCGGTTAAAATTTCTTTTCTTACTTCACTGCTATTCTCTCCGATTCCGCCAGTGAATACAATTGCATCCACCCCACCAAGCGCAGCAATGTATCCACCGATATATTTTTTAATCCTGTAGCAAAATATTTCAAATGCATGTTTTGCACGAATATTTCCTTCATTCACAGATTTAATTAATTCTCTCATGTCATTCGAAACGCCGGAAATACCAATGAGTCCGCTGTGCTTGTTCAACATTGTTGTGATTTCTGCTAGGGTCAATCCCTCTTTTGCCATTATGTGCAATGGGATAGATGCATCGATGTCTCCGCTTCGTGTTCCCATCAGAAGACCTTCGATTGGAGTGAAGCCCATTGTTGTATCAATTGACACTCCTTTATCGATTGCGGCCATACTACATCCATTGCCAAGATGACATGTAATAAGTTTCAATGCTTCAAGTGGTTTGCCTAAAAATTCAGCAGTCTGCTGCGACACGTAAAGATGTGACGTACCGTGAAATCCGTAGCGTCTTATTTTATGGGATTTATAAAGTTGATATGGAATGCCATACAAAAAAGCTTTCGGCGGCATTTGCTGGTGAAACGCAGTATCAAAAACACCGCATTGGGGAATCCCGGGCAAGTGATTTTGACAGGCGATTATTCCTTTTAAATTCGGCGGATTGTGAAGAGGCGCTAATTCAAAATTGTCTTGAATGGTTTTTATTACCACATTCGTAATCAATACTGATTCAGCGAAGTCTTCGCCGCCATGAACTACTCTATGTCCAACTGCTTCGATTTCGCTTTTATCTTTTATTACACCATGATTTTTACTTAGAAGCACTGCAAGCACATATTCAATTGCAATGTTATGATCTAAAATCTCGCCGGTGATTTTAATATTATCTCCATCATGACGGCTGTGTGTTAAGATCGCAGAGGATGTACCAATTCTTTCAATCGAACCTTTCGCAAGAACAAGCGTCTCTTTCACATCAATAAATTGATATTTGATAGTCGAGCTGCCGCAATTTAAAACTAATACTTTCATTATAATTCGCTTAAACCTTTATTATTCCATTGTTATGATAATTTTCTTCCATGTTCATCGTATTTAAAAAATCCATCCCCAGATTTTTTACCGAGCTTTCCTTCGCGGACATATTTTCTGAGTAGTGGACATGGCCGATATCTTGGTTCGCCAAGCTCATGCCAAAGGGTTTCCATCCAGGCAAGGATTTCATCGAGTCCCATATTGTCTGCAAGCTCAAGCGGTCCGATTGGAAGATTATAGCCGAGTTTCATCGCGGTATCAATACCATCGGCTGTTGCTAAACCTTCCATGAGTATGTGCATTGCTTCATTTAAAAATGGAACTATGACTCTCGTCGTAATAAATCCAGGGTATTCAAATACTTCGACAGCGGTTTTGCCTAGTTTTTTTGCAAATGATTTTGTGACGCGCGTTGTTTCGTCGGATGTTTTTATTCCTCTTACTAGTTCAACAAGAGGAATTTTTGGAACTGGATTTAAAAAATGCATTCCGATCATTCTATCCGATCTGTTTGAATCTTCCGCAATTTTAGACAAACTGAGCGTTGATGTATTAGAAACGAAAATCGTCTCACTTGGGCAAATTGCATCTATCTTTTTAAAAATTGATTTCTTCAATTCAAGGTCTTCGTCAACCGCTTCGATAACTATATCGCATTCTTTGATATCATCAATTTCGGTTGTCCATTTTATTCTTTGAAGGATTGCCTTTTTTTCGCTGGCAGTCATGCCCCAGCGTTTTATTTCTCTGTCCATATTATCGCTTATATTTCGAGAACTTTTTTCGACGGCTTCTTCATCTTTTTCTACAATCAGCACGTCTATTCCCGCCTGTGAAGCAGATTGTGCGATACCGACTCCCATATATCCGCCGCCGATGATTCCAATAGTTTCTATTCTATCAGGATCAAGAACTGGAGTGGGCATATCTTCTATGAGGTCTTCGAATCTAAGTTTTTTTTCTTCTGTGTTCATTTTGTTATCAATAGTTTAATTCTGTCTTTTAATTTTGAGTTTCTAATTTCTTTAATTTTATCTTCTGAAATTTTCATTTCAAGTTCAACACTTTTTCCGTTTAAGAGAATATCCATTTGAGAAAGTTCGTTCACGAATTGGTCATTAGGAGAGGTGAGTGTAACCATAGATATGATCCCATTCAAAACACTTTTGAGCAAAACGGCGCTCGCTTCATCTTTGCACTGCCAATTAGAATTAATCACAATGCCATCATTAAACTTTGCTGACAAATTAATATGCCGAATCGAATTGGTCAACTCCCTTACTTTTTCATTCTTTGTGATGGCAGTCCCCTTTTCAATCAATTCAGATACTACCGAGCTTTGCGTGGTTGCGATCCAGAATTGATTTTTAAATCGCGTCGAATTGATTATCGACATGTATCCGTCATTGTCCAATATCGATTTTTCGCTTTCAAGACCTTCGAGAGATTTGAGCCTTTCTTCGTTATTGACAGCAATTATTGTTTGCTCGTCTATTATCTTTATCCTTAAACTTCCTCTCTCGCCGGCGGATGAATTTTGCTCGAAATATTTTTTTACTTTTTCTGGCGAGATGTTCCCATTAACTATTATTGTGGAACTTTCATTCCACTCATTTGCAAGAATTAATTCATCTACATCTTTTTCTAAGCTTAGTCCCGTAAACCTCACAAATTCATCGAGCTGATTTTTTCTTTTTTCCTCAAGCTGAGATTCAATAAAATTTTTCCAGAAAGGTGTTTTTCGAATTTCTTTCAGATTGAAATAAATAATGATCTGAGGATCGTATGGCAGGAACTTAAACCGTTCTTTCACAGATATGTCAATCGGCTGAGGATTTTCTCTTCCGCACGAGGAAATTAGGAGCAGCGCTGTCAGAAAAATAAAAATCGATTTCTGCATTAAAAATTTTTCCTTTGAAAAATAGTTGTTGTTAATGCAAACATCGCAACTCCCCATACTGTTGTTGTAACAAGCGGCATCCAATTATTTACGGCAACTCCCGCTGCCAAATCAAGCGTGATTGAGCCAAGTTCAGATGTTTGAGGAAAAATATAGTAAAACACATTCACAAAAAATTTCCCGACCGGTGATGTGATCAGCGAAGTTGTGATGTTCTCACGATAAGCCAAAATCGGACTGAAAATGAAAAACACTAAATAAGAAATTATCATTGCGAAAATCGAGCTTTGGGTAAGAATACCAATGAACATCATGAGTATGTAGAATATCATGAAGATGTATGTAATAAGAACGACTGTTGATAAAAATTCAAAATTCCAGACGTTGAATTTTAAACTAATCATCAGCCAGATTGCGATTACAAGATACGCAATATTAAAAAATACGATAATCGTTCCGCCTAAGAATTTTCCTATTAATAAAGTCAGACGTGAAATTGGTTTTGAAAGGAGCAAATCTATTGTCCCTTTTTCAAGCATATTCGGAATTAAACTTGACGCCGAAAAAATGGATAGGAACAAACCGCCTGCATAAAGTGGTCCGATGATAAAAATTTGTATTCCTATGATGATGCTGCGAATGGAATTTTTGTCTTCAGACAGATTCATCATTCCGATCAGCCCCTCAACTGACGAAAGTGAGAAAAAGAGGAAAAATAAAATTATAACAAACGTGGAAATGCCGAAGAAAAAAATAAAAACTTTTCTTGATATTGCTTCTCTAAATGTATCTCCTATAATTGCCAATAATTGCAAGTTCTTATTCTCTCTTATCTGATTCTTTTATTAAGTTAATAAACATATCCTCGAGCGAAGTCTTCTGTGCGGAAAATGACTCTATCATCACGCCGGATTTTCTAATCTTATCAATTAGTTCATTCAGCTCGTCTGTGTTTGAGACATTGATATTAAATTTATGCGATATATTCTTAAAATGTTGTGATAATTGTTTCAGCTCCTCTAACTTTTCGGCAGAAACATTCGGATCGAGTATGATTTGATACTCCAATCCTTTTTGAGTTAAATCTGCAACGCTTCCTTCTTTGATTAATTCTCCCTTGTTGAGAATTGCGACTTTATCTGTTATCATTTCAACTTCTGAAAGAAGATGTGAATTTAGAAAAATCGTTTTCCCTTGAGACTTCAAGCTTAAAAGAATATCTCTTATTTCTTTTCTTCCAATCGGATCGACGCCGTCCGTCGGCTCATCCAAAAAAATCAGATCGGGATCGTTTATTAAGGCTTGTGCAAGACCCAGCCGCTGCATCATTCCTTTTGAATATTTTTTAATCTTTGTCTTTTTCCATTTTGTCATTCCGACAAGTTCAAGATTCTTTTCTATGTTTTCGATCAATCTAATTTTATCCTTAATCCCAGAGAGTTTCCAGAAGTATTTCAACACTTGCTCGCCGGTGAGATAATTCGGGTATTTATGATTTTCGGGCAGATATCCAATTCTACTTTTTATTCGATAATCAGAAATATCAGTATTGAAAATTGTTGCGCTCCCGTTTGTCGGATAGCATATGTTCAAAAGAACTTTTATCAAAGTTGTTTTGCCGGCACCGTTTGGTCCGAGTAATCCGAATATTATTCCTTTTTCAACCGAAAGAGTTATATCTTTAACAGCTGTAATATTCCGGCTGGAAAAAAAGCTTTTATATACTTTTGTTAATGAATTTACTTGAATAACAAACATGTGAATTAATCAAGGGTGGATAATGTCATACAAAATTCCAATACAAATTTATCTAATAATAAATCCTGTTCAAAGCGGACTGGCTTTTTATTCCAGCTTTATCTCGGAAACCATGGAATAAACTTGTTGGTTTTCTTCAGAATCAGGTTTAATTGTACCTACCGACATTTCAGTTTTCAATTTTTCGTCTAATATTAGGAGAAATTTTATCAGTAGCAACGAGTTTGAACGAAAAAAAGTTCTAGACAATAAAGTGATTTTAATCGATTGCGATCGTCTCACCAATATAATATTTTAGTGACGTTATGATAATTTGTTATTACCGGTTTAATAAATCAAAAATATTTTTATGAGGTTAAAATGATATCATCATTAAAAAGATATTTTCAGTTTGACGAACTTAAAACTTCCTTCCAACAAGAAACGATTGCCGGACTGACTACATTTTTCACGATGTCTTACATCATTATTGTCAATCCAAAAATTCTCGAAGCCGCCGGAATTCCATTCGGTCCATCGATGGTTGCAACAGTAATAAGTGCATTCTTCGGAACTCTTGCAATGGGAGTGTATGCTAAAAGACCTTTCGCAATTGCTCCATACATGGGCGAAAATGCTTTCATCGCTTTTACTGTCGTTAAGGTTTTAGGATACAGTTGGCAGACGGCAATCGGAGCAATTTTTATTGGGGGTGTGCTTTTTACCTTATTGACTTTACTTAAAATTAGAACTTGGCTTGCTAATTCAATCCCCGAATCTCTCAAGATCGCTTTCGCGGTTGGAATCGGATTGTTTCTTACCTTCATTGGATTGAATGAAACTGGAATTGTGAGACTCGGAGTTGAAGGGGCACCAGTACACGTTGGAAATTTTCACGACCCGAAGATACTTCTTGCAATTTTCGGTTTTCTTTTAATCGGATTTTTAATGATGATCAAAGTACGCGGTGCAATTCTAATCGGAATATTGTCTGTTACTTTTCTATCATACATTTTTAATCTTTACCCTCTGCCTGATAATTGGATCAGCACACCGCCTGATATTTCGCCAATATTATTTGAGCTTGATATAACCGGCGCACTCACATGGGGATTCTTTGCTGTTATCTTGACAGTTTTCGTAATGGACTTTGTCGACACAATTGGAACTCTGCTCGGCTTAGCTTATAAATCAAATTTATTAGATGAAAAAGGTAATCTGCCGGATGTTGAAAAACCGATGCTGTGCGATGCACTCGCTACTATCGTTGGTGCGTTATTGGGAACAACAACAACTGGAACTTATATTGAATCTGCAACAGGAATCGAAGCTGGCGGAAAAAGCGGATTTACTTCGGTTGTAACTGCTGTATTGTTTTTATCGGCGCTTTTCTTCTCCCCCTTCTTTACAGCCATACCTGCAATCGCTTATGGACCATCTTTAATTATCGTTGGTCTCTTAATGATGTCTCCAATTACAAAATTGAATTTTGATGATTTTTCGGAAATCATTCCAGCATTTACAGTAATTGTTTTAATGAGCTTCACTTACAATTTAGGAATTGGAATGACAGCAGGATTTGTTGCTTATACCTTATTCAAAATAATATCTGGAAGAATTTCAGAACTAAATTTTGGATTATGGATATTTGCTGTGCTGTCGGTTTTGTTTTTTGTCTTCTACCCATATTAATTTGAGAACTGTAATAAAACTTTTTTATTCATAATTTCGTTGTAACTGATAACAATTAATAATTCGGAAGAAAAATGGAATACATAAATCTTGGCAGAAGCGGACTGAAGGTAAGCCGACTGTGTCTCGGTACAATGAACTTTGGGCCCTATACTTCTGAATCTGAAAGTTTTAAGATCATGGGCCTTGCACTTGAACTCGGAATTAATTTTTTCGACACAGCAAATGTTTATGGCTGGCATCTTGGCGCTGGAGTTACAGAAGAGATAATCGGAAGATGGCTTGCTGAAGATAAAAATCGTCGAGATAAAATCGTACTTGCTACGAAAGTCTATGGCAAAATGGGTGAAGGTATAAATGACAAAAAGCTATCGGCTTATCACATTCGGAAAGCTTGCGAAGAAAGTTTGAGAAGGATGCAAACGGATCACATCGATCTTTATCAGATGCACCATATCGATCGAGAGACTCCATGGGAAGAAATTTGGCAGGCAATGGAGCAATTAGTCCGCGAAGGAAAAATTCTCTACGTCGGAAGCAGTAATTTTGCCGCATGGAATATTGCCAAAGCGAATTGTCTGGCAACACAGCGCAACTTTATGGGTTTGGTCTCAGAGCAAAGTATTTATAATCTTCGCAACAGGCATATTGAACTTGAAGTAATTCCAGTTTGTAAAGCATTTGGTGTTGGTTTAATTCCCTGGAGTCCCTTAGGCGGCGGAATCCTTTGCGGAATATTAGAAAAAACAAAAGAAGGAAGAAGAACCCGCGAACCATTGATCAATTCTGCAGAAAAACTTCGTCCGCAAATCGAAGCTTATGAAAAGTTATGCAAAGAGATTGGACACAATCCGGCTGATGTTGCTCTCGCATGGACGTTGATGAATCCAGTTGTTACCTCGCCCATAGTCGGCCCAAGAACCTCACAGCAGCTTGAGGAGAATGTTAAAGCACTGGAAATAAAATTATCTGACGATGTAATGAAAAAGCTCGATGAAATCTGGCCAGGACCCGGCAACCAAGCGCCGGAAGCGTATGCGTGGTAGGGGAAAAGTGTAAATATGAAAAATCAAAATTCAAACATGGAATTTCAAAATTTAGATAAGCTCTGACGTTGTGAAACATTTCGAAATACCTAAATATTATAAAAGCAATCTCATATCGCAGATAAAAGAATTCAGAAAAGAATTTGATCCGCGGAAAAAAGACATCTCTCCAATCAAATTAGATTTTGGTCCTGTTAGATTTTTTATTGCTCGACATTTTGGCTTCTGCTTTGGCGTAGAAAACGCGATTGAAATCGCCTACAAAACTATAGACCAAAATCCAGAAAAGAAAATTTATCTCTTAAGTGAAATGATACACAATCCTGGTGTAAACAACGATCTAATGAACCGCGGATTGAAGTTTATCTTTAATACCTCCGGACGTCAGTTGATCGATTGGGACGAATTAAAAAAAGATGACATCGTTCTTATTCCGGCTTTCGGTACAACTTTGGAAATCGAACAGACTTTGAAAGAAAAAGGACTTTTTATTGAAACATACGACACAACATGCCCTTTTGTTGAAAAAGTCTGGAATCGATCATCCCTGCTCGGCGGACAGGGATATACAATAATTATTCATGGTAAATATTTTCACGAAGAAACTCGTGCAACTTTTTCCCACAGCATTAGAAATGCCCCTGCAGTAATTGTTCGCGATTTGAAAGAAATAGAATTTCTATGTGCATCTATTTTGGGGAAAAAGAATAAAGAGGAATTTTACGAATTCTTCAAAGGACGGTTCTCATCGAATTTTGATTTTGTAAAAGATTTAATAAAGGTCGGAGTTGTAAACCAAACAACCATGCTTGCAAGTGAAACTCAAGAAATTGCTGACCTTTTAAAAGATACTATGATAAAAAAATATGGCGCAGAAAATTTAAAAGATCACTTCGCTGATACAAGTGACACATTATGTTATGCAACCTACGACAACCAAGAGGCTACTTACGGACTTCTTGGACAGCCTGCAGATTTTGCAGTGGTTGTCGGCGGATATAACAGCTCGAATACGTCTCACATTGTTGAGCTGTGCGAACAAAAACTTAAAACATTTTTCATTTCATCTGAAGATAAAATTATTTCTGACAGAACGATCAGCCATTTCAATATTCATGAAAAGAGAGAATTGATAACAGATGGCTACATTCCCGAAAAAGATGTAGTTGATATTCTCCTCACCAGCGGGGCTTCGTGTCCGGATGCTGTAGTCGAACGAGTTATGCTTAAGCTTCTCTCATACTTTAAAAATACTCGCGGGATTGAAGCCGTAATGAACGAACTATTTTTTGAAAACTAAAAGTTATACTCCAATGCTGGGTGTTACAGATTATTGTTTTCTCGATACATTTCGACTCATATTCTAAACCATTCGCAGTCGGGATACTCGCCTGCCCGCTACAACCTATCGA
>CAZNDS010000048.1:10267-16252 GCA_964571865.1 uncultured Ignavibacteriaceae bacterium | reverse complement strand
CTATTTTGCGGGTACATTCGTTGATACAGTGAACACCGGTGCAGCAAGTAATACTGGTGTCTACGTAATTCATGGTGAAGGAACAAGCTGGAGCGTTGAACTAGTCAGTAAAGTAAACAATACAAGACAAAGTCTTCCTGGTGGATTACATACGCTGAATGAAATTGAATTCGCAACAAACTGGAATGGAACCATTGGAGTAATTAAATGGAGAGATTATCCAACCGCAACCGATACGGTCAGCGATATCTTCATGGCTGGCGTATGGGCAACTGAAAAAAAACCAGTAAATATTACCAAAACTCCTGCGGTGAATGAGAAATATTCTCAAATGTCTGCATGGGGATACATGAACTCACCAACAGTATTCAGAGCTGATGCCATGTACACAATTTTCGGCTCCGGAGATACGATTGATTTGAACGAATCAGAACTTTGGTATCTCAAAGACAACATATTTATATTACTTTCAGTTGATGATAATCCAGGTGTCGTCGGAAGCTTCGAACTCGAACAAAACTTCCCGAACCCATTCAACCCATCAACAACAATTCGCTACACCATTCCTGAGAAGGGGTTGGTAACCTTGAAAGTGTTCGACGTCCTCGGAAGAGAAGTTACAACCTTAATTAATGAAGTTCAGAATGCTGGAACTCATACTGCACAATTCAGTGGCAAGGATATGCCGTCAGGTATGTACCTCTACACAATTTCCGCAGGTAACTTCACTTCAACAAAGAAAATGATGCTTGTTAAGTAAGAGATTTAGCAAGTAATTTTGATTTTCAGTACTGGGGAGAATAGAGAAATATTCTTCCCTTTACTTTTTGAATTGAAATATTAATTTACGTGGCGATAACTCCTATAAGTAAAACAATAGAGAGGGAGAAATAAATGAAAAAAATTCTAAATATATTATTGGCATTTTCCATGTTGATGGTAAGCAATTCATTTGCACAAACCGTTACTGGAAAGTTAGCCGGTAAGGTCACCGATGCTCGTACGGGTGACCCGCTTCCTGGTGCGAATATTCTCCTCGTTGGGACAGAACTTGGTGCCGCCACCAATGTTAGAGGGGAATATTTTATTCTCAATATAGTCCCCGGTACATACGATGTCCGAATCAGTTTCGTTGGATATGCAACCGAAACAGTTCGAGGCGTTCGTGTTGTTGCCGGTATCACAAAAGAATTAGATGTTGATCTCGCTGAAGCAACTGCCGAGTTAAAAGAAATTACGGTAACTTCAGAAAGAACTTTCTTTGAACAGAAAGCAACAAATACTATCAAAGTAGTTGATAAAGATGAGATCGCAAGAATACCTGTCAGAGGTGTTCAAAAAATTGCTGCGCTCCAAGCCGGTGTCGTTATGGCTGAAGGTTCCGGTGGTGTAGATGGAAATGCTACAATCAACGTGAAAGGCGGTAGAGGCGGCGAAGTACTTTATATCGTAGATGGTGTAATCCAAAACGATGCTTATTGGGGAGCTAGTTACAACCAAGTCTCCAATTCTGCAATTGAACAGCTTTCGTTCCAAATCGGTGGATTTGAAGCAAAATATGGACAGGCACAATCAGGTATTATTAACGTTACTACTAAATCCGGTTCAGGCAGTTATACCGTATTTGGTGATGTTTTATCCAGTTCATTTACCGATGTTTTTGGTTACAATCTATATACATTGAACTTTAGCGGACCTTTTATTCCAAGGAATTCCAAACATACATTCTTTTTCTCTGCTGAAAGAGGATGGTTTTTAGATCAAGATCCACCGGCAGTGCCAATAGAGATCAAATCTCCTATTAGAACTGGCGGAACATTGACAATAGTAATGCCTGATGGCAGCGAAGTTCCATGGACTGCAGGTATGGAAATTCCTGGTGGCGCCAAAGTAATTATGAAAAATCCTACGTTCACGAGTGGTTCCACAATACTTGAAACAAAACCCAATAATGATCGCAGCTCCTGGAAATTCACTGGGAAAACCTTTCATGATTTAGGTTTCTTAACTCTTCGATTAAGTGGAAATGTTAATGTTGAAGATAGAAAATTATTCATCTACGATTTTATTAAGAATAATTCACATAGAAATCCACTCTATCACCGTGAAAATCATTCTTATGCAGCACGTATAAGTAAGAATTTCGGTGCTAATACTTTTGCGAATTTGAATTTTGGATATAAATTATTCAAAGACGAACAAATGGATCCGATTTTCAAACAAGATCTCGAAAAATGGGGAGATACTTTGTATAACCCCTACTTAAAACTACACGGATTTTTACAAGGATTCTTACTAAGTAATGATTCGCTGGGATTGTTTTTAGATGAAGGATTTACCTGGAATACATATTCTAAAAATTATAACCAGACGTTTCAATTAGATTTCGATATGACGACTCAGTATCAGAATCATCTATTCGAATTAGGTGCGGGTATGCAGATACTCGAACTTCAGCGATATGCAATTGGTCCGACCGCAATTGCCAGAAGTATCCGCGGCAGGGCTCCAGTTACGAAGTTTAAGAGATACGCCGATAGAATCCCATTATATTGGGGGTATGATATCTATGGTGGTGATTCTGAAGCTGCTGCAGACAGTTTCATTGCACCAAAGAAACCGCTTATATTTTATGCTTATCTCCAAGATAGATTTGAATTATCGGATATTGTAGTTAATCTTGGTTTACGATTCGACTATTTGGATTCGAAGTCAGATATTATTCGTGATCCGGAACGTCCATTTAGATTTGGAAATGATCAAATAATTGATCCGCCAGACTTTGAAACAAAAAAACCGGAAATATTTTTTAGTCCAAGAATAGGAATCGGTTTCCCGGTTACAACCTCTACAGTTTTTCATGCACAGTATGGTAAGTTCGTTCAAACTCCTAATCTTTCCGATATGTTTGTATGGACACGTCACTATGAAGCAATTCAAAGCGGCGAAGGCGGAAGATTAGTGAGAACCGGTCAAGTTGGAAGTGAAGTAACTACTCAGTATGAAGTAGGATTTCGACAAATCTTTGGTGATAATTTAGCTGCATTAAGTCTGAGCGCTTTCTATAAGAATACTAGAGGATTGATTAACTGGTCAACGACTGTATTCTATACTGGATTAAATCAACAAAGTACTTACTTTGGTCCAACCAACACGGACTTTGGAACTATTAAAGGACTCACTATTTCGTTAGATGTTGCGAGAATGCAGTTTGTGGCAATATCATTTAACTATACATACCAGATTGCTGAGGGAACAGGTTCCTCAACAAGTTCATCGTATGTCGCAACATTTAGAAACGTAGATAATTCTATACCAAAGGTAATTGCTCCACTAGATTTTGATCAGCGGCATACCGGAACAGTGAATCTTGACATTTTTATCCCAGAAGGTAAACTTGGCTTCTTTGAGCGTACTGGGATGAATTTCTTAGTTTCGTTTGCCAGCGGTAGACCTTATACACCACTTGAAGTTCAAGATATTTCCGGCAGTGAAACAAACTATGGCGATACAAAAGGATATGTTAACTCCAAGTATGGTCCGGGAATGTTTCGTATTGACATGAAAGTCGAGAAAACATTCAAACTGTTTGGAAACATGCTTGTAACTCCTTATTTGTGGGTAGATAACCTGCTCGACGCAGATAACATCGTCAATGTATATCGTTCGACTGGAAGCCCTTATACCACCGGTTATTTAAATACTGATCGAGGTCGAAAAGTTGTTTTAGACAGCAAGTATCCGGAATTATTCAAGGGTGATTATGAATTATTGGAAAGAAATCCTGATAATTTTGGTATTCCTAGACAAATCAGATTAGGTCTAAAAGTTAATTTTTCTGGTATTAACTTTTAACTAAAGAAAAGGTAGATAAATATGATAAGATTAAAAAATTCTAAATTCATTAAAACCTTCTGCATTTTATGTTCATTAGGGATTCTATTTCTTGGTTTAACCTCTATTGAAAAGGACGATTCCGGTAAATCAGGAAATTCTCATAATAGACTGCAAAAGGTCGTTGGCGTCCATTATATGCAAATTAATAATATTGGAATGCCAATGAACAACTCAGGAGTTATTGCAGATGTAGTTGTGCCTGGATTTACTTCAACGGCTAAATTCGATGGACATGGCTTCCTGTACTCCGGCGGCTTTTGTGTAAGTGGTTACAAGAAGCTCGGAACTCCTGATGAATTTCTCTGGGCAAATGCCGTTGCTACGGCATCTAGAATAAATGATTATGTTGCAGGCCCTACAGGAACGTTGCCAACTGATCCGAAGAACAGGATTTATGTAATCCGCTCAGACGAACCGGCTTTTGGAACAAGCTGGCAAGAATGGCGTGATGCAGTTTCTCTCGGAGCAGACTTTTACGATGGTGACGGCGATGGCAAATATGATCCGAAAGACTTAAATGGTAACGGTGAATGGGATAGTAACGAAGATAGACCTGACTTACTCGGTGATGAGACTGCATGGTGCGTATTTAACGATGGCAGACCGGCTAAGGAAAGACGCTATACAGATGTTGATCCAGTTGGTATTGAAATTCATCAAACCGTCTTCGGCTTTGCATCGGCTGGTTTATTAGGTAACATGTTGTTCATAAGATACAAAATGATCAATAAAGGGACAGATGTTCTTGATAGTGTTTACTTCAGTATGTGGGCGGATCCCGACTTAGGTGACTACACCGACGATCTCGTCGGCTGCGACGCTCCGCAATCTGTGAGCGGTTATTCCAAACCAGGAAACGAACAAGGAAGGAATGCAGGATACGTTTATAATGATGGTTCAGATATTGAATACGGTCCTAATCCTCCAGCTTACTTAGTTGACTTTTTCCAAGGTCCGTTTGTTCCGGGCGCTTCCACAGATACTGCTTGGAACGTACGTGGTCCATTCTTAGGCGTGGAACCACATGTAGGTAAAAAGCAGTTAGGTATTTTATCATTTATTCAATATTTTCAAAGCACGCCTCCCGAACAGAATGATCCAGCTAATAGATTTGAGTTGAGGCACTATACTCAAGGTTACAATAAAGTAGGTAAACCTGTTAATCCATGCACCTGGACATTCGGAGCAGTTGTTGGGGGTGTAAACTGTAACACAGTCGATGGACGTTATTTTTATTCTGGCGACCAGGTAAAAAATATTGGTTGGGTCAGTAATACTCCGTCAGATCAGAGAATGATGCAGAATACTGGTATGTTCAGACTTCGACCGACCTTAGATACAGTGATTATTACATCTGCAATGATAGTCGGACGTGGTGCATCCGCACTCGCGAGCATTGATGAAGCAAAGAAAATTTCTGATTTTGCACAAGAGATTTATAACTCTAATTTCAGAACTGCTTCTCCTCCTCCGCTTGCAACTCCTAACGTCAGAACTACAGAAAACTCAATCGATCTAATTTGGAATACTAGTAAAGCGTTAACATGGAAGGACGACCTAGTTAAAGTAGTTGGCACAGATACCACGATCATTTACAAGCAGCGCTTTGAAGGATATGAACTTTGGGCATTCAGAACAAACAATACTGCTGAGCTTGTCGGCGGTATAGAGAATGCAAAAATAATCCAACGCTGGGATCTGGATAATAATTATGAAGACATTCTTGTGAGAAATGCTAAAACCGGAGAAATTACGAAAAAGCATTCAAAGGGAATACAATTGGGTCCTGTTTTGTATAGTAATCCAGTCACGGGAGTAATTAAATATTCCTTAACAAGTGATCCTTTCACCGGAGGTCCTATTGTCAAAGGAAGACCTTATTTTCTCGCATTAGTCGGTTACGCAGTTAATGTGGACCCAATTTATTTCCTCCCTGTCGATAAGGCTAAAGGAAATTATTACTATAATGGAAAAGAAGTAATCAATCTTACTGTCAATGCGAAGAAAATAATTGAGGGCGGAATTGTTCCGGGTAGAGACTTCAATGATCCATATGATTTTCAAGTTAACATTCCAAGAACCGGTGCA
>CAZNDS010000048.1:0-10257 GCA_964571865.1 uncultured Ignavibacteriaceae bacterium | reverse complement strand
GCCACTTTTGAAGAAGTTTACAAGTCAGCGTTAACCGGAAATAATTATGAAATAACGTTCTTCCGAAATACGGATTCGACTAACTATTTCATGAATTATAGGCTGGTTAATAAATCCAAGAACGATACTCTGATTCGATCATCTCGAGATTATGAAAACATTCTTTCGGATGCTGATAAATATACTATCCCAATCGTTGATGGTGTGATTCCCAGAATCAACTGGGTTCCTGCTGAAGTCAAAACTTCAGTGAGATCTAGTTCTATGACCTGGGTTAGGAAGTTTATTTCTCAAATTTCAGGTGTATTCTATCTTGCTTCCGATGTGAGTTCGGTAGATATAGCTATGCTTCCTACGGCACTAGGCAGCAAAAGAACGTTTTTAACCACATTCGATCAACTTGGCAAAGTAGAATTAATTTTCAAACCTGGTAAAGCATATCGGTTTATCGATGAATTTGCAGGTGCGCGGTTCGTTAGTGCTGGTAAAGATAAATCTGTTGCCAATGGTGCATTTTTTGTGGATGTGCCATTTCAAGCTTGGATCAAAGATACCAAATTAGGAATAGATAAACAATTAGCTGTAGGTTTTCTTGAAACAAAAACTGGTACAGCTAATAAAGCAGATGGAAAATGGGATCCCGATACATCACTCGCTCAAACAAAAGAATATATAATAGTGTTCAATTCTCCTTATTCAGAGACACCAGATACTATTAGAAATCCTTATATTGGCTATAATCCAGTAACTGGCACTAAGACATGGGCTAATTTAGCTGGATGGTCTCCACCAACTGCCGCGGGATTCGATTCAATCCAGACTCTTATTGCAAGGAGTCCGTGGTTTAATGCAATTTATGTTATAGGTCTCGAAAAAAAGAATCCTATGGATACCTGGAGCGCTTCAGATGTATTAACGATTCCGATTTCTTATCCAATTACTACGAAAGATAAATTTACATATACGACAACAAAAGCCGGTCAAAAGCTCACTGATGCAGATAAGAAGAGTATTTTTGACAGGGTAAATGTTTTCCCAAATCCATTGTATGCATATAATCCGGCAGTAGGATATTATGCCGATCCAAATAATCCGAAGAATGACGAACCCTATGTCACATTCTCGAACTTACCTGAAAAAGTTACGATAAAAATCTATTCGCTATCGGGTCAGTTATTGAGAACTCTCAACGAAAGTCATAAAGGTGCAGGTGTTACATCTCCGTTCTTGAATTGGGATATACAGAATGAGGATGGATTACGTGCTGCATCAGGAATGTATTTGGCAGTAGTATCTTCGCCTGGATTAGGTGATAAGGTCTTAAAATTTGCAATCATCCAACCACAGAAGCAAATTAGAAGATTTTAATTAAAGAAATTAAAATTGGAAAAAAGAACGAGGGAAAATAGATGAAAAAATTAAGTATAATCCTGGTTTTATTTGCTTTTGGTATAAGCGGTCTCTTTGCGGGTGATGTTGCCCGCAAAGGTACTACAGGAGCTGATCAATTATTGATTCCAGTCGGAGCCAGAAGCATAGCCACCGGTGGAACGTTCGTTGCGAACATCACCGGTGTTGAAGCTATTTATTACAATCCTGCTGGTCTGGATTTGGCCGGCAGATCAGAAGCAATGTTTAGCTTCATGAATTATCTCGCAGACATAAAGGTTTCGTACTTTGGTTTAAGTGCTAAAGTTGGCGACCTAGGCACATTTGGCTTAAGTTTCAAATCAATGAACTTTGGAGATATTTCAATCACAACATTTGACGAGCCCGATGGTACAGGTGCGAAATATTCACCAACATTCATTGTTGGCGGACTATCTTATGCCAAACAGATTACAGACCGCGTCTCTGCGGGGGTCAATTTAAAAGTGATTTACGAACAGATTACTAACGTTTCTGCAACCGGCGCTGCATTAGATTTTGGCGTTCAATACAAATTCCCAAACAACATGATGTTGGGAGTTGCTGTTAAGAACATCGGAACTAATATGGCATATTCCGGTGCAGACCTCCAAGTAAAAAATCAGATTCCTGGAAATGCACCGGGTGTAGGTTTTGGTGTTTATGAACCAGCAACCGAAGCATTCCAAATTCCGAGCTACTTCGAATTAAGTTCAGCATATAAACTGAACATCAATCAACAAAACTTTTTGATGTTTGGCGGAAAATTTACGAGCAACAATTCATTTGAAGATCAGCTTTCTTTCGGAATGGAATATGGTTTCTTAAATACTTTCTTCCTACGAGGCGGTTACCAATATCTCCTCGAGAGTAAAGCCGAAAACAATCTTTACGGTTTAACTCTCGGAACTGGTGTAAGCTATGGCTTCGGTGGATCAATATTTATTGATGTTGACTATGCATACAGAGCCGTTAAGGACTTCCCAACGGGTGCTCAGCATATCTTCACAATGAAGCTTGGTTTGTAAATCGTTAGATAAGTTAAACCATTAAATCTAAGGCTGTCCGGAATAGGATTTCGGATAGCCTTATTTTTTATATCATGAAAAAAATATTTGCACTGTTAATCGTTACCCTTCTATTATCATCATCATCAATTGCTCAAGTATTAAATAATTCTTCGGTTTTTGTTGATTATGCAAAATTTAAGTTCAATGAAGATACTCTCTACGTAGAAGTCTACTATGCAATTTCAGCCCGCGCATTAAAAATTGCTCAGGTTGAAAATCGAAATCATTTGAAAGCCGAAATTAAAATTGATATTTACAATGAAGATAACTCAGAAATTGTTACCTCCCGGAATTACTCCGTTGAAAACCTTCTTTCAGGCGATATCGAACAAAGTTTGAACAGATTTTTGACTGGCTTGGTTGGGTTTTCACTCGCACCGGCAAAATATAATTTGAGTTTTTCAGTTATCGATCTGAATGATGGGCAAAATAAACATTCGATTAGCTTTCCGCTTGATGTACAAAATTTTTCCGGATCAAATTTCTCGATAAGCGACATACAGCTTTGCAGCAATATTATCGAAAATTCTGAAAACAGTAATTCATATTTCTACAAAAACTCCTATGAAACTTTCCCGAATCCAAGTGCATTATTCGGGGAGGGACTTCCGACTTTGTTCTACTATACGGAATTATACGACCTGCAAGTCGGCGACAGGGCGAATCAATTGAAGCTCTTAATTTCGATTTTCGATTACCAAGGAAAAGAAAGAATCAAAAAAGAAAAATATATTTCACGCAAATTCAATTCAGTTGTGGAGGTTGGTGCTTTGAGTTTGGCGAAATTGCCAAGCGGATCATACACGCTTGCTTTAACGCTTGTTGATACTGCCACCCGCTATGGAATAGTATCTACAAAAAGGTTTTTCGTGTATAATACTCAAGTTAAGGAGGATGTTTCGTCAAAATTTGCCGAAGCAGATGTTTTATCGAGCGAGTTTAATGTCATGTCGGAAGAAGAATTGAATTCAACTTTTCTGATGTCTAGGTATGTTGCCTCTGGCGCGGAAATGGACCAATGGGATAAGATCGGGGACCTCGATGGTAAAAAGAATTTTCTATTCAAATTTTGGAAACTTAGAGATCCGGATCCATTGTCACCAAGAAATGAAAGAAAAATTGAATACTTCGAACGTATCAAGCACACTAATCAGCAATTTTCTACACCTCGGATGGAGGGTTGGAAGAGCGATAGAGGTAGAGTTTACATAGTTTATGGTGAGCCGAGCGAAATTGATAGATTCCCAAGTGAAATGGACGCTTACCCCTATGAAATTTGGTCGTATCATCATATTGAGGGGGGAGTGATTTTTGTGTTTGGTGATATTACAGGTATTTCGCAGATGCAATTGCTCCATTCAACTCATCGAGGTGAGATGAGAGACGAGAATTGGTTCAATAGAATTAAAAAGATCCGTTAAGCTGAAAAAGTTCTTGAGAACGAGCTGTTTGTTTTTTTATTTTGCATTTGAATATGCAGAATAAGATTGAATTTTTTCTTTTTAATTTGTTATCATTTTTTTTAACTCGTTTTTCATTGGGTGTTGCCAGAAAATTTGCGGAGATGCTGGCAGCTTGTTTTTACTTCCTAATCCCCCTGAGGAAAAGTGTAGCAAAAAAAAATCTTCGATTAGTCTTTCCTGAGTACACAGAAAAAAAATTGAGGCAGATTCTATACCGTTCGTATGTCAATTTCTTCATTGTACTGATTGAAATTTTCTATATGCGGGTAATCAAATTGGAAGAATTGAAATCAATGGTAAAAATTAATAAGCCTGAATTGATTCGTGAATCATTGAAAAAAGATAAAGGGCTTCTCTTTTTGTCTGCTCATTTCGGAAATTGGGAAATACTTGCAGCTTCGACCGCTTTGACAATTGGAATTCCTTATTCAATAATAGTCAAGCCGCTTCGGAACGACTTAGTTGACAAATTTATGAATGACATGCGCTGCAAGTGGGGAAACAAAGTCGTTCGAATGGGGGTATCGGTGAAAGATATTTATCGTGAACTGTTAAATAAAAATGTAGTCGCACTTGTTGCTGACCAACGAGCTGCTGAAGGTTCAATGAGAATTCCATTTTTTGGTAAGGAAACTTCTGTTTACGTCGGTCCAGCGACTCTATCGATAAAAACAGGTGCACCAATTTTATTGGGCATTGCTGTTAGGCAAAAAGATTACACCTACGAAGTTAATCTACAGGAAATTAAAGCCGATGAAAATTTATCTGTGGCTGATAAAATTGAACAAATCACTAAACGCTACACAGATGAGTTAGAGAAAATAATTAGAAAAAATCCTGAGCAATGGCTTTGGTTCCATGATAGATGGAAACATTAAATCATAACTTCAATAAAATTTTAATTATTCAGACGGCATTTCTCGGAGATGTGCTGCTGACACTTCCGCTAATTCATCATTTGCGCAGAATATTTACCAGCGTGGACATTGATTTAATTATCAGGCCTGACGCAGCTGAGGTGGGTGATTTATCTTGCGATCTTAATCGTGTAATTATTTTTGATAAAAAGAAACATGGATTGAGAAATACAATTAATCTCATAAAATCCATTAGAGGAAAAAAATATGATTTACTGATTTCGCCTCACCGCTCTTTTCGAAGCAGTATAATCTCCTTATTAAGTGGGATATCTAAAAGAATCGGTTTTGATAAAGCGAGCATGTCATTTTTGTATACGACTAGAGTTAAGTATCGAAGCGAACTTCATGAAATAGAAAGAAATTTGTCCCTAATATCTGAGTTTGGAAAAATTTCAAATTGGAAACAGAAAATTCCAATAAAACGGATAAACCCTTCTCTAAATAAAAAAATTAGGTCATTGATTAAGTCTGAACAGCGAATTATTTGTGTCGCTCCATTTTCTGAGTGGTTCACAAAAAAATACCCTGAAGATTATGTTGTTAAATTAATCCAGATGATTATTAATTCTGACTCAAACGTTGTTTTGATTGGAGGTAAAAAAGACGAAGAGGACGCAAAAAAAGTATCAGAAAGTTTTGAAGCAAACAATAGATTTTTAGACTTGACGGGGCGATTAAGCATTCATGAATCAATTGAGCTGATTGATAAATGTAATTTGCTCATTAGTAATGATAGTTCCCCCACTCATATGGCTATGTTTACAGATTCTCCTGTGTTGACGATTTATGGCTCAACAATACCTGAGTTCGGCTTCTACCCATTCCGTTCGATTGATTCGATTGTGCAAATTAATGATCTGTACTGTAAACCTTGCGGAATCCATGGGCATAAAAAATGTCCCCAGAAACATTTTCGGTGCATGAGAGAATTGAAGCCAGAGCTTGTATTTGAGCAAGTAAAAAAAATGCTTAAAAGCGGAAGAATATCCTTATAGAATAATTTTTTTACATTTGATATATTGAATTTATATGATGAATAAACTGAGAGAAATATTTAAGAAAAGATACGATGTAATGCTGATTCCAAAAGAAGGAAGAAGCAGTGATAGAATTTTAAGAACGAGTTTATCCCGTGCCCTCCTTGTTATTTTGGGAGTGATAATTATTTCGAACTCGGTGTTGCTTTCCTTTTTGGCATTCACTCCTATTATGGATTACCTGCCCGGATTTAATATCATCTCTAAAGAAGAAATGAATCAAATCTCAGAGATCAAAGACAAATTGCTAACAATCTCAAAAGAATTTGAACGGGTAAAAAGAAATAATGAAAGACTTCAGCTGATTCTTGAGGGGAAGCCGATTCCAAATGATGAACGCGAACTCGATTCAAATTATGTGAAGGAGAGGATGAGAAGAGATTCCATTAGACTTATGTCAAAACCATTCTCTAATAATTTATTTATTGCAGTTAAACGATTGTTCAATCTTCATTCGCAAAACACCGATCCCGATTCGATTCAAAATCAAAAACAGCTCAATCAATATCGTTTAAGTTTCATTTCACCTGTCATTGGAGTGATAACTCAAAATTTTTCTCCAAAAAATTCACACTATGGAATCGATTTCGCGGTAAGAACTGGAACGCAGGTTCGGGCTTCTGCTTCCGGTATAGTTATTTTTTCCGATTACACGATAAATGATGGATATAAGATGATCGTATCTCATTCTTCTGGTTATATAACTATTTATCAACATTTGTCTGTTCTGTTAAAAAAGGAACGAGAAAAAGTTTTTCAGGGCGATGTTATCGCATTATCTGGAAATACAGGAAAACTTACAACAGCACCTCATCTTCATTTTGAAGTGTGGAAAAATAATAAACCAATTGATCCAAAAACCATTTGTATAGATTTATATGAAAAATAGAGAAAAATTTAGTGATGAACTTTCAATTCTTTCTAACAATGTTCAAATCAAAGGAAATATTTCTGCACAAGGAAATTTCCGGATTGAGGGGCAAGTTGAAGGAGACGTAAACGTACGCGGCAATTTATTTTTAGGCGAAACTGCTACCGTTCGAGGAAACATTACTTCCAATAATTTCACTTGCAACGGAACGGTACACGGCAAAATCATGATTGAAGAAAAACTTGTCATTGAAAAAAAATCAAAAATTACCGGCGACATTACAACTAAAGCATTAATTGTTGAAGAAGGTGCCGAGATAAACGGAAAATGTATCATGTCTTCCAGTTCTAAAATTCAGCCTGAGTCTTAGAGATTGTTGAATCCTAAAAAAGTCAAGGACGAACAACCTAAGTTCATTGAAGGATTCGCGAAGTCAGGTCCTTATCTTGGACTTGGAGCTCAGATGGCCGCGACTGTTGTGATCATGGTTTTTTTAGGAAAGTTCCTAGATGACCATTTTAATTCAAGCCCGGTATTTATTTTAATTTTTTCACTTATTGGTTCATTCGCCGCAATTTATAATTTTATTCGGCAAGTCCTCCGATTGAATGAAAAGAGAAAAAATGGGAATAAGTAAGAAATCTTTTATATGGAAGCATTTTTTGATAAACCTTCCAGTACTGTTAATCGGGCTGGCGATCATATCAATAACTGAAAATCATGAGGCATTTACTGGAATTTTAGCTGGTTATCTACTGATTTTTAATTATGTGATCATAGGATTTCTCTCCTTTGAGTATTCAGTTTCAAAGTCAAATAAAACCTTTTTGAAGTATTATTTTGGCGGAATGATTATTAGGATGTTTTTGTTGCTAATATTGATTTTCTTTCTGTTAAAAAATATTGGCATAAATAAGATAAGTTTCTTATTTTCGCTACTCATTTTTTACGTTTTAAACTTGATTATGGAGTTACAACACGTAGTTTTACGCCCAAAAAGACACAATTAATGGATACTTTAAAGGTAATTACAAATACTTTAGCCCAAAAATCAGAAAATAGCAGCAGTTGGATTATCGATCACATTGTTGATAGCAATGTGCTTGATTTTGAACCTTTTTTCTCGGTGACTCTGCCAGCAATTCACCTAAATGTTTTTGGAATAGATTTAAATCTTTCAATAACTAAACATGTAGTTTTCGTTTGGTTGGGAGCTTTAATTGTTTTTTTACTGTTTCGTCTAGCGGCTTTAAGCTACAAGAAATCTCTTGTCCCTAAAGGACTTGCGAATGTTATGGAAGTTTTAGTTACATTCATTCGCGATGAGATCGTTGCCCCAACAGTTGGATCTGCATATACAAATACATTTTTACCGTTTCTCGGAACAATTTTCTTTTTCATTTTGACATGCAATTTTCTCGGATTGCTGCCTTATGGGTCGACTGCCACTTCAAATATTTCCGTAACAGCATCACTTGCAGCAATTAGCTTTATTGTGACGCAGTTTGCAGGCATGAAAAAGAACGGAGTAATTGGATATGTTAAAGGCTTGATCCCGCATGGAGTTCCGGTTTTTCTTTTACCTATTATGTTTGTTGTCGAGGTTTTAGGTCTGTTTACAAAACCATTTGCCTTAATGATCAGGCTTTTTGCAAATATGACAGCAGGGCATGTTGTGATTATGGCATTGATAGGTTTGATTTTTATTTTAAAGACACCATTTATTTCGCCGGTGTCAATTCTTTTCGCACTTTTTATTTACTTGCTTGAATTGTTGGTCGCATTAATTCAAGCTTATATTTTTACAATGCTGTCATCTCTTTTTATCGGGATGGCAATTCATCAGGAACATTAAACAAAAAATAAAGGATTAATAAATGGAATCATTAGGATTTGCATATTTAGCAGCAGGAATTGGTGCTGCATTGACTGTGATTGGAGCTGGATTCGGTATCGGCAAATTGGCCAGTTCAGCAATGGATGCGAGCAGCCGGCAACCAGAAGCTCTTGGCGATATCAGAACATCAATGATTATCGCTGCAGCACTTATTGAAGGTGTATCGTTGTTCGCCTTGGTTATTTGTATTCTGCTCGCGCTTAAATAAACTTACAGGTTTTTGAAATGGAAGTTTTATTTCTTTCTTTTAAGTTTTTCCTGCTTGCTGGCGGAGAAAAAGGTGGATTGCTCGACGTTAATCCAGGCTTGATTTTCTGGACGGTTGTTACCTTCATTCTTCTACTGTTGATATTAAAGAGAACTGCATGGAAGCCGATGCTCGAAGCATTGAAGCAGCGTGAAGATTCAATTCGAACCGCCCTTGAAAAATCAGAACAAGCAAAACTTGAAGCAGAAAAACTACTTGAAGAAAATAAGAAAAATTTAGCAGCAGCAGAAGAGCAAGCTAAAAAGATCATTGATGAAGGAAGAGAATTTTCCAGTAAACTCAAATCTGAGATTCTTGAAAGAGCCAATGAAGATGCCAAGAAGCTGTTAGATCAAACAAAAGCTGAAATTGAGAGGAAGAAAAACGAGGCACTCAATGAGCTTAGAGAAGTAGTGGCTGATTTAGCAATTCAAGCAACCGAAAAATTGATAGATGAGAAGCTTGATGACAAAAAACATCGAACTCTAATCGATAAGTTCATCAGTACTTTGCCGAGGCAGTAAGCGTGGGCAATTTCAAAGTCACAAATAGATACGCCACGGCTTTGCTGGAGCTTTCGGTTCAAGAGAATTCTTTAGATTCAGTGAGTCAAGATCTTGAATGTGTTAAAAAAACTATTGACGATTCAAGAGAACTTACTCTTCTTATCAAGAGTCCAATTTTGAAGTCAGAGAAAAAGAAAGACATTTTAACGAAACTTTTCACTGAAAAAGTTTCTCAGCTCACTATGAAATTCTTGAATTTGGTGATTGACCGAAATAGAACACCTCTAATTCCGGATATTATCAGTCACTTTTTTGAACTCAGAGATAAACATCTTGGGATCATCAATGTTTCTGTTAGAAGTGCTGCGAAATTTGATAAAAATCAATCAAACAATCTCACTAAGCAATTAGAGAATTATACAAACAAAAAAGTTCGAATTAATTTTTCACTAGATTCTTCACTTAAGGGTGGATTCGTCGTTCAGTTAGGCGATACGGTTTTAGATGCAAGTCTTCGTCATCAGCTTGATGTTCTGAAAAATAAATTTATACTTGGGTCTGAAGGATTGAATTGAATAAAAAAATATTGTAAAAGGTTAAAAATGGCAGAAGTAAGACCAGATGAAGTTTCTTCGATTTTAAGAAAAGAACTCTCGGGATTTGAAAAAGAAGTTGATATTTACGACGTTGGAACGGTATTAGAAGTCGGAGATGGTATCGCACGTATCTACGGCTTGTCAAAAGTTATGGCAAGTGAGCTCGTCGAATTTCCAAACGGTGTTTTTGGAATGGTTCTCAATCTTGAAGAAGATAATGTCGGCTGTATTCTTTTTGGTGAT
>CAZNDS010000047.1:0-16388 GCA_964571865.1 uncultured Ignavibacteriaceae bacterium | reverse complement strand
ACGCAAATTTAACAACTTCTGCAAAAGCTTCGGGATTATCGTAAGCAATATTGGAAAGAAGTTTTCTATCAATAGAAATTTGCTTTTTGTTTAAAGCATCGATTAATTTTGAATACGTTGTACCCTGCATTCTCGCAGCAGCATTAATTCTGGTAATCCAGAGTTGACGATAAACTCTCTTCTTAAGTTTCCTGCCTGAATATGCGTGAACAAGTGCTTTTTCAACTGAATACTTAGCTATCGTATAAATTTTACTTCGTCTTCCCCAATATCCTTTAGCCTGCTCTAATACTTTTGTTCGTGGCATTTTTTTATCCTCTTCTAACTATTGTAACATTTGCTTTACTCTTTTTTGATCTGCTTCAGAAACTAAGGTGCTTTTTCTGAGTTTTCTTTTTCTCTTCGTAGTTTTTGAAGTTAATATATGACTCTTATATGCCTTAGCTCTTTTAAATTTACCGGAAGCAGTTTTTTTAAATGTTTTTGCTGCACCTCTATTACTTTTCATTTTTGGCATGATATTTACCTATTGATTAATACCTTTTTTGATTTTTAATTTATCTGCGACTAAAATCGCGATCATATTCCTTCCCTCTAATTTAGGAGGATTCTCAACTTTAGAGATATCGTTTAACTTTTCTATCAACCTATTTAAAAGGTCTTCACCTTGTTCAGTGTAAGCCATTTCTCTTCCTTTAAAAATCACCGTAGCTTTTACTTTATCACCATCCAATAAAAATTGCCGGCAGTGCCTTGCCTTAAATTCAAAATCATGATCATCGGTGTTTGGATGAAACCGAATTTCCTTTAATGTACTGACTTGCTGATTTTTCCGTTGGATCTTTTCTTTCTTTTGCTGTTCGTATCTGTACTTTCCATAATCAATTATCTTACAAACTGGAGGCCTAGCATTTGGAACAATCTCTACCAAATCCAGTCCTTTTCGTTCTGCAATTTTGATGGCTTCTCGGGGGGACATAATTCCTATTTGAGTACCATCGTTATCAATAACTCTTATCTGAGAAATTCTAATTTGCTCGTTAACTCTCGTATCGCTAGTTTTTTCTTTTGAACTTATAAATTACCTCTTAGCTTGTTGTGATTGTTTTATTAGTGATTTCTTCAAATACTTTACTAGTGAAATCATCAATATTAAATTGTCCTAAATCACCGACTTTATGTTTTCTCACTGAAATATTTTGATTTGAAACTTCCTTTTCGCCGATGATTATCATATAGGGTACTTTTTGTAATTCCCATTCACGGATTTTGTAACCAATTTTTTCATTACGCAGATCAACTTCTACTCGTACGTTGTTCGCAAATAAGCGGTCATGGATCATCGTTGCATAATCAGTAAAATTCTCCGAGATAGGAAGAACAACAACTTGCACAGGAGAAATCCACAGCGGAAAATAACCTGCAAAGTGTTCAGTGAGAATTCCGATGAATCTTTCGAAACTTCCAAAAATCGCCCTGTGAATCATGATTGGTCGTTTTCGGTCATCATTCTCATCGATGTATTCGAGTTCAAATCTTTCGGGCATTTGGAAATCTAATTGTATAGTAGCTGTTTGCCACGAACGAGTGATTGCATCTTTAACTTGAATATCAATCTTCGGTCCGTAAAATGCACCATCCCCTTTATTTATTTTGAAGGAGATCTCATTACGTTGTAAAGCTTTCTCCAAAGATTCCTCTGCCTGATTCCAAAGTTCTAATGATCCCATCGCCTTTTCAGGACGAGTCGAAAGAAAATATGAAGATTCAAAACCAAATAATTTATAAAACTCGTGAACCAACTTAAGAAGTTTTTCGATCTCAGGTAAAATTTGATCCGGACGAACGAATAAATGTGCATCGTCCATAGTTATTTGACGAACACGAAGCATTCCGCCTAAAGCTCCCGAAATTTCATTTCGATGTAGTCTTCCGATTTCGGATAATCGTAAAGGAAGATCACGATAACTTCGTAATTTTGACTTATAAACGATTGTACTCTCGGGGCAGTTCATAGGTTTTAAGCTGTAGGTTTCCTCATCAACTTCAACGATGAACATATTTTCTTTAAAATGTTCCCAATGCCCAGATCTTTCCCATAGAGCTTTTTTCACGAGAATCGGAGTGGAAATTTCCTGATATCCTGCTTCATCTAAAACTTCGCGTAAATATTTTTCCAGTTCGCGATAAATGATCATTCCTTTTGGCAGCCAGAAAGGTGCGCCTGGAGAAATTTCATTAAAGAAGAACAGTTCGAGTTCTTTCCCGAGCTTACGATGATCTCTCTTCTTTGCTTCTTCTAGCAGGTTCAGATAATCATCAAGGTCTTTTTTCTTCGGAAAGGAAATGCCATAAACTCGTTGTAACGGAGTATTTTTAGAATCGCCTCTCCAATAAGAACCAGATACACTTAAAAGTTTAAAGTATTTAATTTTACTAGTATCTGTTAAGTGCGGGCCTCTGCAGAGATCAACGAAGCTTCCTTCAGTATATAAACTGACTTTCTCATCTCGGGCAGTAATGTCTTGCAACAATTCTAACTTATATTTGTCCCCCTTCTTTTCGAAGAAGTCGACGGCTTCGCCGATGGAACATTCTTTCCTGACAAAGGATTTCGATTCCTTTATCAGTGTGGACATTTTCTTTTCTATTTGTTCAATATCTTCAGGACCGAGTTTCTTCTCAATGTCAACATCGTAATAAAAACCATTTTCAATTGCAGGTCCCACACCAAACTTCGCACCCGGAAATAACTCTTCAATTGCATGAGCCATCAAATGTGAAGAGGAATGCCAATAAACTTCCTTTCCTTCATCGTCATTAAAAGTAAGAAGTTGTATTTCTCCATTCTCCCTAATAGGGAAGTTCATTTCACGTACGATTCCATCGATCTTAACAGCTACAGAATCTTCTGCTAATCTCTTACTGATAGAACTTGCAATTTCAAATCCAGTGATCCCTTGAGTGAATTCCTTAACGGATCCATCTGGAAAAGTAATATTTACTTTGTTGTTGTCCATTCTAATTGTATAATAAAAAATCGGTAAAACCGATTACTTCATAAATAAGCTTCGAAAAACTTATAAAACGTTGCTAAAATAGAAAAATAAAGGTAGGATTTCAACATTTACCTTAACTGATCACATCAAACGAGAAGAAATGATCACAAATCGAAGCATATTTTAACGATTTTTTCATCTTAACCTGTGGGCTCTACAAGATTCGAACTTGTGACCTCTTCCATGTCAAGGAAGCGCGCTAACCAACTGCGCCAAGAGCCCAATATCTTACAAAATTATAAATCAAATCTTGAAATACTTCATTTTGAGATTTGATTTTGTACAGTACCGAGGGCCGGACTCGAACCGGCACGGGTGAAAACACCCACAGGATTTTAAGTCCTGTGCGTCTACCAATTCCGCCACCCCGGCAATGTCAAAAAAAGCATTGCAAATATAAAAATTTACATTTCTCTTTGCAAAAAAATGTTTTTGTGGTCAAGCCAACCAAATAATCGTAGATTCAATTTATCGTTAAAAAGTTTACTCGATAAAAGACATTTGAAATTTCATCTTTACAAGATTCTCTATTTCGGTGACTCCAAATGGATGAAGAGAATACCCTGAAATTTCGAGTTCATAAAATTGGTCAGTTTCTGATTTAATAATTAATTTAGGGGCGCGGTTTACAGGTGACCAAGTAGAATTCAGAATGGTTCTTTTGATGATGCCGATTAGTTGGTTCTTGACTAACTCTTTATTTGTTTTTATCTGGAATCTATATTTATAATAGTCTTGATCAAGTTTTATGTGGGAAATAAAATTTTTTGCTAACGCGTTGTAAGGTATTTGAATTGTCTCCGAATTTTCTTTTTCAATTTCAATTGACCGATAACCGCGCTTTTTGATTGTTCCAATATGGTCTCCAACTCTGATGACTGAACCAATGTCAAAATCGTTATCAATTCTTAAAAACATTCCAGCTACAAAATCACGAATGAACTGCCAACCAGACAAAACATCGAATAAAATCACACCGAGAATAATTAATGATACAGTGAGAGGAGACTGAGGAAAAACTAAAATTAAAATATTTATCGTAATGAAAACTAATAATCCCAGTTGAATAAGTGGAATCGTCCGAATAAAAAACTTGTACTTGCTGAAAACTAATTTCAAATACTTCGATAAGAATCTTATAACGAATAAAACGACCAAAACAGCTAAAGCTGCAAATAATGTGTTTAGACTTAAGAGTGCGAGGAACAATTGCAGGCTCATAGTAAATCCCTCCTTTTGAACTCTCGAACAATAAATGGTAAAATATAAGGGCTTATCTCCAAAATATCTCCATGTACATTAACGATTGAATAATTTATCAACGGAGTTAGTTCTTGCTCAATGAGTTCAGGCTCTATTCCAATTATTTCGTAAATAGAATTTGCAGCCAATTTATTATGAATAATAAACTGAAGGAGAATTATTTTTTGGATACTTGATAATTTGTCTAAGATTTTTTGAGAAGGTAATTCAGGATAGGAGATAAAAATTATATCATCTTTGAAGTCAGTAATGCTTGTTATCCAACTGTAAAGCGCCGGACCGATTACACCGCTTGAATACTCAAAAATTTTATTGAACATCTTTGCCTCCCTCCACTTGTTAAGAGTTTGAGCCCTCTTGGAATCCAATCTCAAAGAAAGCCCCGATGACTCATGTCGAGGGAGAATAATATTTTTTAATTCCCTTGCATCGAATGGATCGCACCTAACGATACCAATAAAATTATTTTCAATTGGCTGAATCATGTTTAAGAATTTGAAAGCATAAACATTACAATTCACTATGAAAAATATTTTTCTTGAGTATTTATCCATCAATTGGAAAATCTCATTTAGAATAGTGAAGCCGCTTTCCGTTCGATCCCACCATAGCTCCAGGTCATTGAATACTATTACTGACTTGGAAGGAATATGGTCTAGAATGAAACTGGGTCCACCTGTAAGTTTCGTTGCTTTCTCTATTTGTATTCTTAATTGACTTAATGAAGTTGAACCTTGAGGGATCGCTTCAACATTAAAAACTTTTGACTGTATAAAATACTTTGAAGCTGCAAATAGAGATAGAGCTGTTTTGCCTGAATTTGCTTCACCAATTATTAAAATATTTCCAGTATTGCCATTCTTAAATCTATCAGCAACATCTCGAATAATTTTCAACTCCGATTCACGCCCAACCCATAAATTTTCTGATATTGCAGGTTTTGTAATACAACGGAAGTGACTTGATGATACCCTGATCTGGCGATAATTGTTTGTTAAAATTCATCATGAAATCAGAGCGGTGGATGGAGACATCTTCCGTCAATTTTTTGGTTAACAGAACTCCTTTACTCTGTTGATATTTTAATTTAACTATGAAATCAATAATACTTTGATAGAACTTTTTGAATGAATTTTCATAAAAACGGAATATCTTTTTAGCTTTTCCCTTCCGCTTAGCTGGAATATTTACACTATAGGAAATAAATGATTGATGATTTAATAAATTTGAGAAGTCTGAAAATATTTGCTGTATTTTAATTTCTAAATTTTCCAGTTCGGTCTCAGCTTTTTTACACTTTTTTTAAGATTATCTATTGAATCGATCAGCAGACGGTCGTTCCCCTTTTCTTCGTTTGCAAGCCAAAGATCAGATTCAGCAGAAGAGGAACCAATATTGAGTGCTGTAAGTCTGAAATTATTCTTGATCTGTTTTAAATTCACTTCAACTAATTCAGAAAAACTAATCAGCTCAGTCTGCAACGGTTCGATTAAATTTTTCATTACTAATGTAACGTATGCCGATTCGTTTAAAAACTCATGAGACTCAGACGAAGCGAAAACATCTTCCTGAATTAAATTGTATGATTCCTGGTCCATTAGCTTCAAAGTCTTTGGCAACTCTTTTATTCCTTGCAGAGATTCAGAAATTAATTGTTCAATCTTTGCTTGAGAGTTAATTGAGAAACTGAAGTCATATCTGTTTTGGACTTGAACAGAGTCAGCAGATTTTAATTCTTCCATTAAGTTCTTGAAGTGATTTATTTGGTCACTAATTTTATTAAGGCAATTATTTTCAAATTCGAGTCGGATTGTGTAGCCAAACCAATCAATATTTGTATCTATACGGTGTTTCAATTTCAATAAACTCAAGTCTAATTCGACAGAATTCTGAATCAGCATTAAATTATTTCGCCAATTTTCTAAATCGTTTTGAATTCGTAGAATTTCTTTCTCTTCCTTTTTTAATACTCTTCTTTCATTTCTAATAAAAGTATTGGGATCATGACGCTCGCAATCATGAATAGACGAGTGGAGCAAATCATTTGCGGTCAGAGCTAGTTCTTTTTTACTGCTTGTTAATTCAGAAATATAAAAAGAAAGCGATTTATTCAAGTTTGAATCTAATTCAGTAAAGTATCTCTCTAAGTTTTTTCTATCTGTTTTAAGCTCTTTATTCACATCACTTTCAAGCATCCGAAAAACTTCTTCGACCTGACTTGAATATTTTACTACATTACGCATTATAGAGTAACTTGTTTGACAAGCTCTCTGCAGAGAAAATTTAATTCTCTTGTGATAATTGACAATTAAGTAATATTTCAAAAGCGTTTTAATGCTTATCTCCTTTGAAGGAAGATTACCTGTAAGTTTTACTCTGATTCTCCAGAAGAATTTAATGAGTCGTGTAAACATGCTATCAGAATCGATAGTAATTAGTTCCTTTTCTTCCCTATGGATTATTAATTTGTTAGGAAGATTTTCAATCAATTGAGTTAATCGGCTACTATATTGAAGTAATCCCGACTCCAGTTCATCATGAATGACTGGAAGTTGGTTGGATCTGAACTCTGAGATATACTTATGAACATTAAACAAAAATTCACTGTGGACTTTTTCAATAACTTTTTGGAATCTCGGTGAAGAATTTGTTTTTCCTTTATTGTAAAGAACTCCAGTACTCTTTTCGGATAATTGTTTAATTTCATTTAATGGCTGGATGATACTTTGATAATATCTTTGCAAAACATTTTCCGATACATACTCTGTTAGCTTTTCGATCGAATCTGCGAAGGACTTATAAAATAAATTTAAAGTGTTATTTTGGGGAAGATCAGCATGGTTAAATTTAAGTTCACTTAGGTCATCAGATTCATCCATGCTTTGATTCACACCTTTACGTCTATCAATACCAATGTATATGTCTTCAAAAAGAGAGGAAGCTTTTACGAAAATAGTTGTTGGTAATCCCTCAACAAGATCATGAATTTTATTCATTTCACTGACTGGTTCAGATCCTTTGAACTCAGGCAAGCCGGTAATTATGAGATCTGAATCGATTGATTCTCTGTTTAGAATTTCTTTGAATGGTTTCTTATCGACATGGTTGTTTACCACTTTTACTTCACCGCTTATTCTATATTCAGTCAAAACAGACGTTAAATTATTGCTAAGCGACGAAGAAATATAATCACTATCATCATTTACAATAATAAATCTTACTTTGGCTTTTACCCAATCCTCCGATGAAGAGATAAACCTTATAATATGAATCATAAGAGTAATGTTATTTCCTGTTCCTCTCCACCAAACATCAATTCTCTCTTTTCTTCCATAATTTTTTTCAGGATCATGAGAAAGAATTAAAATATTTAAATCCGACTTATTATAACCATTTAATAGATGAATAAATTTTTCAGGACTTCGAGTCTTCTTACCCCAGCCAAGAAGGATAGTATTTGGTTCAATCCCAGTGAATCAATAAAGTTTTGGGATCATTTCCATACATTCATACATGTCATTGCATTCAATTTCTCTAAAGAAATAATCAGTGGAATGATCTGAATCGGATACTTCACTAACTGTTTTTGTATTGATTGACTTGACATCTTTATTTTCAACAAGATTAAAATTAGATATGATACCTCTTTTTGCTGCGATCCAATTAGCAAGCTCAATTAAGTGCGGGCGAACATGCTGCCTTCCACTGAAAAGAATAAGATTTGGACGCCAATTTCGTTGATGCTCAATATCTTTTTTAAGTCGATCCAATCCAGTTTTCACTAACATATTCCAAACACCGTTCCACGCGTCACCTGTATCAAGTTTTAATTCTCTTCTTTTGATTAAAAAGAATACAAAACCCAAGATCAAAGTTGCACCAATAAATGCTACAAAATCTAATTGTATCATTATAAAAAATGCAGTCAATGAACCAATTATGCTTGCAACTTTCGGCACTTTAAAATCCGGTCGGAAGTCTGGACTTGTCGAGCTTTCAAAGAAGCAGCTTAAATTCAAAAACCCATAAGTAGTGATGAAGAACATTGAAACAATGCGTGCGATTATATCGAGTTCACCAATTAGAATCCCAGCTTCAGCAATTAAGAACGTAAACAATAAGGCATTTCTAGGTTCATTTTCTTTCCCAGTTCCCTTTGCAAATAGTTTTGGAGTTATTCGATCTAATGAAGCAGCTTGTAGAATTCTTGGGGCACCCAAAATACTTCCAAAAGCTGAAGACAGAGTTGCCCCCCAAATTCCTGCTATAACCAAAGGTGGAAAAATTGAAATGTCAAAAAGAACTTTCGGATTATTTGCCAGCTGATCCGGGTCTACTGTGTATGAGAAAAAAACGGGAGAAAAAGATAGACTGCTAATCCAAAAAAAATTGCTGTTAACGTACCGCTTGGTATAGACTTCTTAGGGTCCTTCAAATCCCCAGACATTGAAACACCAGCTTCGAATCCTGTAACAGCCGGAAAAAATATTCCAAAGAGAACTAAAAATGGAACTGCACTGTCAAGCGGGTAAAAATGTGGAGCTGCTGGTTTGAGTTCATGACTGCCCAAAAATATTGAGAGAAGAGATTATCCAATCGCAGCCATAATAAAGTATTGCGTTCTAATCGCCAGTGATGTACTAATGAATGTTATAATAGTCACAGAGATCAGTGCAATACTGCCGACCACTCTGATTGAATCTTTATTAATCTCATATCACCAAAATGAAAGAAAGCTTTCTGCAAAACCAATCAAGTACAAACTTACGCTAAACGATAATCCGACAAATAACGCTAAACCTAATGTTCCACCAATTGAAAGTCCCAAACTCCGACTGATAATGTAATAAGTTCCACCGGCTTTAATTTTTTTATCTGTTGCGATAGAAGAAACACTTAAACCTGTTGTAACTGAAATAACATGAGCCACAACGATAATTACAAGTGTTAGAAATAATCCTGCCTGCCCAACTATCCATGGCAAACGAAGATACATAATTACACCTAAAATCGTCAGTATAGATGGAGTGAAAACTCCACCGAAGGTTCCAAACTTTTTTGTTCTGCTCATGTTAATCCATTTTCGAATGTTATAGAGAAATTTCTAATTGAACAAACATTGAAATTAATCAATAGATAATTGACCAGTTAAGTTCTCAACTAAATATATGAATTATTCTAAAAATAAGAGAAGTGTTTAAGAGATTAAATATGAGACCGGCAGCTCAAATCCGGTCTCATGGGGGAGAGAACGTAATGAGTTAATTTACACTGTTACTGTTAAGTACGCACAGGCTCTTCTAACGCAGCGTTCTTCATCGAAATGAATTGCTTGTTGTATCGCAAACAAACCCCTGGCATCCTGTATTTTGTGGAGAGCGATAGCAGCTAGAATTCTCAACTCCTTGTTATCATCTGATTTAAGAATCTCCATCAGTGGAATGACTACTTCATCCATTTTCAAGTCACCTGCGAGAGTTATTGCATCAGACTTTATCATTGAGTTTTCAGTTTGTAAAGAGGTCTTAAGATTAGTCTCAACGAGCTTTGATAGATTAGCAGCAGAAACGGTATTCATCGAAAAAATTCCTAAAACAGCAATGAGGGAAATAAATGATTTCATTATCCTGACTCCTTTTATTTGACAATCACTTATTCGGAATCATTACGAAAATGTTACAGTTGATTTAAACTAAAAATTTTTATCTACGAAGATCTTAATTTTTTCCCAGCTAAAACCTTTTTGAAAAAGATAATTTATCAATTTCTGTTTATCGGCTTGAGTAAGTTCGTTCGAGAAGCGTTTTAAATATTTTTCTGCTGTAATTTCTAAATTTTTTGATTCAGTATCGTCCGACATTTCTGTCATAAGAGCTTTTATTATGGGATCACTAATGCCCCTTTTTCGAAGTTCAATTTTAATTCTGCTTGGCCCATAATGTTTTCTTTTTATCAATTCATTTGCAAACTCCTTGGCGAATTTTTCTTCATCAATTAATTGATGGTTAATCAGATAATCCAATGTTTTATCCACGGCTTCAGGAGTGAATTTCTTCTGTCTAAGTTTTCTTTTGAGTTCAAAGATCGAATGATTGCGAATTGCCAAAAATCTTAGTGCAGATTGCTTTGCGTGATTTAATTCTTCATAGGCGATTAAATCTTCAAGAAACTTTTCTGAAAGTTTTTGATTGAGAGATATAGAAAATTTATTGTAGGTATCTATTGAAAGGAGTATTTGATCAGATTGGGAAAAGAAAATCTTTATTCGATTTCCTTTTCGCTCAATCTTGACAACCTCTTTCATTTATTCTTTTCGGACTTGGACTTTTTGCTTGGTTCTTCTTCTTTAACTTCTTCCTTTTTCAAGAGACCAAGGTCTTCACGAACTTTTTTATCTAATAAAGCTAAGAGTTTTGGATCCTCCAGCAATTTTGATTTAAATTGTTCGCGACCTTGAAATCTATCTCCTTCGAATGTAAACCAAGAACCACTTTTTTGTACGATTTCATGTTCCGTAGCGAGATCAATAAGCTCACCCGCTTTTGAAATCCCTTCATTAAAAAGAATATCAAATTCAACTTCCTTGAATGGGGGAGCAACTTTACTTTTTACAACTTTCACTTTAACTCTGTTACCGATTACATCAGTTCCTTCTTTAATCGCACCAATTCTCCTAATATCCATTCTGACTGAAGCATAAAACTTTAAAGCATTTCCGCCGGTAGTTGTTTCAGGATTACCAAAAACAATTCCTATTTTGCTTCGTAACTGATTTGTAAAAATTACACATGTATTTGATTTTGATATTGCTCCAGTAATTTTTCGCAATGCCTGAGACATCAATCTTGCCTGCATAGCCATGTGCGCATCACCCATATCTCCTTCAATTTCAGAACGCGGCACGAGTGCTGCAACAGAATCGATAACAATTACATCCATAGCATTACTGCGAATTAATGAGTCAACAATTTCAAGGGCTTGTTCACCAAAATCAGGCTGTGAAAGAATAAGATTGTTTGTATCCACTCCCAGCTTTTTGGAATAATTAATATCAAATGCATGCTCTGCGTCGATAATAGCGGCAAGCCCATTATTTTTTTGTGCTTCTGCAATTATGTGCAAACAGGTCGTGGATTTACCGGATGATTCAGGGCCAAAAATTTCAACTATTCTCCCTCGAGGAACTCCACCAACCCCAAGTGCATAATCAAGCCCAATCGAGCCGGTTGAAATCACGTCGATTGCCGGTAATGCAGAATCGCCCAAACGCATGATCGATCCTTTTCCGTAATTTTTTTCAATTAAAGCAATTGTATCTTTTAGTGATCTTAATTTTTCGTCTCTATCGTCTGCCATTTAATTCTCCCTAAGATTAAATTTTTTATGAATATAATATTTTGATCCGAATCTATCCAACTCACTTTTCATTAATTCCACAGAATTAAACCATTCGCCGAAAGATTCGATTCTATAATTTTTAAGACAATCAATAAAGGCCGAGGAGACATTGCCTTTTGCACGACCAATTGTAACATGCGGATGAAAACTTCTTTCTTCAATATCGACGCCGATTTGATTAGCACAAATTTTCAATTCTTCTGCGATGTTTTCTATAATTGGATTTTTCTTTATACCAATCCAAATTACTCTTGGATTTTTAAAATTTGGAAAAGCACCTAGGTTGTTAAAATGAATTTCTGTACCACTAATCTCTTTTAGTTTTAATTCTACATTTTGAACCAAGATTGGGATTAAAGATGTATCAATATCCCCTAGAAATAATGTCGTTATGTGAAGTTTTTCAAATGATTCCCACTTTATTGGTTCCGGTTCATTTTTAAATTCCTCCATGATAGAAAAGATTCGAGATCTGCAAGCTTCTGATAAGTTTACTGCAAAAAACATTCTATGCTTCATCTTCAACCACTAATAGCATTTGTCTCACAAGTTCCAGCGCTGCCTGAGATGTCCGTTCTTTATTCCGAATACGATTCTCTGCAAATTTATATCGAACAACTTTATCTCTAGAATCATCGGAATAACCAATATAAACTAGTCCGATAGGTTTAGTTTCAGTGGCACCCGATGGTCCCATAATTCCAGTTACGGACAATCCAATATTTGTAGAGGTGATATTTTTCACACCACGAGCCATCTCAATCGCTACTTGTTCACTTACAGAGCCGTATTTGATGATACTATCAACACTCACCCCTAATGTCTTAATCTTTGCGTCATTTGAATACGAGACTACTCCTTGCATAAAATATTTACTGCTTCCGGGAATGTTAGTTAAACGGTCAGCAATAATTCCGCCAGTGCATGATTCAGCAACTGCGATTGTTAAATTTTTTTCTGTAAGAATTTTTCCGATTACCTCTTCTAATAAGAGATCATCACAAGAATAAATGTATTTGCCAGCCAAATCAGTAATTCTCTTTTCAGCATTCTTGAGATCAGAATCAATTTCAGAAACTGACTTTCCGGAACAGGAAATTCTCATCTTAACTCCAAACTGACTTGGAAGAAATGCGAGTTTACAATTTCCTAACCAACTTTTTATATCACCGAGCAATTCAAATAAACTAGATTCAGGAATCCCTGTAGTATGTATTAGTTTTTGCCTGTAAAATAACTTTCTCTCTTCGGCAACTTTATGCATTTTTGGAAGGAGATAATTCTCCATCATGCTTTTCATTTCAGAAGGAACACCGGGCATTACAAAATACTCCTTACCTTCGAAGGAAATGTCAAATCCTGGAGCTGTTCCAACAAAATTTTCGATAACATTAGCAATACTCGGAACGTAAGCTTGTTGCCGATTCACTTCAGGCATTATTTTCTCACGCTTTTGAAATCGTTCTTCAATTCTCTTTAACACAGTTTCATTTAATACTAGATCTGTTTCAAAATATTCAACCAATGCCTCGCGGGTAATGTCATCATGTGTTGGACCTAATCCGCCAGTTATAAAAATAAATTCTGAAATTCGGGCAGAGGAAATAAATGTGTCATGAATTGATTTTTTATCATCTCCAACAACAAAGCTTCCTACAACATCATAACCGAGTGAGGTCAGTTTTTGCCCAATATAAGCAGCATTAGTGTTGAGAGTTTGACCGATTAAAATTTCATCGCCAATAGAAATGATTGCAACACGATTCATAAATTTGTTATTTCTGGATAAATATATATTATTAACTGAATTGTTAGAATTGTATATATCCCCGCAATTATATCATCCATCATGATTCCATATCCACCTTTCATACCTTGGCTTACATTTGCTGGATATGGTTTTACAATATCAAATATCCTGAACAGAAAAAAACTCAAAACCGAGAGGACTATTGTTTTGGGAATAAGCAGAAGTGAAATCCACATTCCAACTACCTCATCAATAACTACCTGAGGCGGATCATAACCGAATTTTTTCTCGCCTATTGTTCCTGACCAAATTCCAAGAATAGAAAATATGATTATTAGAAATGTCAAAACCTCCAATTTCTCAAAACCCGGAATAATCCAATAAATAATTAAGGCGACAAATGAAGCAACCGTACCAGAAGCGAATGGAAATTTTCCAACAGAGAAAAAAGTTGAGAGAGAGATGGCAATTTTTTCTGTTAAGTAATTGTGTGATTTCATAATCTAATTTCTTAAAATTTTTTCAATGTTATATCGATTCCTGTATAAGTAACTAATACCGGTATAAAATGTTAACAGTGTAACAGCCAGCATAGCATAGTAAATAAAATGTTCATTAAGAAGAATTTCAAAAACCTGTCTTGGTATGAAGTGTAGAAAGTTGATACTCTTCCCAATATAGAGCACCAGAACATAATATAGAAAAATCATTTGAGTGAAAGTTTTTATTTTAGCTAAAAATGAAGTGCTGAATGATTGATTTTTATATTGTGCAAATATTCTTAAAATCGTAATCATTAAATCCCTTACAACAATTACAATTACCATCCACAGCTCAAAAACGCCTACAAAAATGAACACAATGAATCCTGCCGAAGTTAATACTTTATCGGCGAATGGATCTAAAAACTTTCCAAGATTCGACATGTAATTGAATTTTCTTGCCAGCCAGCCATCGTACCAGTCCGTCAGCGCTGCAATAATAAATGCAACAAGCGAAAGCTGATGCAGCAATAAATTTGATGAAAGAAAAAACCAAGCAAAAATCGGTGTTAAAATTATTCGTAAGATTGTAAGCTGGTTTGGAATTGTCATAGGTTGAAGTCAATCTAAATCAAATTATTATTTTTTGCAATAATTTGAATTTAGAAATTAAAAATTTTTAATCAGAAAATTATGAAGTCAACTGAGATAGAATCTCAAGATATTTTTCGCTCGTAGTATTAATTACATCTTCGGGCAATGGTGGTGGTGGCGTCTGTTTATTAAAATTAATACTAATCAAATAATCCCGGAGAAATTGTTTATCCAAACTGTCCTGACTTCTTCCGAGTTCATATTTGTTTTTCAACCAGAATCTTGATGAATCGGGAGTCAATACTTCATCGGCTAAAATAATTTCTCCATCAAGTAATCCAAACTCAAATTTTGTGTCTGCGATGATGATGCCTTTTAGAGAAGCGACTCTAGCAGCTTCTTCGTAAATTCTTAGTGTTTTATCTCTCAACTTAATTGAAGTTGATTCTCCAATAATTTCGACCATCCTATCAAAGGAGATATTTTGATCATGCTCACCATATTCCGCTTTAGTTGATGGAGTGAAAATTGCTGTCAGCAATTTTTGAGATTCGAGCATTCCTTCCGGTAATTCAATTCCACAAATAGATCGACTTTTTTGATACTCACTCCATCCGGAACCTGATAAATAACCTCTTGCGATACATTCAATTGGAAAAATTTTCACCTTCTTTACGAGCATCGATCTTCCTTCCAGTTCTTTCGCGTACTGCTGACAAATTACAGGGTATTCATTTACATCTGATGTTATCAAATGATTCTTACAAATACCAGCAAGCATATCGAACCAGAATAGAGATAATTTCGTTAATACATATCCTTTAAATGGAATTCCCTCATTAAATACAACATCAAAAGCAGAGATTCGATCAGTGGCAACGAACAACAGTGCATCGCCAAGATCATAAATATCTCGAACTTTACCTCGGTGAGCTAATTTTAAATTTTCAAAATTCGTTTGAGTGACAATATGCATAATGCTATCTCGCACATGTTAAATTTCTTCCACCATCTATGGAAACTGTGTTTCCAGTAATCCATCCAGCTTCCTCCGAAGCCAGAAAATAAATTAAATCTGCAATTTCTTTTGCGTCGCCAACACGACCAGTTGGATGAGTGGTTTTACTTCGTTCGAGGAATTCGTGATAAGATTTTTCATCCATACCTGAAGCTCTGTGAATATTTGTAACAACAACACCCGGATTTACAGCATTCACACGAATTCCTTTAGGAGCGAGTTCAAGAGCCGAACAACGCGTTAATTGATCTACAGCTGCCTTACTTACACAATATGCCAGTACATTTGGAAAACTTCGCAGACCCGTTACACTTGACACGTTGACAATGTTCCCTTTTCTCTTCTCAAGCAATGGAATTCCTAAGTTCATTACATGAAAAAGAGAATTCAAGTTTATCTCCATAGTTTCGTTCCAAGCTTCAAGAGTAGTACACTCAACGGAACCACTTCTCAAGATTCCTGCTGCATTAACAATTACATCGAGTTCACAATTTTTTCTTTCTAGTTCTTCAAACATTCTCAATCTTTCTGAAGCAATTGCCAAATCGTACTTGAGAATCTCAACTGAATTATCAAATTGTTTTTTAATCTCATCCAGTTTCTTTTGATTTCTGCCGACAGCAAAAATGAATGAATTATTATTAAAAAATTTATTAAGGGTGGCGAAACCAATCCCGCTTGTTGCACCTGTAATTAGAATATATCTCATGCCGTATGATTATTTATAAATAAAAAAGCCCGAATAAATCGGGCGACTGGTGGGCAGAGACGGAATCGAACCGCCGACACATGGATTTTCAGTCCATTGCTCTACCAACTGAGCT
>CAZNDS010000046.1:10477-17019 GCA_964571865.1 uncultured Ignavibacteriaceae bacterium | reverse complement strand
ACTCATACATCTTTATTGGCGAGACAATGATTTGCTCAACCGTATTCCTTTCTTTTTCTCTTACCATTGAAAGTGCAGTTGCAATCACCGCCATGATCATTAGAATAAAAACAATTAAACCTGGGACAAAAAAGTTTGCGGTTTTAAGTTCGGGATTATACCAGACTCTCGGCACAAGCTCAATACTCGCAAATTGCAGATCACCTGAGTTTTTCTCTTTAACTTTTTTAAGGTTAAAACTATTCGAATAGTAATTAATATATCCAATAATGCTCGAGGCTGTGTTCGATTCACTTCCATCGAGAATGACTTGGAATTGAACGTTTTCATTTTTTAAAATACTTTTATCAAAATCTGATGGGATTACAAACGCTACTTTTGCTTTTCCGCTGTTGATAAAATATTCGATTTGATCGTAACTGTTTACATTTTCTATTACATCAAAATACTCGTTATTGGTAACTGATTGAACGAAATCTCTGCTTAAGCTTGAATTTGCCTGATCCCAAATTATTGTTGGGACATGCTTAACATCGAGGTTTAATGCATAGCCGAATAAAAGCAGCATGAACATGGGTACAAATGTGAAGACAAGAAGACTGCGTTTATCCCTCGTGAATTGAATGAATTCTTTTTTTGCAATTGGGATGATTCGTCCAATGCTCGCAGAAATATTTTGATTTATTTTTGATTTGGATATTCGCATTTAAATTCGCATCGAGCTTTTCTTTTCTATAATACTGATAAATACATCTTCAAGTGAAGGAGTAATTTTTTCAAAACTTTTAATTTCGGACTTCATTCTGTTTGCGGCCTCCTTAATTAGGGACTTTGGTTCAAACCCAATTTGAAAACTTACGTGTATACTGCTGCCAAACAATGTGACGTCATGCACCGAATCTTCTTTTTGAAGTTCTTCCATCAGTTCAATCGGCTTATCAGTATCGATTCGATAAAGCTCTTTTTGATACCGGTCTTTCAAAGATTGAGGCGAACCTTGTGCAACAATTTTTCCTTCGTGAATTAAACCGATAGAAGTGCAATGTTCAGCTTCATCGAGAAAATGTGTGGTGACGAAAATTGTAATTCCATCAGAAGCAAGCTCATAAATCAAATCCCAAAAATCTCTACGCGAAATTGGGTCAACCCCTGCGGTCGGTTCATCTAAAAAAACAATTTTAGGATTATGAAGAAGGGCGCAAGCAAGAGCGAGCCGCTGCCGCCATCCGGTTGCAAGATTTCGAGCTTGAATATTTTTTTTCGAAGTCAATCTCGAAATTTCTAGTGCTCGTTTTTTTGCATCGACTCGCAATTTATTTTTTAACTTATATGCACCTGAGAAAAAATCTATGTTTTCTTCAACTGTCAGTTCTGAATAGAGCGAAAACTTCTGTGACATATACCCGATGTTTTCTTTTATTTTTTCCGCTTGAGTTAGAATATCAAAACCAGTAACAATACCATTACCAGAAGTAGGTGGTAATATTCCGCATAGCATTCTGATCGTAGTGGTTTTTCCAGCTCCATTCGAACCGAGAAAACCAAAAATCTCACCACGATTCACATTAAAAGTCACATCGTTTACTGAGATGAAATTCCCAAATTTTTTCGTCAGCTTCGATGTGGATATTGCTAATCGATCACTCATAAAATTCCCTAAGCATATGAATGAAAACATTCTCAAGCGAGGGAAGAACTTTTCTGGAATCAATCACTTTATAATCTCGCGAGACAATCTCTTTCACGATTTCATCGAACGGTATACTCGTTAACAAGTTCAAACGATCACCGAACATTTGAATATCAATCTCAGGAAAACGATTTTTTAAATGCATATATATTTCTCTGACAGGACCGCAGATAATTTCATAAACATTTTCTTTAATAATTTCTTTTATCTTTGATGGTGTATCTTGAATCAGGACTTTCCCTTTGTTTACGAGTGCGACCTTTGTGCATCTTTCTGTTTCATCAAGGTAAGGTGTTGAAATTATTATTGTAATTCCTTGTTTTAACAATGCGGAAAGAATTCCCCAGAAATCTCTTCTAGAAATGGGATCGACTCCGTTTGTCGGTTCATCAAGAAAAATAATTTTTGGAGAATGAATCAGTGTCGCAGCGAGTGCAAGTTTTTGTCTCATTCCACCGGAAAGTTTATCAGCCAATCTATTTCTGAATTGTGTCAATCTTGTAAATTGAAGAAGCTCTTCTTTTCTCTCGTGATATTTTTTCACTCCATGGATCTTCGCAAAGAATTCTATGTTTTCATCAACTGTCAAATCACCGTACAGAGAAAACTTTTGCGAGAGATAACCGATTTCCTGGTATATCAAATCTCGATTGAAATCGATATCGTATCCAAGAATGTTTATAAATCCTGCATCCTTTTTTTCAACGCCGGAAAAAATTTTTATTGCAGTTGTTTTTCCTGCTCCATCGGGTCCAACAATTCCAAAGAGTTCGCCTTTTCTAACTGTAAGTTCAAAATCATCAAGAGCGGTGACTTGATGAAACGATTTGCAAAGATTCTTAACGGATAATACTTCCTGGATGCTCAATGAGACTAATTTTGCTTTTTACAATTTCATTTTTCACTTAATTAAAACATCGCACTGCATACCTTGCTTCAACAGCAGATCATCATTGCTGATAGATACTTTGACTGCATAGACGAGCTTAACTCTTTCCTCTTTTGTTTGGATATTTTTTGGAGTGAATTCCGCTTCGGGCGAAATGTATGATATCCGTCCTTTGAATTCTCTCTCCTTAAATGAATCGACTTTAATGATGACATTTTGATTTAAGTGAATTTTACCGAGATCAATTTCGTTAACAAAAATTTTTGTCCAAACGTTTTGCAGATCTATTACCCGCGTTAAAACAGCACCGGTATTTACAATTTCTCCTTTTTCAAAATTCATCAATGTTGAATATCCGTCAATCGGCGATTTGATCACTGCATCGTTTATTCTTTTTTCAATTGCCTCGACAGCGGCAGCTGCTTGTTCGACTGCAGCTTTCGCCGCATTAATTTCAGATTGGCGTGCACCTGTGACTGCTTTTTTCAAATTTTCTTTTGCAGAGGTTAATTGAGTTTCGGCGACTTCGACACGGAGCTTTGCATCGTCAAACATTTTTTGTGAAACGCTATGAGTTTCGAACAAGCTTTGAATTCTTTCAAAATCTTGTTTAGCATTATTGAAATTCAATTGAGCTTGTTTAACGATCTCTTGGAGCTGAGCTTTGTCTTCGGATCTTGCCCCTTCAATTATGGTTTGAAATTTTGCTTTAGCGAGATCAAGGGCTGCTGCGGCTTGCGCTTTTTGTATTTGAAGATCTGAATCATCGATCACAAAAATTACATCGCCAGATTTAACTTTTTCTCCTTCTTTGATTTTTACGTCGATTAGCTCTCCCGGTACTTTAGTTTTTATATCGACCTCTAGCGCTTCGATCGTTCCAGATGTTTCAATTTGATTGGGATCGTTCGAATTCGAACAACCGAAGATGAATATTATTGTGGTTATTAAAAATAATCTTAGGATCCGCATTTCAACTCCCATATATCAATTAAAAAGAACCGCAACATTAATCAATTTTTTTTATGAAATAAGAGCTTGAATTAATTTTCTCTAAACTTCATTGATTTAATTTTAACGATTTCCTGCTTCAGCATTTTGTCTATTTCCATCAATTTTTTTATTTCATCCATATCAACAGCAGATTTTAACTGTACTTGATTTTTATAAATCTGTTTCTCCAAGTAATCCGATTTAAATTTCTTGATAAGATCTTCTGCTATTTTCCAATTTATTTCTGCAATCGATTCTTCTGCTGGATTATAATTCCACGACTTTGAAATTTTATATTTCTCAAAAACCAATTCTGCTAAAAGATTGCGGAGGTCTTCGTCCTCCAAAATGTTGCTTAAATATTCTTCTTCGGGCTGAATTCCTCTTTCAAGTTCTCGCTGGATGGTCTTCGCGATGATTTGTGTTTTTTCGTTTGTTAAATCTTCCGGTGGGATGTGAAGAAACATAAAATCACACAATTCTCTATCTTTTGAAAACATTAATTGGAGCAGAATTTTTTCTATCTCAGGGATGTTTTTAAAATCAAATTTTTTCTCAGCTTCTTTTAATTCTTTATCATCTGCTTTTTGGGAAATACTCTCAAACTTATTTTGCTGAACTAAATGTTTGCCAAGAGATTCCGCCAATGCCGATTCTCTTATTTTAAATTTTTCGGAAGCGTATTTTACGAACAAAGACCTTCTAATCGGATCGCGGACTTTTGCTGTAAGCTCTAAAATTCGATTAATAATTTTCAGCTTTTCGGAATTCTCCAAAGATTTTTTTTCTTTCGTGTGCAGGGAAGTTACAAAATCGATGTAGTTGCTCGCGGTCTGAAGCTCAAGTTTGAACCGTTCTTCTCCATGAGTCTTAACAAACGAATCCGGGTCCTCTCCTTCGGGAAGAGTTACAATTTTGAAATCAATATCTCCTTCAAGCATAAGTTCAGAGGCTCGCTCAGCAGCTTTTTGTCCAGCCTCATCGGAATCGTAAATTAAAATTATATTTTTTGTCAATCTTGAAATTACATGCACTTGATCTGAAGTGAGCGCTGTCCCTGCACTTGCTACAACGTTGCGAAAACCAGCCTGATACAATGCGATTAGATCCATATACCCTTCAACCAAAATAGTTGAATCTTTTTTTCTAATTTCATCTTTGGATTGAAATAAACCGTAAAGAGTTTTTCCTTTAATATATATTCTCGACTCAGGCGAGTTTAAATATTTTGGCTGATTCTCTTCGTCGGTCAATAATCTTCCGCCAAAAGCAATAATTCTTCCAGAAGCGGAAAAGATCGGGAAAATAATTCGTCCTCTGAAACGGTCGTAATAATTCCCATCTTCACGTTTCAAAATCAAGCCGAGCTTTTCAAAAATCGCAGTCTCATAATTATTTTTCTTTATAAAATTTACAAGTCCTTCCCATGAGCTTAATGAATAACCCAAACCAAAATTTTTTATAACATTATCAGAAAGTCCTCGTTGATAGAGATACTTCAATGCATTTTCACCTTCGTTAGTTTTAGTGAGATTCTCGTAGAAGTATCTTGCGGTTAAACGGCTGTAATCGTAAAGTTTTTCAAGCTCGATATCTTTTTCATAATATCTGCCGTCTTCGTAGTCGAGCTGTACATTAAATTTTTTCGCAAGTTCCTCGATTGCGTCAACGAAGTTGTATTTTTCATGCTTCATTAGGAAAGAGAGAGTGTTGCCGCCTTCTCCGCAGCCGAAACAGTGGAACATTCCCTTTTCTTCGCTTACGGTAAATGACGGAGTTTTTTCGTTGTGGAATGGACAGAGACCGACATAATTTTTTCCCCGCTTTTTTAATTGCACGTAGTCAGAGATAACATCTACAACGCTGATCGAATCAAGCAAATTTTTTATTGAATCTTCTTTTATCCGCATTTTCAAAAGTAAATTAAAAAAAATATCGAAAGAATGTAGTATTTAAACTTATCAAGTAAGTTCTATAACCATAAATCTAGGAACTAATACCATTAACAAAAAGGTTACTATTGCTAAGCCAAAAACAAAATAACCGATCTCAGATGCATGCTCTGTAATATCCATCTTACCAAGAATCCAATTCCAGTCGTGGATCTTGCCAATTATTCTCAGTTTCATTTTATCCGCATCATCAATATAAACACTTACATTAATAAGACTATGCGCCAGCCAAAACAGGCAAAGCTGAACCGAGAATTTCTTTTTCCATCTGAAAAATAAAATTGCACAAACAAGTGGGAGTAGGATTTGCATTAGTGTACCGCCAAGCATTCCCAAGAATCTTCCGAAGATCGCAAATAGAAAATGTCCTGGTTCATGAATGAATAAATGCAACAAATCTAAAATTGTGTACTCACCTCGATTAAAAATGAAGTATAAACTGAGTAGTCCGAGAATGTAGGAACTCCAGTATTTGGAAAGGTGAAATTTAATCTTATCTATCATAGTTTAATTTTTGGACGATCACTTTAATGATTCTCTGTAAATATAATAAACGAAAAGAAAAAAGGCTGTTTTGATAATTAAATTGAAAAATTGAATCCAGGAATGATTGGATTCACAGAGAAATTGTAAATAGAATAGATAAAGTAATGGCAACAATCATCGGACTGTACAATTATTGTTGCCATCACTCTTAAAATTATATCGAAATACTAATGAGGGGCTACTGCAATCCAGCCGCCGCCAATTTCAAAGATTTTTGTATTTGCCCAGGTTTTTACAAGAAGTGTAAATCCGTCGCGAGATACAGATTTGATCTCAACACTATATCTTAAATTCTGTGCATTAGAAGCGTCGATCAGATTTACTCCAACCATCACTTCAGGTTTTTTCTCGAATGGTTTAGGATATTCCACTTCGACGTAGACGGTTCTTTCACCATCGTTTTTATCGAGTGTATAACCAGTAGCGGCTGCAGACGTCCTGAATTTCCCAGTTTGGACTTCTTGAGCAATTG
>CAZNDS010000046.1:0-10442 GCA_964571865.1 uncultured Ignavibacteriaceae bacterium | reverse complement strand
TTTTTTCATATTATGCCTCTTTTTTATTGATTAGATTAATATAACTGACATTCTATTTAATTAAATATAAAAAATATCTTCATCAAATGTAAATTTACTGTTTCATGTTCATCGTTAATTCGAATTAAAACCTCATCATTATTTCAACTTCAATCTATTCTTCCTCACTGCAGATTCATTTTAGCGGCTAGACAGTTATCTTGACTTTTTTATACAGATTAACTAACCTTGTACCAAAGAATTTAAAATAAAGGATAAGAAAATAATTTTATGCTTGATGAACAAATAAATCTGGAAGAATTAGCTGAAAAAGAATATAAATACGGTTTTGTCACAGATATTGAAATGGAGACGGCTCCTCGTGGATTGAATGAAGATATCATTAAGCTAATCTCTCGAAAGAAAAATGAACCTGATTTTATGCTTGAGTGGAGATTGAAGGCATTTCAGCAGTGGCAAAAAATGACTGAACCACATTGGGCAAATGTTAATTATAATCCAATAGACTACCAAGATATTATTTATTACGCTGCGCCAAAGCAAAAAGCTCAGGTAAAAAGCCTTGATGAAGTCGATCCTGAATTGCTTCGAACGTTTGATAAACTTGGTATTCCGCTTGCTGAACAAAAAAGATTAGCAAACGTTGCAGTGGATGCTGTGTTTGATAGCGTTTCGGTTGCTACTACATATAAAGAAAAACTTTCTGAACTCGGAATAATTTTCTGTTCGATGTCGGAAGCAATTCAAAATCATCCAGAGCTTATAAAAAAATATCTTGGTTCGGTTGTTCCTTCCACTGATAATTTTTATGCTGCTCTTAACGCGGCAGTTTTCAGCGATGGCTCGTTCTGTTACATTCCTAAGGGTGTAAGATGTCCGATGGAACTTTCAACTTACTTTAGAATTAACGCGGCTGATACGGGACAGTTTGAGCGAACTCTTATTGTAGCAGACGAAGGAAGTTACGTAAGCTATCTTGAAGGTTGTACAGCTCCCATCCGTGATACGAATCAGCTTCACGCTGCAGTTGTTGAATTGGTTGCTTTCGAAAATGCTGAAATAAAATATTCTACTGTGCAAAATTGGTATGCAGGAGATAAAACTGGGAAGGGGGGCATATATAATTTTGTTACTAAGCGAGGGATTTGCAAAGGAAACAATTCCAAAATATCGTGGACACAGGTTGAAACCGGTTCAGCCATTACTTGGAAATATCCAAGCTGCATTTTGCTGGGTGATAATTCTATTGGTGAGTTTTACTCTGTTGCTCTCACAAATAATTATCAGCAAGCCGATACAGGTACCAAAATGATTCATCTTGGAAAAAACACAAAAAGCACAATCGTTTCAAAAGGAATTTCCGCAGGAAAAAGTCAAAATTCTTATCGTGGTTTGGTACGAATCTCGAACAAAGCTGAGAACTCAAGAAATTTTTCTCAGTGCGATTCGCTTTTAATCGGTGACAAATGCGGGGCTCATACGTTTCCATATCTCGAAGTAAATAATCCAACTGCAAAAGTTGAGCACGAGGCAACTACTTCCAAGATCGGTGAAGATCAAATTTTCTATCTGAATCAAAGAGGAATCTCAAAAGAAGACGCAATCAGTCTGATCGTAAATGGATATTGTAAAGAAGTGTTTCTTGAACTTCCAATGGAATTCGCTGTAGAAGCCTCGAAATTATTAAGCGTTAGTCTTGAAGGAAGTGTTGGATAAAATAAATATTGAAAATCAAATTCGTTAAAGGGAATAAATGTTAGAAGTTAAAAACTTATGCGTAAATGTTGAAGGGAAAGAAATTCTTAAAGGAATCAATTTAAAAGTGAATGCTGGAGAAATCCATGCGATCATGGGACCAAATGGTTCAGGAAAAAGTACACTCACAAATGTTATTGCAGGAAGAGAGGATTATGAAATCGTATCTGGAGAAATTCTCTTCAAAGGAATGGATCTTTTAGATATGGAGCCAGAAGATAGAGCACGAGAAGGAATTTTTCTGGCCTTCCAATATCCAATTGAAATTCCAGGAATCAGCAATGCTACCTTATTAAAAACTGCAGTAAATGAAATCCGCAAACACCGAGGTGAGGAGGAATTAGATGCGATGGAATTCATCTCAGTGATGAAATCGAAAATGAAACTGCTTGATATAGACGAATCAATGCTCAGCCGCTCAGTGAATCAAGGATTTTCCGGCGGCGAGAAGAAGCGAAATGAAATCTTCCAAATGCTGATGCTTGAACCTAAGCTTGCATTGTTAGATGAAACAGATTCCGGGCTTGATATCGATGCTCTCAAAATTGTATCGAACGGTGTAAATCTTCTTAAAGAGAGAATCAAAGATAAAGCCATTGTCGTAGTAACCCATTACCAAAGATTATTAAATTATATCGTACCTGATTATGTTCACGTACTTTATGATGGGCAAATTGTAAAATCGGGCGGAAAAGAATTAGCACTCGAACTTGAAGATAAAGGCTACGATTGGATTAAGAATGGAAAAACCCTTGAGACGGCTTCCTGAGGAATAAAAATATGATAACGAAACCTGAGCACAAGGATTGGTACATTAATAAATTCAAATTGTTCGAGCAATCTCTTAATGGTGAATCTAAATCTAAATTACACCCATTCAGGCAAGATGCTATTTCTAAGTTCAACGAACTGGATTTCCCAACTACAAAAAATGAAGAATGGAAATATACGAGTCTCTCGGATGTTCTTAACTATCAATTCACGCCATCCTGCTTAGAGAAAACTTCCATCGAGAAATTAAAGTTAGCTCAATTTCTTGCTGAGTATCAAAACAAGAATGTTCTTGTTTTTATAAACGGTTTTTTATCCGAAGAATTTTCGAAATTTAGCTTCCCAAACTCCAAAATCACAGCTAACGGTATCGATAAAATAAGCTCAAGTGACAACGAAGTTTTTGAACAGCACTTTGGAAAATATTCCAATTATGATAATGGATTCAATGCTTTGAATAGTGCTTTTATTAAGGATGGTGCTTTCATTTTCATTCCCGATAATCAAATAATCGAAGAACCGATATACTTAATTTATCTGAATGGTAAGAACGATGTGAATGTTCTTTCCCAACCGAGAAATCTTTTCGTATTTGGTAAAAACTCGCAAGCTAATATTATTGAGATTCATCAGCCGATTTCTGAATCACCTTATTTGACTAATACTCTATCAGAAATTGTTATCAATGAAAACTCAATGCTGGATCATTACAAAATTCAAAATGAAAGTTTAACGTCATATCACATCTCAAAAATTCAAGTTGAGCAAAAGGAAAACAGCAAATACACGTCACATAATATTTCTTTGGGCGGAGCTTTAACTCGAAACGACATTAATTCTGTTTTGAACGGAAAAGGATGCGAGACAAATTATTTCGGGCTTTATTTTGTAGATGGAAACCAACACATCGATAACCACACTTTAGTCGATCATGCAACACCGCATTGTTTTAGTAATGAGTTTTACAAAGGAATTTTAGCGGATGAATCGAAGGGTGTGTTTAACGGAAAGATTGTGGTCAGAAAAGATGCTCAAAAAACAAATGCCTATCAATCGAATAAAAATTTGCTTCTCTCCGGGAAAGCACGTATCGATACAAAACCTCAATTGGAAATTTTTGCTGATGATGTTCGATGCACACACGGTGCTACAGTCGGTCAAATTGATGAAGAAGCATTATTTTACTTGCGGGCTAGAGGAATTGAGGAAGAAAATGCCCGCTCACTCTTAGTAAATGCGTTTGCAAGCGGCATACTTGATTTTATAAAAAACGATGAACTAAGATCTCAAATTAATGAAGTTATCCTTAAAAAAATGAAACGTCTCCTCTCCGGAAAGAAAAAATAAATGGAGCAAGATACTAACTTAGTTGAAATTGCAAATTTGGACCTCAATGTCGAGGAAATTCGCAAAGACTTTCCAATTCTAAATACACTCGTCAATGGTAAACAGCTTATTTATTTGGATAATGCGGCTACAACTCAAAAACCAAAATCGGTTATTGATAGGATGAACCGATACTTTCTTAATGAAAATTCTAATATTCACAGAGGAGTTCATAGATTAAGCCAAATAGCCACTGAAGCTTATGAAAATGCACGCTCGATAATCAAGGACTTTATAAATGCGGCAAGCAACGAAGAAATAATATTCACACGAGGAACAACCGAATCTATCAACCTTATTGCAAATTCTTTCGGAAGAAAATTTATCGAGAAGGGAGACGAAGTAATAATTTCTCACATGGAACACCACTCCAACATTGTTCCTTGGCAGTTGCTGTGCGAACAGAGAGGGGCGATTCTAAAAATTATTCCAATCAGCGATCATGGCGAATTGCTGATCGATGAGTTCCAAAAATTAATTTCACCAAAAACGAAATTGATCTCAATTGTTCATGTCTCTAACACACTTGGCACAATCAACCTAATTAAAAAGATTACTGAGATCTCACACTCTCATGGAATTCCAGTTTTAGTAGATGGTGCTCAAGCTGTTACCCACATACCAGTTGATGTTCAAGATTTGAATTGTGATTTCTATGCTTTCTCCGGACACAAAGTTTATGGTCCAACCGGAATTGGCGTTTTATACGGTAAGAAAAATTTACTTCAAGAGCTTCCACCTTATCAAGGCGGCGGCGATATGATTCGGTCCGTTACTTTTGAGAAAACAACTTACAATGATCTGCCGCATAAATTTGAAGCAGGTACACCAAACATTGTTGGTGCTATCGGACTTGGCGAGGCACTTTCTTATGTTTCAAAAATCGGTGTAGAGGCAATTGCGCTTTACGAACAGGAACTGCTTAACTATGCCACTAAAGTTTTATCTGAAATTGATCCGTTGGCTAACGGATTGAAAATCATCGGCAATGCACTTGAAAAGACTTCGATAATCTCTTTTGTATTAAAAGATATTCATCCGCACGACATTGGAACAATTTTAGACAGCGAGGGAATAGCTGTCCGAACAGGACATCATTGCACTCAACCTTTAATGAAAAGATTTAATGTGCCGGCAACCACGAGAGCATCGTTTGCATTTTACAATACAAAGCAAGAAATAGATTTATTAGCCGAAGCAATAAAAAAAGTTATAAAGGTTTTTAATTAATGTCTGACCTGAGAGAGCTTTATCAAGAAGTAATTCTCGATCACAGCAAGCATCCGAAAAATTATCGTAAGATAGAGGATGCATCGCACACAGCGGAAGGATTTAATCCGCTCTGCGGCGATCATTTCAATTTATATTTAAAACTTGAGGATGGTGTGATTACAGATATCGGATTCGACGGCGCCGGGTGTGCAATTTCTAAAGCATCTGCTTCGATAATGACTTCAATTGTTAAAGGAAAAAGCGTTCAAGAAGCAGAGAAAATATTCAGGCAGTTCCATCAATTTGTTATAGGTAAAGCAGATGAATCTTTCGACATCGATTCTTTAGGTAAGCTGGCAGTTTTCTCAGGCGTTACTGAGTATCCGGTAAGAGTAAAGTGTGCAACTCTCGCATGGCACACACTTAAAAATGCATTGGAAAATAAATCAGAAGTAGCTTCAACAGAATAAAAATGAAAGAACAAATAGAGAATAAACAGCTCGAATCTCAAATCATACATGTGCTTAAAACATGTTACGACCCGGAAATTCCTGTAGACATTTATGAGCTCGGTTTGATTTATAAAGTTGAAATAAAAGATGATGCGGTTGTCGAAGTTGAGATGACTTTAACATCACCAGCTTGTCCGGTTGCCGGCTCGCTGCCACCCGAAGTTCAGGAAAAAATTAAAGGTATTCCTGGTGTAAAAGATGCAAAAGTGAATGTTGTTTGGGAACCAATATGGAATCGTGATATGATGTCGGAAGCTGCAAAGCTTAAACTTGGATTTCTATAATTTTTTGTTGGAATGTAAATTCCAGATTTAATCAAATATAAAAGGATAAAAGATATGTTTCAAAACATGAACCTTCGACCGCCAATGTACGATCCACAAGCCGTTCAATTTATGCGGGATGAATTAACGTACGTTGGATTTGAAGAAATGCGAACTCCCGAAGAAGTTAAAAACGTATTATCACAAAAGAATGATCAGGCAGTTTTAATTTTCATAAATTCTGTTTGCGGTTGTGCCGCTGGGAGTGCCAGACCAGGTATTTCCCTCGCATTACAACACACGGTCATTCCAGATAAATTAACAACAGTTTTTGCAGGACAGGATAAGGATGCTGTTGATTTCGTTCGACAAAATTATTTGAGTGATTATCCTCCATCGTCACCTTCGCTTGCACTTATTAAAAACGGTGAACCGATTTATATGATGCAGCGTCATCAGATTGAAGGTGAGTCCCCAAATCAAATTGCGGAAAAGCTGATAAGAATTTTCGATCAACACTGCGGAAACGAGGGACCTTCGATTCCAAAAGAAAAATATGATGAGCTTGTTCATGCAAAAGCGTGCGGATCAAAAATACCGGCAATTGATAATTAATGTTTTACGCAACGGTTATAAAGTGAGAGGTTAAAAATGAAATTCAGCACACAGGAAGAATATGGATTAAGATGTCTGCTTCAGCTCGCTAAACAAACATCCAATAAAGGTCTTACGATTCCAGAAATAAGTGAATTAGAAGGATTAACAATCCCTAATGTTGCCAAGTTATTACGAATTATGCGGCTCGGCGGTTTAGTCGAAAGTGAGCGTGGGCAATTCGGAGGTTATAGATTATCACGTCCTCCAAATCAGATTACGCTGCAGGACGTACTTAATGTTCTTGGCGGAAGATTATTTGAAGATGCGTTTTGCAATTCTCACTCAGGCGCAATAGAAATTTGCACAAATTCAATTGATTGTTCAATCAGGTCTGTGTGGAAAACTGTTCAAAAAGTTGTCGACGATGTCTTGGGTAAACTAACTTTGAAAGATTTGCTCGGGAGCGAAGAGGAAGTCGATTTGCTCGTTACTGATAAAATTGTATCAACTGCAGGTTCAATTCCGTTGAAAGTTTTAAGCTAGGTATAAATTCGAAATCCTAATAAAAAATTTAAAATTTATTCGTAGTTGTTTTTTTGGTTAAGATATTGAATTTGCATAGTGCTTAGAATTTAGAATTTCGGATTTAGTTATTAATTTTCACATCCATAATCGGGAATTTGCTCCATCCCTTAAAATCGAAATGCCACCATTCGGAACTCATCGCCTCAAAACCAAATTTTTCCATTGCTGATCGGAGTATCTCTCTATACGTAAGTATATTTTTCGAAAACTTTTTATAATCGATATGAGATTTTTCGCTGAAGTCGTCGTAAGGCGTTCCCATATCGATTTCTTTTCCGGTAATATCTACTAATGTAAGATCAACAGCCGCACCTCTGTTGTGCCGAGATCCTTTTTCAGGATTGGCAACATATCTATCGTCAGGCATCACTTCCCACATCAATTTTTGAATCGAATGAGGGCGGTAACCATCAAAGACTTTTATTCTTAAAGCATAATTTCTCATAAGATGTTTGTGCGCAAGCGATAAACTTTCGGCGACAACTCTTCTTAAATAAACTTTGTCACTTTCGTATAAAACTTTTCCAGTAAAGTTGTTTGTAGTTGCGTATCGTACATCGGTTAAAATTGTAGAATCGATATCATGAAGCCAAACAAGTGAGTCTGCCGGCTGACCAAATGCAACAGTACCTACTAATACTAATAGAAATAAATATTTTTTCATTTTACCTTCTCATATTTTTGAAGTTAAAGATTTATCTTCAGCGTATCTTTTCCCAAAAGTTTTTGAACATGGCATTTACATCTGTCTGTGTTAAATAGATAATCGGATTCTACAGTAACGCCAAATTTACTTCCTTTGAATACTATTAATTCCGGCTCTTCTGTGAACTCTTTCGTGTACCCATCGTTCATTACTTGATAAACGCCCTTGCCAAGGTAAATCTTTTCTAGAAACAAATAGTATTTTCCGGTTCTTGCATTTTTAATTTCGACATCGAGTGAATCGACAGGTTTATTTGAATTGTCGATCACAAAAACCGTGTACATTCGAAACTCTTGTGTGCAAATGCAATTTTCTTCCAGCAATGAACATGAACCGAAAAGCAAAATAAATCCAAGGATTAAGCTAGTAATTATTTTCATAAGCTTATTTCAACAGAATCATTTTTTTTGTCTCCACAAAATGTCCGGCACGGAGTTGATAGAAGTATATTCCGTTCTTAAATTTTCCATCTTCAATTTTCCATTTTACATTGTATGAGTCAGCATCTCGTATTCCATCGACGAGTGTCGCAATTTCTCTGCCAAGTATATCAAAAACTTTTAATGTTACTTGACTTAATTTTGCAATTTGAAATTTGATATTTGAATTGCCGTTGAACGGATTCGGATAATTTTGAAAAAGCAAAATTAACTTTTCCCGTATATCGTTTTCATGTACTCCGGTTTGAGCTGAACTTAAAATATTTACAGCTTGCTCAAGCATTTTATTCATTGCATATAAATGCTTCCTGTGATCATCTGCCGTTTGGCCTGCATATCCCTTCAGCCGAAAATATCCCGTGTCGCATTTTGAAGTTAGATTCCCTATTTCATCAAAAGCGGAAAATGAGATCCTCGTCGAACCGATACCGCTGATTAAATAATTTGCCGTTTGAGTTGTACTTTGATATCCGCTCGTCGGAATGCTCGAGTGAGTTATCAGCATAATTTTCTTTTTATCTCTGGCATCTTTTGCGAATTGAAGAAAATCTTTCATTTGTGTAGCCATTGTACCGGGATCCGAGTTGCTGTGAAGTCCATCGGCAAGATTTAACGCGTTAATCTTATTATAGTATGACGAACTCTTTAAAATTTCTCTCACTCCGGCATAACCCGCACTAAACGATGTAAGGATCAAGTGCTTTATTTTCGGATTCGTCATTATTCCGTTTGTTCTAATTACGGAGAGACATGTATCAAGTATCTTTTGAAAATTCGTTTGTGTCGAAAAGTAAGTTTGATATGGACTTGATAAACCTCCGAGATGAATGTTGAACAATATTGCATTTGTTCTTGCTTTATAGACTTGGTCCTCTGCCGCCCAAGAAGCACTGTGAAAATGAAAAACGAGCATGATTGAATCGTCCGCAGGTTTTACATAATAATCCGGCACAAACAGTTGGGCAAATTGCCCGCCCGATAAACTTAATTTTGCTGTTAGATCGATTCTTGTCCCCTCCCCGACTCCTTGTGCGGCAGGAGCAAAAGGGAAAACAACAGTGAGTAAAAATATTTTTATAGAATTAAATATGTAATTCAACTACGTCTCCATCATAAATTATGTGAGCACGCCCGACCAGCTGTCCGTCATGCACACCTCTTCCCCAGACACGGGCTGTTTTCAATTTATCATAAAAATCTTTGTGAACCTGCATCGCAAACTCTTCGATTGTTGCTCCTTCATTCAGTACAAATGGCTGAGTTTTATCAAATTCTTTATGAGGCGGTTTTGAATAAACTCTAATAATTTTCAAATGATTGAAAATTAATTTTCTTAAATCATCAAGCTTTCGCTCATTTTTTATTGAGATTGAAACAAGGTCCCATTCTTCATGAAGAAATTCATCGAGTACTGCGAAATCTTCATCTAATTTTGCGTCATCATCTTTATTGACTATAATTAAAATCGGAACCCAAAATATTTTCCTTTCCTCAGTCACATTTGACTGATGTGGAGAATAGATTCTATTTTGATTTAATAACTTAATTGATGATTGAATTTGTTCAATTGGATTTGCCTGCAGATCCACTAAAACTAAAATTAGGTCTGAACTTTTAATAATGTCGAATATTTCGGGTTCGTAATAGTCTTCATTGAGCGGCGGCGTATCAACAAGCTGGATTTGAATATTTTCATAATTCATCATTCCAGGGCAGGGTTTCCAAGTTGTGTAAGGACTGTCGGAAACTTCCGGCGCTGCGTGAGTTAATTTGCAAAGTAAAGATGACTTGCCCGTATTCGGCATACCAACAACAGCGACACGCCCGGCTCCTTCTCTTTCAATATGAAAGTTTGATGTGTGTTTGCCTGCTTTCTTCGCTGCTTGTGAAGTTGATTTCAGCTTGGCAAGCTTTCGTCTGTAATCTGCCCGTAGTTTATCCGTCCCTTTATGTTTTGGGATCGTGCTTATCAAATCTTCGAGGCATTGTACTTTTTCGTCAAGAGATTTCGCCTCTTTGAACTGTCTCTCAGCAGAAAAATATTCTGGCGGAAGATTAGCTGGCATACTTCAAACTGTTTATTAATAGATTAATTCTACTTCTAAAATTTAATCAGTTTATTGGAAAGATTCCAGAAAAAAGCGGATGAGTTTAACCCAGATTTGTCATTAGGTAACAATTTCTAATGACCGCCATTAGAAAAAACATTAGTTAA
>CAZNDS010000045.1:0-17171 GCA_964571865.1 uncultured Ignavibacteriaceae bacterium | reverse complement strand
AATTTCTGTTTGTACATTTCAGCCAGTTTTTTTTGTACATCATTGTGGTAAAAAATTACGGAGCGATATTGAGTCCCGACATCGGCACCCTGCCGGTTCAATGTTGTCGGATCATGACTCATCCAAAATGCTTCAAGTAGTTCCTCGTATGAAATTTTAGTTTTATCAAATTGGATTTGGCAAACTTCTGCATGTTCAGTTTTACCGCTACTAACTTGTTCATAGGATGGATCATCGATACTTCCTCCTGAATACCCAGAGACAACCGAATCCACACCATTTAATTCTTGAAATACTGCTTCCACACACCAAAAGCATCCCGCCCCGAAAGTCGCTGTATCTAACATGGTATTCACAAAATCTCCTTCTGTTACTTTTTGGTTTGGTTCATTATTATTCTTCACTTTCGCATATGAAACTAAAAAAATCAAAACGAACATTAAAAATGAATCTTTCATAATCTAAATTTTTAAGTTTTAAACAAACATCAAAGTTATTAGAACTAAATTTTTTCATTTGAAGTTCCAGAAGCATATATGCAACATTTTTTATTCTTACCTATATTGCACAAAAATTTTGTGAAATATGAAAATGCTAATCAGATTATTTGTTGTAATTTACATATCAATCGCTTCAATTTCTTTCGGACAGTCAAGTGCAGAGGTTGTAAAAGATTCGGTCTATTCTTATGCCGTCGATTCTTACATGAGATATAACGTCATTCTTCCAAAAGATTATAAACAGAACAAAGAGAGATACGTTACAATTTTTCTTTTACATGGATACAGCGGCAATGAAAATGATTGGATTACTCGAACTTCTATTGTGAAATATGCAAAAGATTTTAACTACATCATTGTTACACCCGATGGAAAGAACAGCTGGTATACAAATTCACCTTCGAAGAAAAACAACAATTATGAAGATTACATAATTAAAGAATTGATACCCAATGTTGAAAAAAAATATCGCGTAATTACAACAAGACATGGCAGGGTAATCGCAGGACTTTCTATGGGAGGATATGGTTCAGTGAAGCTGGCATTAAAATATCCAAATTATTTTTTCTTTGCAGCTTCATTCAGCGGTGCATTTCGTTATCCTTCAATGATTGAATCAAATGGGGGAAATTTAAATGAAAGCTTGAAAGAAGCATTCGGGACGAAAAAAAGCGATCATTGGAATAAAAATGATGCACTAATTTTGACTGACAGCATTTCAAATCCCGGTTCTGTACCATTCCTATATATAGCATGTGGAAAAGACGACAATCTAACGGGATTATTGGAATCGAATAAAACATTAATTGACAAGCTTCGCAAGAAAAATGTCCTGTATGAATACCACGAAACTCCAGGAACGCACAATTGGGTGTATTGGGATAAAGAAATTTTAAACTTCTTAAAAAGACTAATCAATTTTGATCCATTGAAACCGTAAATCAAATTTTGGTGCTAATATGAACAATAGCATTATTAAACTTTTATCGCTGATAACTTTATTTGTAATTTCAACAAATGTTTTTTCTCAGAATTCACTTTACATTCCTCGCAATATCAATTCTGCCTATGAGAATAAAACTCGAACACTGACCGGACATCCAGGGGCAAATTATTGGCAGAATAAATCTGATTATGAAATGAAAGTACAGATACATCCACCAACAAGAAAATTAAGCGGAGAAGGAAATATCGTGTACTACAATCAAAGTCCTGATACTCTTTATCGAATTGTTTTTCGTTTGTATCAAAATTTTTTCAAGAAAGGTGCCGCAAGAAATTTCCAAGTTAATCCTGACGATATACATGACGGAGTCAAAATAGAAAAACTCATTATTAATGAAAAAGAATTTGATATTGAAGACAGAAAGTCTATTCAAAATCAGAATACGAATCTGATTGTAAATCTTGACTCTTCAAATTATGTTTTGCCCGGTGAGTCAATCCGAATTCAAACAAAATGGAATTTTACAATTTCACGAAAATCAAACATCCGAATGGGGACTTACGATTCAACAACCTTTTTCATTGCGTATTGGTACCCGCAGGTTGCAGTGTATGATGATATTGATGGATGGGATGTACTGCCATTCAATGGCGAACAGGAGTTTTACAATGATTTTAACAATTATGATGTCGAAATCACAATGCCTCAAAACTTTCTCGTATGGGCTACTGGAATTTTACAAAATCCAAGTAAAGTTTTGAGTAAAGAAATATATAAAAGATTCAATCAAGCTTTACTCTCTGATTCAGTTGTCAGAATAGTAACACAAGATGATATTGAAAGTCGAAATCAACTTACAAGTGATGAAAATTTTGTCACTTGGAAATTCAAAGCTGAGTATGTTCCAGATTTTGCTTTCGGAACCAGCGATCATTATTTATGGGATGCATCAAGTTTGATAGTTGATAAATTAACAAAGCGAAAAAGTCTAATCGCTGCTGCATATCGAATAGAATCGAAAGACTTTTTTGATGTTGCAGATATTTCAAGGAAAATTATTGATTACTTTTCAAACGAACTGCCTGGTGTACCTTATCCATATCCAGCAATGACTATCTTCAACGGTCAAGGTGGGATGGAATTTCCTATGATGTGCAATAACAGTTCATCATCTTCATATGCTGGGACGGTTGGATTATCTGCACATGAAATTGCCCACACATATTTTCCTTTCTACATGGGAATTAACGAGAAAAAATACGCCTGGATGGACGAAGGATTTGCCGTTATGCTTCCATTCGACCTGCAGGAAAAAATGGTTGAGAATAACGATCCCCGAAAAAGAAATATCTTGGGCTATAAAAGTTTTGCTGGAAAAGAAATGGAGATGCCGTTAATGGTGCCGTCAAATTTGCTTACTGCTAGCTCATATCGTGTTGCAGCTTATGCAAGACCCGCAATCGCGTATGATATTCTTCGTGAGACCCTTGGAAAAGAGAAATTCGATTCGGCGCTGCGCGAATACATGAAACGATGGAACGGCAAACATCCTATCCCGTTCGATTTCTTTTTTACATTCAACGATTTCCTTAAAGAGGATCTCAGCTGGTTTTGGAAACCATGGTTTTTTGAAAGTGGATTTCCTGATTTGGGAATAAAAAGTATAAAAGTTGAAAAAGGAAAGATAAAAGTAACTGTTGAAAAAGTTGGCTTGCTGCCTATTCCGATCTCACTTAGATTAATTTTTGATGATGAGTCTGATGTTGTGATTTACAAAACAGCAGAAATCTGGAAAAATGGCTCAACAGAAATCACGCTCGATGCAGATATTTTGAAAAAAGTTAAATCTATTGAATTGGGAAATTCAAGAATTCCGGATGTGAATGAGAAGAATGATTTTTATAATTTTTAAAATAATAATGAACACATGTGAATCATAATAAATTTTTCGTTAGATTTGAGCTGATTTCAGTGGCCACTATTGAAAGTAAAAGAATTGATTTTAAACTTCCCTGATAAAAAATTTCAACCAGAGTATAATGTGATTTTAGGTAATACGCTTGAAAATCTGAAGAAATTTGATGAATCACAATTCGATTTAGTAATTACATCACCTCCTTACAATATTGGGAAAGAGTATGAAACTAAGAGATCAATTGAATCATACCTCGAGGATCAAGAAAAAGTTATTGAAGAATTAATTCGGATAACATCATCTAAAGGTAGTATTTGCTGGCAGGTTGGAAATTATGTAAATAAAGGAGAGATATTCCCGTTAGATATTTTTTACTATCAGCTTTTTAAAAAACATAACCTAAAACTTCGAAATAGAATTATTTGGCATTTTGGCCATGGATTACATGCATCAAAAAGATTTTCAGGGAGATATGAATCTATTTTATGGTTCACAAAGACAAACAAATATATTTTTAATCTAGATAACGTACGTATACCTTCGAAGTATCCAGGGAAAAGACATTTTAAGGGCCCAAAGAAGGGCGAATTGTCGGGGAATCCAAATGGTAAAAATCCATCCGACGTTTGGGAAATTTTAATTAATGATTGGGATAGTGAGATTTGGAACATTCCAAATGTTAAATCTAATCACCCTGAAAAAACTGAACACCCCTGTCAATTTCCCATTGAATTGGTCGAACGATGCATACTTGCCTTAACGGATGAAGGAAGTTGGGTATTAGACCCTTATGTCGGTGTTGGCTCAACAATAATTGCATCAATAAAAAATAATAGGAATTCAGTTGGTATTGAGAAAGAAAAAAAATACATCGAGATCGCCAAAAAAAGAATTGAACTGCTGCATAGCGGTCAGTTAAAGACTCGCCCCATTACTAAACCAATTCACAAACCATCACCCAGCGATAAAATTGCATCCTTACCAATTGAATGGAGTAATTTAAAAATGTTTGGAACAGACAAATGAGAATTGCAAAAAAATATTCTCACCTGAATGGAGAGGAATATTTGATTGTTCATCACAAAAATCTTTATAAGGAAATAAAAGAAATTGTTTCAAGCATTAATGCAGACAACTTTAAATCAAAAATCAGCAAAGAAAAAACAAAAATGGGGGATCGACTTTATAGCCCTATTGCATTGAATAATGCATTCGATAAAAAATTTGCTTTGAAAAACTGGAGTGAAAGTCGTTATAGTTATTATATAACTCTTAACCGCGAGTTAATGGAAAAGAGTCTACTAATGGATGCAAAAGATCAAAGGGAGTTTTTAATTGAGCAAGGAGAAACTGAACCCATCTATTCTTATAATCAAACCGATTATGTAAAAGATAAAGTTGCGGTTGAAGTTCAATTCGGGAAATATTCTTTCGTTGCTTATGATCTATTTGTGAAGCACATGTTATTTTATTCTGGTGGTAAAATAGATTTGGGAATTGAAATACTTGCTACAAAAAAGATGCAGTCACAAATGTCATCCGGGATAGCTTATTTTGAAGGTGAAGTCTACAATGTCATGCGGCAGGGCAGAAACAGTCCACCTGTTCCACTATTAATTTTAGGAATTGAACCTTAAGATTTTTTATTCATACCGTAAAGCATCAATAGGATTTAATCTTGATGCTTTTCTAGCCGGATAAAATCCGAAGAAGATTCCAACTGCACCCGAAAATAAAAACGCAAGCATTACAATTGCGGGATTTATCACTGCACTAAGCTCGCTGAAATCATTCAATATATATACAATTCCAAAAGCCAAAAGAATTCCAATCAGCCCACCGATCAAGCTAAGCACGACTGCTTCTGTTAGAAATTGAATCATAATATCAAGCTCTCTTGCACCGATTGCTAGTCTGATTCCAATTTCTCTTGTTCTTTCAGTTACAGAAACAAGCATAATGTTCATAATACCAATGCCTCCGACAATGAGAGAAACTCCAGCAATCGAACCTAAAAGCAATGTCAAAACCCGCGAGGTCTCCGAGGCAGCCTCGGCAATTTCCGATTGATTACGAATTGTGAAGTCATCATCATCTTCAGGATTTAATTTATGCGATTCTCTCAATATTGCACGGATTTCATTTTGTGCCGATTCTAATTTTTCCAATGAAACGGCACTCGCAAAAATAAAACTAATGTGCCTTCCGCCGGCTAATCTATTCAAAACAGTCGTTGAGGGTGCGAGGATCATATCATCTTGATCGATTCCACTTGCGCTTTGCCCTTTAGCCGACAAAACCCCAATTACTTTAAATGGTACATTCCGAATTCGAATTGTTTGTCCAATTGGATCGGTATCTGCAAAAATATTTTTAACGATAGTTTGCCCAAGCACAGCAACTTTAGCTTTTGAACGGATTTCTCTATCCGTGAAAAACTCACCCGACTCGATCGGCCAATCTCTAATGATTAAATAATCTTGAGAAACTCCAAAAACCGATGTACTCCAATTTCCTGTACCGCCGATGATCTGTCCGCCTGACCGAACTACAGGAGAGATCCCTTCAACGAGAGTTGTTTCTTTTGTCAGTTTATCAATATCTTCCATAGTAAATCTATTAAAGCTGCCCGCACCTTGACTAACACCTCCAACACGAGTCGCACCCGGATATATTATTATTAAATTTGTACCAAGTGCTGAGATTTGATTTTCAATATCTCTTTGCGCTCCTTGTCCTATAGCAACCATTACGATTACAGCACTAACGCCGATTATTATTCCCAACGTTGTAAGTAAACTTCGCATTCTTGCACGAAGCATGCTTCTAAATGCAGACTTAAAAAGATTTTGCCATTTCATGATTGAATTTCTTTTGTAAACTGATTACTGTCATCGTGAGATTCTTCGTCCCGATTAATCGGGGCTCAAAACGACAGTAAAATAATTGAATAGTTATGAGTAACATAAAGAGCTAATTCTTCGCAAACAACCTATTTTCAACTTGGTAATCGTTAGTGATTAATCCATCACGCATTTCGATTATTCTTTTTGCATGATGTGCTATATCATGCTCGTGTGTGACGATGATTACTGTTATACCTTGATCATTCAGTTCTTGAAAGACTGAGAGAACTTCAATGGAAGTATGACTATCTAAATTTCCAGTCGGTTCATCAGCTAAAATGACTGAAGGATTATTTACCAAAGCACGAGCTATCGCAACACGCTGCTGTTGTCCGCCGGAGAGTTGATTCGGTTCATGATGAATGCGATCGCTTAGCCCGACTCTTTCAAGGGCATCCAATGCCTGCTGAAGCGGATTTTTTATTCTATGCATTCGATCATAAAAAAGCGGAAGCTCAACATTTTCCAATGCCGTAGTACGTGAAAGCAAATTAAATCCTTGAAATACAAATCCTATCTTTTGATTTCTTATTTCCGCGTACTCATTTTTTGTAAGTGAGTTTATATTCACCCCCTCAAAAAAATAATCGCCGCTTGTTGGAACGTCCAGACAGCCGATAAGGTTCATTAAAGTGGATTTTCCGGAACCTGAAGCCCCCATAATTGTAACAAACTCGCCTTTGTCAACCTTAAAATCAACTCCTTGAAGTGCATTAACAACTACATCTCCCATTAAGTAATCTTTCGTAAGATTTTTAGCATTGATAATAGACATATTCAAACCTTAAAATGGACTTCTTCTGAATGTCTGCGATGGCATTCTATTAGTTTGCTGCGATTGTTGTTCTTTCTTTGAAAGCCCGACTATTACTTTTTTGCCGGCGTCAATATTTCGCCCGCTGATCTCTGTGACTTTTCCGTCTGTTGCTCCTGTGCGGACTCTCAGAATGTTTATCTTTCCGTTTTCGTCTAAGTACCACAATCTTCCGGAATTTCTTTGACTTGTACCGCTCATTTCCATTCCACCAAACTGTCCGCTTCGCTCGCCCATTCCTCTGCCACCTTGCATATTACCGAATTGCTGTCTTCGTTGATTTTTAATTGAATCTGGTAAAGACTCAAACTGTTTCTGAAGATTTTCACGAAAATCGTCCATCATTTTTTGAGTCGGCTGAAATCGAAGTGCTGCATTCGGAACTAGCAGTACATCTTCTTTTTGTTCGATAATAAAATCTACGGTGGCAGTCATTCCTGGCAGAAGCAGCTCATCTTCATTGAGAGCGTCAACAATTACATTATAGTTCACGACATTTTGAATTGTCTGCGGCTGTAAGCGAATTTGTTTTATCACACCTAAAAATTTTTCTTCAGGGTATGCTTGAACAGAAAACCGGACTTCCTGCCCGACCTCAATTAATCCAATATCGCTCTCATCCACTTGAGTTTTTATTTCCATCTTACGAAGATCATTCGCTATTAAAAACAGTGTAGGAGTTGAAAAGCTTGCTGCAACCGTTTGTCCAGGTTCAACATTTCGGTTAATTACTTTACCATTTATAGGCGACCGAATTACCGCGTATTTCAAATTGTTTTTTGCTCTTTCAAGAGAGACTTGAGATGATTTAAGTGAAGCAAGTGTTGATTGCAGCTGAGTTTTGGCAGCTGTGAATTCAAGCTCTGATATTAAATTCTTTTCATAAAGCTTTTGACTTCTTTCAAAATCGCTTTTTGCCTGATCGTACTGCGCCTGAACCCTCATCATACCTGCTTCTGTTTCGCGGATTGCGATAGCAAGATTTGTTGTATCTAAAACCGCAAGAATTTGTCCCTTCTTAACAACATCATTGAAATCGACATACACTTGATCGACAATTCCAGAGACTTGCGTACCGACTTCGACAGTACCAACTGCTATTAGAGTACCAGTACTCGAAACAATATTTTCGATATTTCCTTTTTTAATTTCCGTCAGCTCAAATGAACTTTCTGCGTTTTCTGTTTCTCTCAGAAAAAAGTACCAACCTCCTAAAATGACTAAAAGCGGAACACCAATTACAATTAAATATTTTTTCATAACACTCAGACGATTTTATATTGGTTAAATTATCTAGGATCTCTTTCGTTTTGTCTCTGGCGCATTTGCTGGAATCTTTGTGCTCTCTCTTTCTTATACTCTTCGAATTTAGCTTTTTGATCTTTGTTCAAAATTGATTCGATTTTTTTGTCCATTGATTGCATGCGTTCCATTCTTGCTTTCATTCTTGCTTCTCGGTCTCCATCAAAGCTGCCTCGCTCTTGCTCAGCATTCTTAAAATTATCTGTCACAATTTCTTTCACTTTGGCGGTTTGATCTTTTGATAAAGACAATTCTTTCTTCAAGTTATTCACCATTTGATCGATCCGCTGCTTAACTTCCAATCTCTCTCTTTTTGTTTGCGCATTGACCGAAGCCGATGTTAACATCATTGTAATCAATACAGTTAAACCTAATGACAACATGTGATTAAACTTCATTCGGATTTCCTCTCTGTTGGTTAAATAATTACAAACTTTGTCCACGTTAGACAAGCTTTTGAACAATAAGTTTAATTTTGCAATCGCAAATCTAATAAAATCGAAAGGATTTTTAGATACTTTTCTTTCAACAAAATTACTTTTTCTTGACTTCTCAAATTTAAATTCCTAACGTCAGTAAAGCTGATGAAACAAGTTTTTGGAAGACGCTATATTCAACTTAAGTCTGCAACAGGAATCGGAATATTAATTTTATTCTTATTTTATGATTTGTTGGGAAGGGAAGTTGCGGTACTTGTCGATGAAGTAAAAGATGCTGGTAATTATCCGTTAAGATTAACGCGAAACGGTTTACGATTAACAAGTGGCGTATATTTTTATCAGCTCCGCGCCGGTTCATTTGTAGAAACGAAACAGATGATTATGCTGAAATAAATTATTCTCTCCCGCGTAACCAATTCTTGTTCATTTCGTCTAATGTTCTAAAGCGCTGATGTATTCATGAAACAAATATTTATTATTCTGCTTGCTGCAAATGCACTTTTTGCAGCTTCAAACAACAACGATAAACAGGTTTTCCTTCGTAAAGTCTCTTCCCAAATAAAAATTGACGGCGAGATTGAATCGATTTGGAATATTGCGGATTCGGTTTCTGGATTCTTTCAGATGCAGCCGTTCTATGGAAAAGATTCAGAAAAGTTAACAACGGTAAAAGTTCTTACCACTGGATCAGCTTTGTACTGTTTATTTGTTTGCTATGATGAAAGAGAGAAAATTCAGCTTAACACGGGCAAACTTGATGAATCTTACGGAGATGCTGTTTCGATTATGCTCGATACTTTTAACGATCAAAAGACCGCTTACAAACTTGCAGTTTCATCAACCGGAGTAAGAAGCGACGCAAGAATGTTAGACGATGCACGAAATCGTGATTACAGCTGGGATGGCATCTGGTCTGCAGAAACGAAAGTCTACGATTGGGGTTACGTAGTTGAAATTGAAATTCCATACAAATCGATTCAATACAATGAGAAATCTTCAAGCTGGGGATTGGATTTTGATAGATGGATTGCTCATCTGAAAGAAGATTCCTATTGGTGCCACTATGAACAAAATGAAGGACAACGAATTTCGAAATTTGGAAAACTTATCTTCGAAGATTTTCAACCTTCCGTCAAAGGATTAAACCTTGAAATCTATCCGGTTGCAATTTCAAAAGCAACTTTTCTTCACGGCAATAGATACAAACTAAATCCGAATGCGGGAATCGATATTTTTTACAATCCCTCACGTGCACTCACTTTTCAATTAACCGCGAATCCGGATTTTGCACAAATCGAAGCCGATCCTTTTGCTTTCAACATCTCCCGCTATGAATCATATTTTGAAGAACGGAGACCTTTCTTCACAGAAGGAAATGAAATCTTTATGGCTTCGGGGAGAGACAGGAATACAGGGTTTTATCGCCCGCTTGAATTATTCTATTCAAGAAGAATTGGAAAAATTCTTCCCGATGGTAACGAAGTCCCGTTGATAGTCGGTACAAAAGTTTTCGGCAGAATTAACGATTGGGAGTACGGCGGTTTTATGGCAATGACAGGTGAAACTAATTATATAGATGATGCAGAAAATAAAACCGAACCGAGAGCATACTTCACTTCCGCAAGAGTGAAAAAACAATTCTTAGGCAATTCAACTCTTGGATTACTTTATGTAGGTAAATATTCAAACGGGAATACAAATGGAGTTTTAGATATTGACGGTGCATTCCGCGGCTCCGATTGGCAGTTATCATACCAAATTGCAAGATCAATAAAAAATTCCGAAGGAGATTTTGCAGGTTCATTTGGTTTTACACGATTTACTGATAAATGGTTAATGTTGGCACGAGGTAGATATATCGGTGAAAAATTCGATATTGATCAAATCGGCTTTGTTCCCTGGAAAGGAACAAGCGAGTTGGTTGGTATTTTAGGTCCTATCTGGTTCTTTAACGAAGGTTATCTGCGCCAATTTTTATTTTACGGCGGGATTGCCGTGAACTATGAAAAAGTGGATGACTATGTGGACCGGGTTGGGATTTTCGGTTTCAATATGCAGTTCCGGGATAATTGGGGATATGAAGTAACTCTTATCACGGGGAATGCAAAAGATTCAGATGTAAAGTTTGATTATTCTGAATATAATCTCAACGGTTGGTTTAATATTTCTCCCAAATGGAATCTTAGTATTTGGGGCGGTTATTCGAAGACGTATAACTTTTCGAGAGATTATTTAGCATTTTATTCTTGGATGGGAACTTACATTAATTGGAAAATTCTGAATACGTTAAATATCGGAACTCGACTTAATACGTGGATCGAAGGAAATCCGGAGGGAAAAATCGAAGACATCACATACAATGCACGCCCTTACTTATCATTTACTCCTATCAATGATTTAAACATTAGAATTTATGTTGATAATGTTTACGTAAGATCGTCTAAAAGAATCGAACGAATTATTGGAGGACTTCTATTCTCTTACAATTTTCTGCCGAAAAGCTGGATTTATTTAGCGATCAATGAAATCCAAGACCGAAGCGATGAGTTTGATTCAAAAGGAAATTTATTACCCAATAGATTGCATACCACAGATAGAGCGGCTGTATTTAAAATCAAATACTTGTATTACTTTTGACTAAGGCTTAGCTTAGGCTGAGGTTAAGGCTGGAAATCTCTTTCAGTACTAAAAGAAAAGTCAGCTTCAACTCACAAAAACTTTTGTACCCAAACAACGTCAAATTCTTTTCCAAATTTCTTTCCTACATTTTTGAATCGACCGCATTCGGTAAAACCATTTTTCAAATGAAAGTTTATGCTAATTTCATTCAACGATGAAATATGTGCTAATAAAGTTTTCACTCCATAGCTCCGGGCATCAGAGTAAAGAACTTCAAGTAATTTTTTACCTATTCCAAATCTTAAATAATCACGATGCAGAAAGTAAGTCAGTTCAGCGGATTGCTTTAGTGTCTCGGCAGTATGATATTTTTTCAAGAGCCCGAAACCAATAATTCGTTCGTTGTTAGTCTCAACAACATAGAATGAATCGTTGTAGGTTATACTTCTTAATCGTTCATAAAATTCACTGCCGACTTTTTGTTCGGGATAAGCGGCAAAACTATTTTCAGCATAGTAGTTGAAGATTGAAGTAATTGAATCTTGATCTTCACCGATGGCTTTTCTGATTATAAATTTCATAAAAAAATATTAATTGCGTTTTGAATTGTTTAATTAAATATTAAGTGTCAAAAGTGACTAAGCTTTTTCCACTAAAAAGCTAAAACCCATATTCAACTTAACAGCTTCATGTGGAATAAGGACATATTTCCACGATTTGCCACCATATTTAGTATTATACTCAGAAGCATACTTGCAATACTCTTTTGCTGCTCTTGCTTTTTCCTGTACTTCCTCATCATCAACGTCATACGATTTTTTGGTTTCGATCATGTAAATAGTTTCTTTTGTTTCAACAACAAAATCTGGGATATACCTCCTTGATCTTTGTCTATCCCAATATATCATGAATTGATTAATCGCAGGTCGAAGCCATTTAGTCACTTCATTATCCTGCTCAAGTATGATTGCAAAATCTTTTTCCGTTTTTGAATCGAATTTATACTTATCGTGACATGCTTTTTTGAATCCGGTAAATATTTTGGAAGGAATCAGACTTGCGGGATTTATAGTGTCCTCAAAGTGGTGAATTTGATCGATCGTGTACTTGGAATAATTGTGTTCTTCAATACGAGTAAATGCTTTTACGTTGATAATTGGTTCTTCAAATTCAGAATGTTCATAGTAAAAATTTTCCATCATTTGCTTGTAGATGAAGTCAGCAATTATTGGTTTGTTTTGATTTACTACCCTTATAACATCATTTTCATCCGGCAGATATGTTTTAAATTTCGATATTGCTTGACTTACCAATTTGAACAATAACTCAGCTTGTGAATCGTAATCGATTTCTGGATAATTCATCAGTTCATTTACGATGATATTTTCTACTGAATCGTATTGAACTTTCTGCTGGTTTGCATCTATTATTTCAATTGTTCCTTCTCTCAAATATTTAATTACTATCTGTTCATCCGTAGGACGTAGATTTAACCACGTTGTATCTAAATCGAAGTCTCTAAAGCCGGCTTTAACTTCACCTTTAGTTTGAATTGTAATTCTTGGAATTGCAATAATATTTTTTGCATAATCTTCTCTTACAACATCATACCTTGACTCTATTTCTTTTACTCTGTCTACGACAAAAAGATTTTGTTGAGGATCGCTGTAGATTATTTGCTTTGCTTTTTCAATTACAAGTTCTTTAATTTCATTTTGTGATAAATCGTTTACTGATTTAACATTTATATCTTGACCTATAGCGTTAAATACCTCGAGCAAAGTTTTGTCGGCTACTAATCTGTTCGTTTCTTTTTGTTTTTGCTCTGGTTCAGGAATTGCCTCAATTCTTATCTGCTCTTCTTGTAATTTTTGCTCGATTTTTGAAACAGAGGTAACAACTTCCTTATGTTTGTTTAGTTCTGTCTCATCAATCGTGATAATATTTTGAAGCTTTATAATTGAATCCGGTTTGTTTGCTTCTTCCACGATCTCTTGAAATTTATCATGAGCAACTATTGTCAGCTTATCTACTTTAGCAACACCAGTCCTTTTCCCATAGGGTAAACGCAGTCCTCTCCCAATCGTTTGTTCTCGTAATGTTAAAGATGTCGCAGTTCTTAATGGAATTATTGTAAACAAATTAGTTACATCCCATCCTTCTTTAAGCATATTAACGTGAATCACAATTTCTATACTATTGTCAGGGTTTTCTAAAGAAAGCAGTAACTGAATATTCTCATCCTTTTCTTCACCTCTTTGATTTGAATGTATTTCCATTACCTTGTCAATATAATAGCCATCAAAAAAAGAATTCGATTGAATCAACTGCCTCAACTTACTTGCATGCTCTGTATCCTTTGCTACTACAAGGACAAATGGCTTAACCAAATTAGTTTTATTATCCCTTGAATAAATATCTAGGTGTACTTTTGTATCCTCATGAATTCTTAATCCGTCTTCAAGTTTTATTCTATCTAATTCTTCTAAATTGTATTGATCAGGATTGAAATCTTTTCGTGTGGCTACGGCAGGCTCCTTGACAAAGCCATCTTGAATTGCTTTTGCAAGTGAGTATTCATACACTACATTCTTGAATTTTATTGCTCTGTTACCTCTTTCAACTTGGGGGGTTGCAGTTACTTCAAGTCCTAGTATAGGATTAAGTTCATTCAAAACATCCATACCGCGATCTGCTCTATAATGATGCGACTCATCCATCAGTAACACTAAATCATCGAGATTGGATAAGTAATTAAAATATGATTCGCCAAGGTATTCTGATAATCTTTTTATTCTCGGAATATTTCCACCACGTGTTTCAGCATTAATCTTTGAAATGTTGAATAGATTTATGTGAATCTCCGTTTCAAACAGTTTTGTTTGCGATAACTGCTCGTAATTATCGCCCGTTACTATTCTTGGTTGTGCATGGACAAACTCGCCAATTCCTTGAAAAACATATTTTGGACTTCTGATGTTTTCAAAATCCTCAATCAATTTATTATATACAGTTAAATTAGGAGCGAGTACAAAGAAATTTTTAATTCCCTTTTCTAGATATAAATAAGTAACGAACGCACCCATTAATCTTGTTTTACCAACACCCGTTGCCAATGCAAAACAAACTGAAGGAAAATTTCTTTCGAAGTCTGTACATGTTGGAAAGAGAGATTTTACTTTTTCTAATTCTTCTGTTAAGGAAGAATTCTTTTTTAGTGTAAGTAATTCACAAAGATCAGATAGAATGCTTAGACTTTCTTCTTGTGGTTTTCGTAAGCTAAGACGATTACGAATATAAGCTGCATTCTTATTCAATTTTCCCCCGCAATAATTTTCTTTCTCTCTCGAACTCTTCTTTTTCTTTCATTATTTCATTCTTGAGCTCCTCTTCGGAAGGCAAATAAGGAATGTATTTCGAAATAAAAATTTGCCTCTGTTTTTCGGGCAGAGTGTATTTAATAACTGCTGTGTTCTTCTCGGCACAAAGTATTATACCTATAGTTTCATTTTCATCTTTCAGTTTGATTTCGCTGTTAAAATAATTAACATACATCTGCATCTGCCCGATATCACTGTGAGCAAGTTTACCTACTTTTAAGTCGAAAAGGATATGACTTCTCGTTAAACGATTATAAAAAACTAGGTCAATGTAAAAATGGTCTCCGTCAAGAGTTATTCTTTTCTGACGTGCTATAAAAGAAAATCCTTTTCCCAGCTCTAATAAAAATTTTTGCAGATGGTCTATTAATGCTTTCTCTAAATCTTCTTCATAATATTTTTCAAGTGATTCTAAGCCGAGGAATTCCAAAACATAAGGATCTTTAACTAAATCATTTGGTTTATTAACGGCGTGACCTTTTTTAGCCATCTTTAACACTGCTCTTTTGTCTTTGCTTAATGAGAGCCGTTCGAAAAGGAGAGAATTAATTTGCCGTTCGAGTTCCCTTGTACTCCAATTAGAGTTTGCTGCTTCATTCATATAAAAGGATCGGGCTTCTTCTTTTTCGAGCTTTAGCAATAGTCGGTAGTGAGTCCAGCTTAGTTCCGGGCGCAAATAGTTTTTTAGTTCAACAGATGTGTGACGCACTGCGTCATGAATTGCTGTTTCTGAACTCACCGCGTTCACTTTTCTTTTTGACGATATGTCACGCACTACGTGATGAATTAACTTTTTTGATGTACCAGATTCTCCACCCACTGCGTGGAGTTTTGAATTGAATGAGTCTTCCAATTGTGAACGCAGTGCGTTCACAATTGGAAAAGCATTGAAGAATTTCACCATATACCACAAGTTTCTTTCATCAAATCCTTTCCCGTAATCTTTAGTTAATCTTTGTGCGAGTTCTTTAATCAAATAGCTGCCATAATCAGCCCGCTTTTTACCTTTCTGTTCTTCTTCTACTATTAATCGACCGATATTCCAGTAAGCTTCTACCATAAGAAAATTTACTGTACGAAAACTTTTATTTCTTGCTTCATCAAGAATAAGCTTTATATCGCTGTACAAACTTTTTGAAACCATTTTCTTCTGAGTCACTTTTCCTCCCCGTTATTATCTGAAAAGAGGTCGGGCGCGGCGGCTTCATTATTGAATTTTTTGTTTTTATCTGGACCTTTCGGAATAAACTCCAGTTCGTTTTCATCTCGAGGCATTGAAATTATATTTAACGAGTAATCTTCCTTACCAAATTCACATTTGCCAAGCAGTATATTAGGAATTTTTTTGACAGTTATGTTTGAATATCTTTCTTCACATGCTTTAGTGAAAGATTTACAGCATATTAGTAAGCTCTCATCGCTTTTCATTTCTTCATGAATTCTATCGAGTGATTCAACGGTGATATGTTGAGTTGTTGTGTAAATAAAATCCTTTTCTGTTGACTGCCCTTGTTTCCAATAAATTTCTTCGCTGGGATGATATTTGAAGTTGCAGTGCTTTGCCATTGCTGCCGCAAGCATATTAGCATTATACTTATCTTCAATGATCCAATTATTATATTTATCTTTTTTCAATAAGCTAGGTGCTAGATAATAATATTTGAAGCCACCGCCACCTTTCCATTCAACAGCTTCCGAAATCCCACCTTGATCAGATCCATCACAAACTTTTTGGAGACGTGGAATGCAGTGTGTATGGCAATGTTCTCCAAGTTCAATTCCGATCCATCTGCGGTTCATTTTATGTGCAACTGCTGCGGTTGTACCGGAACCAAGGAAGGAATCGAGTACCCAATCACCTACATTAGAAGCTAGAGTTAAAATTCTTTGAATTAATCTTTCTGGTTTAGGAGTTGTGAAAACTTCGCTTTCATGAATGTCTTTAACTTCCTTTTTGGCTTCTTGGTTGTCACCTACTTCATTTCTAAACCAAATAGTTTTACTGACCATGCCTTCTTGAACTTCACTTAAAAATCTTTTCATTGATGGAACATTATTTCCATCGGGACCAAACCATATTCGATTATCTTTAACCAATTCTGCAAACTTTTCTTTTGATACCCTCCAACATGCACCCTTAGGTGGCATAACAACCCTTCCGCTAGGTGTTGTGATGGGGTAAACATCTTTTGGAGTAAGTCTCTTTGCATCTAATCCACTGGATTTCCACAGACCTCTTGGATCGTTATCAAGATTTTTATAACGTGCATTTGCTTCCTCAGTTCTTGGTAAAAGATTTGGACGCCAATTTTCTTTCTGTTTTGCATAAACAAGTATATGGTCATGACT
>CAZNDS010000044.1:0-17346 GCA_964571865.1 uncultured Ignavibacteriaceae bacterium | reverse complement strand
TATGAATTTTGCTGCAGCGTGAACGTTTTCTTCTTCAAGTGTCCCGCCAAAATCGTCTGCACCGAAATGCAATGCTACTTGCCCGATTTTTTTCCCTTCGCTGAACCAGGATGCTTGAATGTGTTTGAAATTATCAAGATAAATTCTTGAGATGGCAATTATTTGCAAGTATCGATTTGGCGGAGCAAAGGTTTTTATATTTTTTTCAAATGGCGTGTTGCCGGGCTTAAAGCTCCAGGGAATGAATGCTGTGAATCCATTCGTTTCGTCTTGTAATTTTCTAATTGCTTCGAGATGAATTAGAATGTCTTCGTCGGTTTCAATGTGACCATACATCATCGTTGCGGTGGTTTTGTATCCGAGATGGTGAGCTTCCTTCATAACAAAAAGCCAGTCGTCTGTTTTTCCTTTTAATCGACTCATTTTTCTTTTTACTTTGTCGCTTAGAATTTCAGCTCCGCCGCCGGGAATTGTCCGAAGTCCAGCTTTCCATAATTGCTGAAGGACTTCTTTAACAGTTAGTCCGGATACCTCACTCATCCCGATTATTTCTGAAGTTGAAAAAAAGTGCGGATGAATTTGCGGGACTTCATCGCGAGTTCTTTTAACAAGATCAAGATAATAATCAAATGGAAGTTTCGGATTCACGCCGCCTTGAAGTAAAATTGTCGTTATGCCTTTGTCTGCCGAAGCTTTGAACTTTTTGATCATTTCATCAACAGTGAATGTGTACGCATCGGAATCTTCTTCGTGACGGTAGAATGCACAGAAGGTGCAATCGATTTCGCAGACATTCGTGTAGTTTGGATTTGTATCAATCACAAATGTAACTTGTTCGTTTGGATTCTGCTTATACCGGATTTTGCTCGCTGCATCGCCTAAATCTAGCAATTCTGCAGAGCTTAAAACCCACAGCCCTTCTTCAAAACAAATCCTTTTACCTTGTACTGCTTTATATAGTATTTCTTTGTTTGTCATAAGTTTTTTATTGAACACGGATTGTACGGATTAAGCTGATTTTCACGGATTAAAAACTAAATTCTTAAATTTTTCAATTGCTTGTTTTTCCGGTTCGCCGATTTTGTAATTTAATTTTAAAAAGTAATCTTTTATTTCTTCTGAATTCAAACCGAGTTTTGATGCGCGAACTTTTCCAAGTTCATTTATATTGCTCATTCCGGTTTCGTATGCTGAATTTAAGATTTCGTTAAACTTTTTCTTCTCTTCTTCGATTAAAGATTTTCTTATTACCCAAACTGCAAACACGAATGGAAGTTTTTTCCACTCATACCAAAGCTCAGCAAGATCATATTTGAAGCAAAATTGATTTGGGGTTTGATTTTTAAATTTCAACGCATCGTCACCAATTGTCAAAAAGGCATCGTATTGCTGAATTTTTGAATTTGAAGTAGAAATATTTTCAATGACATAATCAACTTTGTGCTCGAAATACTTTTCAAAAAGTAGTTGGAGAAGCCTGGAAGAAGTCGATGTCTCATTTGTTACGGCAATATTTTTATTATTCAATTGCTCGATCGAATATTTTGAATACAGAATCACGCTTTGAACTTTTTGATTTCCAACAATACCATAATCAAGCATCTCAAAATCTTTTTCTCTTTCAAAATAATCGACTAAAGAAATAATTCCGCACGTAATATTATTTTCAATAAACAGTTTTCCTAATTGACGGGGCGGTGCCGAATAAATCTTAAAATCCTTTTTCTCCATAAATTGAAAAAATGGCTCGGTGTTCACGTAAGAAACTTTTCCAATGATCTTATCACTGTGGAGTTTGACTGGATTATAATTTATATCCCGCTCAACGGGAATCTTTCCAGCATCGTTGATAATTTTGATCAGTTTGTCTTTTGCAAGCATCATTGGGGTAATTGCCCCAGCATCATGAGCAATTCGTTCGCCGCCGACAGTTCCATCCATATCATCGGCGCCAAAATGCAATGCGACCGAGGCAAGCTGTTCGGTTAACATTATCCAATATGCTTTGATGTGATCGAAGTTGTTGAGCATTAATCTGGAAATTGCAATAGTCTTTAAATCATCGACAGCCGAAGTGAAATGATCTCTTATCTTTATTCCAGTATTCCCTGGCTGAAATGCGAGAGGAATGAATGATAAAAATCCGTTCGTATCTTTCTGAGTCTCGCGGAGGTTGATAAAATGATTTACTCTTTCTTCAAGTGTTTCAATATGTCCATAGAGTAAAGTTGCATTTGATCTTATACCGAGTCGATGAGCAGTTTTGTGGATTTCGAGCCAGCGTTTCTCGCCGATCTTTTGGTTGAATAAAAGTCTTCTCACCCGCTCAGAAAAAACTTCCGCACCTCCGCCTGGCAGAGTGCGAAGTCCGGCTTCTTTGAGTTCGAGTAAAATTTCTTCAATTGGTTTTTTAAATTTTTTTGAGAAGAAATCAATTTCAACTGCAGTCCAGGCTTTTACATCGATTTGAGGATAATTTTTTTTAATCTCTCTGACAAGATTCACATAATATTCCCAAGGCCAATCGGGATGAAGACCGCCTGTAATGTGAACTTCGAGAAGATCCGAATTTAGTTTTTGCAGAATTTCTTCGATGGAATGTTCATAAGCTTCAGCACTCCCTTTTTTAACAGCGAAGTCGCAGAACTTGCAAGAGAGAACGCAAATGTTTGTCGGCTCGATTTTTTGATTGACAACAAAATAAACCGCATCGCCGCTTTTCTGCTGTTGAACCCAATGAGCCATTTTCCCAATGCCAATCAAATCATTCGAATGAAACAATGTTAAGCCATCTTCAAACGAGAGTTCTTCATTGTTTTGAACTTTGTGCCAGATGGGGATTAGATTTTTATCACGGAAATTTATAATAAGATTTATAAAGTTTTTTTTTATCAGCTATAAATACTTTTCTATATCACTTTTTCTATAAGGTAATTTCTCTATTAAGAATGATTTTATCTTATTTCTCCTAATCAGCTCCTCAAACTCATATGTTGAAATGTCTAAATACCGAGTACATTGTGCGCTCACAGTTGAATATTTAACTTTAAGCTTATCGGCTACTTGATGAAACACCTCGGTGTGTTGAAGGCCGGTTGTTGTTTTTCAAACCATTTAAGAAAATGACTAAATGTTCTTCCATTTAAAAAGATTACCTCAACCTTTTAGAGCTTCATTTATTTTTTTATGTACTAAGTTTTTCTTTGATGAATTTTCTTATAAGTCGTGCATTCTTAAGAGCCAATGTTGCATCTTCCTCAATTGCAAAATCCCCAGGATATCTGAACTGATCGATTCCAGTTATTTCATCACAATACTCGCGTATTAATTCAAATGAAGAATCAACTTCTATACAATCTTCAAGCAATAATAATAACGAATGTGTTTTTCTGTAGTTCTTTCCATTAAACACTCTGAAGGCTTTTAGATATTTTTCCGCACACTGTTGCGAGTGATAACAAACTCCATCATAATTGGGCTGCCGTTCAATTTTTGATTCACGAACAGCAGTTCTAAAATCACCCTCAGCTTTTTTTACCCAATCTTTATATAATTCATTTTGCATAAAGAATTTCTCCGGATTCAATGACTTCCTTTAAGAACCAATCACCTTGAGGAATTCTTGTTTTGATATCATTTTCAGTTCGCACAATAATATCAAGAGCAAAGTTAATTGGGGTTAATGAACGATAAATTTCATACCTTTTTTTAATCCGACGTTCATTAGTGTTCATAATAACTAGTAAATCAACATCACTATTTTCATTCGCATTCCCTCTTACATAAGAGCCGAAAAGAATAATTTTTTCAACATCAAATTTTTCTGAAATTTTCTTTACAATTTTTTTTATATGCTTCTTTGTAATTTTCTTATTGTTCACTAAAATATTTTTTCCACTTATTACTTACCAATTTAATAATTTCTTTATCCATTCTCAGCGGCTTTTGATATCCTTCTTTCCAGGTTGCGTCGATTCCCATTACGCCTCTGTAAATCGGACTAATGCCGACAAGTTTTTGCTCGGAAAAAATAATATCACGTTCAGCATCGAAACGAGTGAAAATTCCCCAGATCATTTTTTCTTGTGAATGAATGTCAACGTCTTCACTAACCATTGCAACAATCTTTAGAAATTGAAGTTCCTTTTGTTGGACAAGTTTTTCTAAAATTTCTTTCCCATTCGATTTCACTTTTACAACAAGTAAAGTGTTTTCAAATATCTTCCAATCCATAATCTCATTCGAAATTTTCTCAATCGTTTTTTTGACTTTCAATTTTCCATTTTCCATTTTCCATTGCACATTCTTCATCCTCAATTCTCCATTACTTGTCGCATCGAGGACCATCTTGCTTCCAAGATTCATTTTGAAACTTGTGAAATCGAGTGTATCGAGAGGAACTTTCGGAATCATAATAAAATCATAATGCGGATCGAAATTTTTTCTGATCTCATTCAGAACAGAATTAAAATCACGCGGATTAATTTTTCCATCAACGAGCACGACACATTTTGTCAGCGAAAGCTGTCCTTCGCCCATAATTGAGAGTGCAGTCTTCGCTGCTTCTTTGTGATAACGCTCATCGACCGATACGACGAGCAAGTTGTGAAATCCCGCTTCGTAATAAGCCCAAAGCGAAATAATTTCTGGATGAATTAATTTGATCAACGGTCCGAGAATTTTCTGTGTTGCATCGCCGAGAAATTTATCTTCCATTGGCGGAATGCCAACGACAGTCGCCGGATAAATCGGATTTGATGAAGTTGTAATTGCTTTAATATTGAAAATCGGGAATTCCGATGCGGCGGAATAATGTCCGAAATGATCGCCGAAAGGTCCTTCCATTCTTCTTAATTTCGGAGGAACAATTCCCTCTAAAATGAATTCTGCGTTTGCCGGAACATTGATTGAAAGTGTTTTCGATTTTGTGAAGGCAGTTTTCGAGCCGCGCAAAAATCCGGCGAACATTGCTTCGTCAATATTCTCGGGTAAGGCAGCGATCGTTGCGAATAACATTGCCGGATCAGTTCCAATTGCAGCTGCGAGTTCAAAATCTCGGTTCAATCTTTCAGCTTGGAAGTAATGAAATCCGCCCCCTTTTTGAATTTGCCAATGCATTCCGGTTGACGATTTATCGAAAACTTGCATTCGATACATCCCGACGTTTCGTTTTCCGTTTCTTGGATCGTAAGTAACGACTTGCGGTAGTGTGATAAATCTTCCGCCATCTTCGGGCCAGGATTTAATAATGGGAAGTTTCGATAGATCAATTTCAATCGAATGCTCTTGTGAGCATCCATTTCGTTTTTTCGGAAATGCTGATAAAAATCTTTTAAGTGTATTTCGCTGTTGAAAAATTTTAGAAATTTTTGGCGGCATAAGAAGTTCGGCAAAATGAATAAGTTCAGTGCCGAGCTTATCCGGATCGGTTCGAAGTGCAAGTTCAACTCTTCTTTCGCTTGCGTAGGTGTTCATTAAAAGCGGATAGCTTGAACCAACTACATTCGTGAAAAGTAAAGCCGGTTTGTTTTGAAGCAAAGCTCGAATTGAAATTTCCGTTACTTCAAGCTCGGGATGAACTTGTTCGTCAATCACTAGAAGTTCATTTTCTTTTTTTAGAACTTCGAGAAATTGTTTGAGGTTTGTGAAGCTCATTAAGCTTTTATCATTTTAAAATTTTGTTCATAAATAAGACATAAGTATATCAGGTGCAATTTAGTTTAAACAACTAGCTGATTCAAGTTATTCATTAATGGGATATTATTATTCAATTTTAAATTAATCCAAGATCGTCCGGTACATTCATTGTTAATCTTGTTAAGCAATTAACCAGCATGAAAAAGATGAACGGAGATTTGACTTACAATGATTTTGAAAGATGCATGGACTTGACTTACAGAGGATTTTACGACAGTAACAGAGGACAATTAAAAGTCATTTGATTTGAACAAATAAAAAAAGCAAAACCTAATTAATGACTTACTGCAATTTTGCTTGAGGAACAAGACCCTATTCGAAAAAATGCTCTCAAGATGGTACGACTTGAGAGAGATTTCTTCATAGTAGCCGTTATTTAATTTAGGTAGCTCACTTTGATTTCTACTTCATCTTTCTTAATTTAACAAGGTAAAATTAGGAGTGAATATGCTTATAAATTATATCGATTCGGCAATGAAGCTCGCTAAGTATGATATATTAAAAGATGATAATACCTTTTATGGGGAGATCCCTGAATTCAATGGTGTTTGGGCTAATGCAGAAAATCTTGAAACCTGCCGTGAAGAATTGAGAGAAGTTCTAGAAGAATGGATATTACTCAGAGTATCAAAGAACCTTCCAATTCCTGAAGTTGATGGAATTAATCTCAAGATTGATAAAGTAGCATAATGCCAACCTTTGGCCCAATTAAACAAAAAGATTTAATCTATTACTTTAAGAAATTAGGATTTGAAGGACCATTTTCAGGAGGCAGACATCAATTCATGACAAGAGAAAATCTTTCTATTACTATTCCAAATCCACACAAAAGTGATATCGGTCGGGAATTACTTTTGCGGATTCTCAGACAAGCGAATATCAAAAAAGAGGAATGGGAAAAGCTCTGAAAACAATCAAACTATGATAAGTAAAAAATTCAGAGTAAAGTGAAAAATAATCCGATTTAATGACTAAGTTGTTTTCAAGTCGGAGTTCCATTTTCAATAAGCATTATCTCGAATATAAAGTATTATCAATTTTTCGCTTCCGATTAATATTGAGTTAATTCAAGTTACATTTTACCATGAAAGAAACTTAAATCAATCACGAGAAGTTCATTTTCTTTTTTCAGAACTTCGAGAAATTGTTTGAGGTTTGTGAAGCTCATTCAAATTCCTCTGCTCTCCAGCCGCGGGATTCTCGGATTCCTAAAACTCCTTGCACTTTTTCAACGAATGAATTTATGTATTCATTCACTGTGTTTGGCACAAAATAAAGCGGTGGAGAGATCGGCATTATTATCGCTCCGTAGCTTGAGAGTTTCGCAAGCTGTTCGAGTGTGTTAGTTGCAAGTGGAGTTTCGCGAACGCAGATAATGAGTTTATATCTTTCTTTCAAACAGACTTGTGCGGTTCGTGTGATCAACGTGTCACCATAACCAGAAGCGATTTTTCCAATCGTCGAAGTTGAAGCTGGAATAATTACGAAAGCATCAAATTTATTTGAACCGGAAGCGGGTGGGGCAGTCAAATCATCATCTTTGAAAATTTTTTTTACAAATGGTTTGAGTGAATTTTCACTTTCCCTCGTTTCTTCTTGAAGAACGACTTTTCCCCATTTGCTAACGATTAGAAATTTATCCGCTTGAGATTGTTTTAAGAATTCAACTCCAAAAATTGAGCCGGATGAACCTGTAATTCCTATAACTATTTTCATTCAAATTAAACCGCGGAATATTATCATAAAAAAAACGGCAAAACCGACAAAAGAGTTAATCTTGAAAAATGCAAGCTCAACATTTCTCTCAGCATATTTATGCTCAAAAAATAATAAAACGGCAATTGCTATAAGAAAAATAAAAGTGAAAGCATTAAATGATGAATAAAAATGCAATCCTGCTAAAAACGTAAACGATATAAAATGCAGCAGCATTGAATAGAGCAATGCCTTTTTTCTGCCAAACTTGACTGGAAACGAATGGAGTTTGTGCGAGCGGTCAAAATCTTCATCAAGTGTGGAATAAATAATGTCAAATCCAGTTCCCCAAAACAGAGTGAACAAAGTTATTAATGCTGCAGGAAAAATTCCTTCGAATGAATTAGTGACAGCGAACCAGCCGCCAAGCGGGGCACAAGCTAATCCAGATCCAACTCCGAAATGGGCAAAATGAGTAAATCTCTTTAAATATGGATAGACAATAAAAATTATTATTGGAATCGGCGAAAGTATTAAACAAAAAATTGAAATAAGATATGCTGTTATAAAATATCCTATCAGCGATAATCCAAAGACAATGTTTGCCTTTAGTTTCGAAATTTTCCCGCTTGGAATCTCGCGGTTTAATGTTCGTGGATTTTTTTTGTCAATTTCTGCATCGATAATTCTGTTTGCAGTCATCGCAGCTGTTCTTGCAAATGTAGCTGCAATTAGTACAAGAATTAATATTCTCCAGTTCGGCATTCCATTCGATGCAAGAAAAACTCCTGCATAGATAAGCGGGAGCGAAAAAATGGTGTGTTCAATTTTAATAAATGATAAATATTTTTGTAATCTCATAGGTAATCAAAAAGTCGTATGCAATTTAACCTTATTGTTCAGTTAGTTCAAGATAGAATTCGATGGAAAATCACTCCAAAACTTCAACATTTTTTTGTATCTTTATCACAATTATTTTTCATTCTAATATTGGAGAACGCGTGGCGGAAAACGGAAAATACATCATTGGTATAGACGGCGGTGCGACTAAAACCACTGCAGTACTTTCGGATATAACGGGAAATATACTTGCCGAGTTAACAAGCGGGCCTGGTAATTTCTTAATAATTGGAGTTGATAATGCTGCGAAAACAATTTCTGAATTGATCCTTGATATTTGCAATCATGCGGAAGTAAGTTCGCAAAATGTCGAAGTTATTTTCATAGGTTTAACTGGTGCGGGAAGAGAATCTGATGCGGAAAGAATGAAAAAAGGTCTGCTAGACTTTTGGAATGCACGATACTCATCTTCATTGAAAAATGTTGTTGTTACAAGTGATGCCCGAATAGCTTTGGAAGGAGCCTTTTCGGGCAGTCCTGGAATTATTTTGATTGCTGGAACCGGCTCAATAATGTTCGCAAAAGATCGAAATGAGGAAATCCATCGGGTCGGCGGTTTTGGTAGATTCATTGGAGATGAAGGAAGCGGTTACTCAATTGGGAAGTGTGGTTTAACTGCTCTGGGTAAATTTTTTGACGGGAGAATTTCCGAAACAAAGCTAACCGAGATGATAGCTCAGAATTTTTCAATCACTTCAGCGGAAGAACTAATAAACGCAGTGTATAAGGATAATTTCGATCTTGCCTCTGTTGCTCCGCTTGTAATTCAAGGTGCAGAAGATGGAGATGAAGTATGTCGAGAAATTCTCCGCAAAGAAGCCGATGAATTAGTTTGCCACGTAAAAGCAATAAAGAACAAGATCAAATTGAAAAATGTCTCTGTTGCTTTTATCGGGGGATTGATTTCAAACGAAAATTATTATGTAAAGCTTCTTCGTAAAAACATTATGCAGAAAGTTGAAGGAGTTACTGTTGTAAATCCTGAGCATCCGCCTGCATACGGTGCTGTACTCCTTGGTATGGAGTCAATTTCTCTCGAAGAAAGCTGATTGCAAATCAAAATTCCAAAGACAACCTTGATTAAGGAAAATTTAAACACTCTGCCTTTAATAATTTTAGTTTTTCTATTTTCATTTTACAATTTAATATTTGATTTTTCATTTAAATATTCCACAGATCAAAATCCAATTCCCATTCGCATTAACAAGGGTTAAAGATGAATCAAGAAAATAAATCACACCAAGCCGAACCTAAAAAGACCAATCGAAATCCTTGGTTATTCATTCCGACACAATATTTTGCCGAAGGCGTCCCGTTCATTCTTACAAATCAACTTTCTGTTGCAATGTATAAATCGCTTCAAGCATCAAATGCTTTTATTGGATTTACAAGCTTCTTGTATTTGCCCTGGTCGGTTAAACTTTTCTGGGGCCCTTTGATTGATGCATACGGCACTAAAAGAAAATGGGCGATATACATGCAGCTTGCAATGGCGATCTGTTTTGTGATTATTGCACTAACAGTACAATTACCTTCGTTTTTATTTTTGTCGTTGGTGATCTTTACTTTGATTGCATTCCTATCTGCAAGCCATGACATTGCTACGGATGGTTACTATCTGCACGTTCTCGATAAAAAAAATCAAGCGTTTTTTACTGGAATAAGAAGTACTTTTTATCGATTCGCGATGATTGTTGCCGGTGGAGTTTTGGTCAAACTTGCCGGCGATATTGGTGAAAGCAGCGGAGTGATTGCTCACGGCTGGTCTACAGCATTCGGAATTGCTGCTGCTATTTTTATTTTGTTGTTCTTTTATCATCAATTGATTCTCCCGTATCCTGCCACTGACCATGCAGTAAAAACTGAAACAAATAAAATTCCTTATGGAAAAATTTTCAAGGAATATTTTAGCCAAAATAAAATCGCAGCGATTCTTTCTTATATTCTCCTTTATCGATTCGGAGAAGGGCTGCTCGTTAAAATGGCTCAGCCGTTTTTGCTCGATAAGCCGGAAGTTGGCGGATTAGGACTTTCTGTCAGCGATGTCGGTTTGATGTACGGAACTTTTGGTGTTGTTGCTCTGCTTGTCGGTGGAATTCTCGGCGGATGGATGATAAAAAATTACGGTTTGAAAAAATTAATCTGGCCATTTGCTTTCTGCATGAATGTTCCAAATGCACTCTATGTTTATATGTCATATTTTCAACCAATTGGATTAACTACACTTGATTTTTCTTTTATACCCGCCTTGTTTGGCTCATCTGCAATGTGGACGTGGACTCTCAATCCGATTGCACAAGCTTGCATTATCATCGAACAATTTGGCTATGGAATCGGATTTACCGCGTTTATGGTTTTTCTTCTATATACTTCGAAAGGGGAATTCAAAACTTCTCACTTCGCAATTTCAACTGGACTGATGGCAGTCGGAATGATGATCCCAGGATTCGTAAGCGGAGTAATTCAAATGGAAGTAGGCTACGTCTGGCTCTTCACGCTAAGCGTGCTGACTACAATCCCTGGAATGATAACGATTTTCTTTTTACCGTTAGAGAATGATGGAGAAAGAGAGTAAAGAACTTTAATTTGAAGATAAATTGAATTGTTGCTTGATTATTAAGTCGATTGCAACTAAATTTTAATTAAAATGACGAATGAAGAGCAAATAAATTATTGGATTACAATCGCCGAGCAAGATGTTCCGGTCGCAGAGAGTTTATTTGATAATGGTCATTACGTTTGGTGTTTATTTATCGGGCATTTGATTTTAGAAAAAATATTGAAAGCACATTATGTAAAAGCCACTGGACAAACGCCGCCCAAGATTCATGATTTGGTTAAACTTGCAGATAAAACAAAACTAAATTTAAGTAAAGAGCAAAAAGAGTTTTTACTGAATGTTAATAATTACAACGTTGAAACTCGTTATCCAGATTACAAGGCAACTTGGAGTAAGGTGATGACCAAAGAATATACAGAAAAAAATTTTAAGGAAATTAAGGAATTTTACCAATGGTTGAAGCTGCAATTGAAGTGAAAGAAAAACTACTACACTTTGTAGATGAGTTGAAGAAGTATGATATTAAAATTCAAAAGGCATTTCTTTATGGTTCATATGCAAAGGGAACCCAAAATGAATGGAGTGATATCGATGTAGCATTGGTCTCAGAAGATTTCACTGGAATTAGATTGTTCGATAAAGAACGTATGATTAAAGCAATTTCTGCAGTGGATTTTGGAATCTCACCGCTTCCTTACCGCCCGGAAGATTTTGACGAAAGCGACCTATTCGTAAAGGAGATTTTAGAAACTGGGATTAGAATTGTTTGAGTTAAACTTACCCTGCTATATCACGGATTGATAGCTATTCCGGGTTTAGTAACTTAGTTGCATAGCCCGATTTGAATGAATAAACAAAAAAATGAAAATTGGAATACGACAGTTCATTAATAATTTACAGATGCCTGCGTTGATAGCATATGTGTTACAACAGTGTTTTAACGATCGGTATTATCTCCTCGAAGGCGGATTAGTGACAGTTTTTTAAATTCTTGTAATCTCTGCAACTAATTTCCTGAGTGTTTTATCATCAACATTTTCGATTTCTGATTTGTCGTAGATAGTGAGAAGATAAACTTCAAGTTCTTCATGTAGTACATAGGTAAGAATTCTTGCTCCACTGCGTTTCCCTTTGCCTTTACTTTTACTAACAAGTCGTATTTTAAAAGTATTGTTTTCTAGACTTGTTCCTTGAATTGGATTTTCAGCGAGGCTTTTTTCAAAGTCATAAAGCTCGCTTTTTAGTGAAGGATATTTCTTAATAATCCTTTTTGCTTCCTTCTTAAACTTGGGTGTGGGAAGAACATTATATGGCATTCAGAAAATCAGAGAGTGTCTGTTTTTTTATTTTTCCCTCTTTCATCTTTTTTACTTGGGTATATGCTTCGCTTAAGTCAGACTTTACCCGAAGAATTTGCTCGTATTTTCTTAATTTAGAGAGAATTTCTTCCCACTCTGTTAATGGAAGTTGTACTGCTACGGTTTTACCCTTTGAATCGTTAAGATATTGAATTGAAGTTCTCATATATTAAAGATAGTAAGTGTTTAATTTTGTTTCAATTGGTTTTGAAAAAAATTACAACTAACTTCTGCAAATTATGATAAGTACAGGAATTTTGAAGCGATAAACAGTTTTCAAAGCATAGAAGTTTGTTAGAACCATTCTGAAAGTTTCCTGCAACTCGATGCACCCGTCATTTTTTAAATCTACTGTCAGCAACAACAATTATTTGTCTATCAAGACAAAAGGTAAATTATCTATGTTTTTTTCATATTCACTTTTAAGCATCTTTCTAAGGTTAACATTATTTCTCATCAATAAGAAGATTGCACCTTGTGCTCGTAAAAGTCTTTCTTCTTTGTCAATACCAAGATTTACTTTATTCAACTCTTTAATAGCTTTTACAAATTCATCATACATACTAAATTCTTCACTTTGATAATTCTTCAAAATTGAAGAAAAACTAAACGCTTCCATTTGTGGTTGCCTATCTTTTTCTGTTTTTTCGACGAGGTTTAGGCCGACACACACCTTTCCAACATAGTAACCATCTTCATTAATTCTTAAAATCGAAAAATACTTCACCGCAATATTCAAAAGTTTGTCCATTGAAATTGTGTCTTTAGACAATTGCTTCTCGATTGTCTTTGCTACAAGATCTGACATAACGGAATTAAACAAGCTATCTTCTTGCAATTGTTTGATATAGATTTTCTGCAAGGTCGAACTATCCGTTATGGACAATAAAACTTCATAGTTAGAATGAGAAGAAAAGTTTGTAAGTAAATAGTCGATGTACATTCTATTACTATTTACAAGGTTTGAGAAACATCCCATATTTTTTGTTTCAACCACTTGTTTAATCAAATATTCTTCATCGTTATATTTTAATTTTTGGATTTTAATAAAATCATCGTAATAGTTCTTAATGTCGCATTTTATTTGTGAGAATGAATAACTTGAAAAAACCAGAAATGAACCTACGATAAATAATTGTTTCATTGTTTTATCCATTATTATTGTTGATAATGGTCCAAGTGAAGCAATACTATGTTTGGATATTTGAAATTATCCCTTTTAATTGATATGCTTGTCTCATCAGTATGAATTTCTGTAGCGGGTAAATTTAATATCCATTGATTTTAATTTTGATAAAATGTTTTTAAGAATCAATTCCAGCGATCTTTTTATTTTTCTCATTAAATTTTTGCCAAATTATTTTGCCTCCTTCGAGATTGGACGTATTTTTAGGAATAGCAATTCTCAAAGGTCGATTTAATTCTATCGTTTTATCTCAATCCGAAAACATGTAACCAGTACCGCGCACACTTTTGATATAAGTCGGATTTGAAGGATCGGGTTGAATATATTTCATAAGACGAACAATAAAATTATCAACAGTTCTTGTTTTTACTTATGTATTTCCGAATTCTTTACACATATGTAACTTACAATATTGTAAGTTGCAAGTATGTAAGAGGACATATCTCCCGAGTCAATACCAAACGCCTCCTTTAATTTAGGATAGGCGAATCAATTTTTGGCAAAAAACACACCTCCAGAAATTTTTACGTTGTTACTACTTATATGAGACAAACATTTGGTTTTTCTCCCAACCAATTCAGATTTGTGTCAACTTTAATCTATCGATTTCACTCAATCTGAAAACATGTAGCCTGCACCTCTTACACTTTTGATATAGGTAGGATTTGAAGGATCGGGTTCGATATATTTCCTAAGACGAACAATAAAGTTATCAACAGTTCTTGTCTCTATCTCGCCGGTTGTGCTCCAAACATTTGCGAGCAATTCTTTTCGTGAGACTATCTTCCCTTTGTTCTGAATCAAATATTTTAATGCCATTGCTTCATACGGTGTCAGTCTAATTTTATTTTTTCCTCTGATGCAAATTAGTTTCTCAAAATCAATTCCGATATTCCCGAACTTGTAAACAGGCTGGGAATCTATTGCGGATTTATACCACATTTTGCGTTTTAGCATTCCTTTAACACGCAGAATTAATTCATCAAGATGAAATGGTTTTGTAACGTAATCGTCGGCACCAAGCTCCAAACCTTTAACACGGTCTTCCTTCCGAGTCAGAGCCGTTAATATCAAGAGAGGTAGCTGTGGATTTTTTTCGCGGACATATTGAGTTATTTCAAAACCGTTTACGTACGGAAGCATAATATCGAGAATGATGAGGTCATATTCTTCATTATTAAGTTTTTCGATTGCATCTTTTCCGTTTTTAATCCAAGTGACAACAAAACCTTCTTCGGTTAAATTGTACCTCAGACCTATTGCAAGCGATTCTTCATCTTCTACTAATAAAATTTTACTTCCTTCAAACATCTCTTTTCTCATCTTTTTCTTCTCTAAATAAAAATACCTCTGGAGTCTGCTCGCCTCCAATGGACTCTTGCTCTTCCTTGTTTTTCCGTGTAAGCTTTAGTAGATAATTTATGTAATGTTTTTTTGAAGCTTGATAGATTGGCAGTTCAATCCGGAAGGTTGTTCCTTTGTTTAATCCTTCACTGAAGACAGATATTTTTCCTCCGTGGCTTTTAATAATTTCTTTTACCAAATAGAGTCCTAATCCTGTTCCTTTAACGCTCGGTATATTTTTATGATAAATCCTATGGAATTTCTTAAATACTATTTTTAAATCCTTAACCGTAATACCGATACCACTATCTCTAAATTCTATAAAGAACTTTTTCTCATTGCATTTCAAGTTAACGTCTATTTTAACCGGCGCAGGTGAATATTTAATTGCATTATCGGTCAAATTATCGAATACGATTTTCAATGCGTTTGGATCGACAACGCATTTGCACAATGCCGTACCTGTTACTTTGAGTGAATCTTTGGGGATTTTAAATTGATTGATCGTTTCATTTAAGAGAGAGCGTACAATCGTTTCTGCATCATAAATATGAAAATCATGCGCAACTTTCTTGTGTTCGATTCTTGGGATTTCCAATATCGAGTTGATCAAATTATTTAGGCGTTCGGTATCTTTTAACATTAATCCTAAAAACTCTTTCTGGTTTTTAGCGGGTACTTCGCGAGTTTTTAAGGTTTCGAGATAAAGCTGTATCGAAGCTAATGGAGACTTTAATTCATGCGTAACGTTAGAAATAAAATTATCGTAAAGCTTTGCGAGTCGTAATTGTACACTTAAATTTCTAAATATTATGAACGTACCGGAAGCGATCGCTGCTATTAAAACTATACCGCCTACAAAAGCCCAAACATTTGGACTGTAGAAATCGATTTGTGGAGATAATTTTTCACCGACCTGTTCGAATATTAAGTAATTGGTCACATACCAGTAAATCCATAATCCAAGCAACCCCATCCATGCTATTTGTGCAAGTATAAAAATTAGTATGTGAAAAAAATGAGCGTTCTTTCTTCTCATAGTCAACTTTTACATTTTTTTTACATTACTTATTCGAAAAAATTTACAACTTTGCTCACAGAAATCAGAAGTCGTGATTTTTAATACAAAGTAAAAAGAACATTTGGTTATTACAAGATGAAGATATTGCTAGTTTATCCTGAAACCCCGTCAACTTTTTGGAGCTTTAAAGATGCGGTAAGATTTGTCTCAAAAAAATCTGTAGAACCACCGCTCGGATTGATTACAATCGCCGCAATGCTTCCAACGGAATGGGAGAAAAAACTTGTCGATATGAACGTCACGAAGCTAAGTGATAAGGATATTCAATGGGCAGATTATGTTTTTTTGAGTGGAATGAACGTTCATTTAAGTTCATTTAAAGAAGTTATCCGAAGGGCAAATAAAATCGGAACGAAAGTAGTCGCTGGAGGTCCGCTTGTTACAACAGAATATAAAGATATTTTAGGTGTAGACCATTTCTTACTGAATGAAGCTGAGATAACTCTCCCTCACTTCTTGAAAGACCTTGAGAACGGAACTCCAAAAGACGTTTATACTTCAAACGAATTTCCCGATCTGTCTTTATCTCCGATTCCAATGTGGAATTTACTCGATAGAAAAAAATATGTATCAATGAGCTTACAATATTCAAGAGGTTGTCCATACGATTGCGAATTTTGCAGCATTACAATGCTCAATGGACATCGCCCGCGGACTAAAAGCAAAGAGCAATTTCTAAATGAATTAGAAACACTACATAAGCTTGGCTGGCGTGGAGATATTTCTATTGTCGATGATAATTTTATAGGAAACAGAAAAAAATTAAAAGATGAAATTCTTCCTGCTTTAATCGAGTGGCAGAAAGCTAAAAAGTATCCTTTCAGTTTTATTACGGAAGTCACAATTAATTTAGCCGACGATGAAAAATTAACAAACCTCATGGTTGATGCAGGTATTCACAAAATATTTGTTGGAATTGAAACACCGAATGACGAAAGCCTGCTCGAGTGCGGAAAGAAACACAACTTAAACCGAGATATTATTTCGGCTGTTAAAAAATTACAGAACAAAGGAATGGTTGTTTCGGCTGGATTTATTGTTGGATTTGACAGCGACACCCACACGATTTTCGATAGACAGATAAAATTCATTCAAGAAAGCGGAATTGTTGCGGCAATGGTAGGATTATTGAATGCACCTCCCGGAACAAAACTTTTTGAAAGGTTAAAAAAGGAAAAACGTCTGTTAGAAAATTTCAAAGGGAATAACATGGATGGTGCAACTAACTTTATTCCTAAAATGGATTATAAAGTTTTAATAAGCGGTTATTCAAAAATCATCCACACAATTTATGCTCACAAAGAATATTATGAGAGAATAAAAAAGTTTATAAAAAATTATAAAGTTCCTTCCTGGAAATCGAACAAAATTACTTTCACCGAACTAAAAGCTTTTTTCAAATTATTGTGGTCAATTGGTATAGTAGAAAAAGGGAAGAGCCATTTTTGGAAGATGCTCATTTATTCTCTCTTCAGATATCCTAAAAAGTTTTCGCTTACAATGACGCTGGTGGTTTACGGCTTTC
>CAZNDS010000043.1:6319-17424 GCA_964571865.1 uncultured Ignavibacteriaceae bacterium | reverse complement strand
TTTGTCAAGCAATCAGAGGACTATTAGTTTTTCGTGACGATGAAAACGTTCAAAAGATCCTGAAGCCATTAATTGAACATCCAAATGAAATGGTCAAAAGTGTTATCAACAAAGAATTTTTCTCTGAGGTTAAATCTAATAATGAACAACTACATCCTGAATCTTACGATTATTTGAAAAATGTTGTTGTTAATGGAGACGTAATAGATATTTTAAAAAACGTTCCGGATGACAGTGTTCATTTAACATTCACTTCACCCCCTTATTATAATGCACGGGATTATTCTATTTATCTAAGCTATAAAGATTATTTATTTTTTTTAGATGAAGTTTTTAAAGAAGTTCATAGAATAACTAAAGAAGGGCGTTTCTTTATCCTTAATACTTCGCCTATAATAATTCCACGTGTAAGCCGCTCTCATTCAAGTAAAAGATATCCGATTCCTTTTGATATCCATCCTTACCTTATTGAAATGGGATGGGAATTTATTGATGATATTGTTTGGTTAAAACCGGAAGCTAGCGTAAAAAATCGAAATGCAGGTTTTTTACAACATCGAAAACCCCTCGGTTACAAACCAAATGCTACAACCGAATATTTAATGGTCTATAGGAAAAAAACTGAAAAATTATTGGATTGGAATATTCGACAATATAATTTGGCAACTGTTAAAGAAAGTAAAGTTGAGGATGGATATGAGACAACAAATGTTTGGAGAATCGATCCCACCTTCGACAAAGTGCATACAGCAGTCTTTCCAGTTGAATTGTGTAAAAGAGTTATTAAATATTATTCCTTTAAAGGCGATTTAATTTTTGATCCGTTTGCGGGAAGTGGAACAGTAGGCAGAACTGCAAAAAGCTTAAACCGTTACTTCTTCTTAACAGAAAAAGATGAAAAATATTTTAATTACATGAAGCAAAAAGCTCATCACAAAAGTCTATTCAAGGAGAAAGAAACAAGTTTCCTCACGATCGAGCAATTTATAAAATCAAAAAATCTATGACACTTACCGACCAGGTTATTAAAAATGTAATTCGTTGCTAGTTAAAGGAAAAGATTATCGTATCGAAATAGTTACTCTAATAAATGCTGAATTTTTACAGTATGCAATTGATTTTTTTAAAAGAATCGTTGAAGCAAAATTAAAAAGTGAAAACATAACTTTTGACTGGTATAAGAAAGAGTTCTTAAATCCAAAGCTTTCATCAAGCGAAGTAGCAATCAACTCTGGATTGAATAAGAAAACAATTACAAATATGTATAACACCGCGAAGAGAGAGATTGTTATTGAAGCTTCTAATGAACATTATGATACTCTTTACAATGCAATAAAAGAATTAACTGAAAGCGAACACGAATTAGATTTGACATTATCAATTAAATTCCGTGGTGTAAGTGTTGATTTGAATGTAAGTGAGAGTTTAATTGTTATAAATACACTTGCAGTCAAGAGAGCTGAATTGCGTGGAGGACTTTGGAGTACAGCAGGCAAGCGTGCAGAAAAATATTTAATGACAACTCTATGTAAAATATTTGATGTTCCTTCCAAACACTATGACCAGTCTCGCGTCCCCGAATCAATGAGGGAAGTAGATTTTTATTTAATCAATGATAGAAAATATTATCGTTGTGAAGTTAAACTTATGGGAAAAGGAAATCCAGGGAGTGCTGACGCAATTTTTGCAAGAGAAAGCAGTCTCTTTGTAGCAGATAAACTTTCAGATTTAAATAAAGAACAAGCAACAAAACTTAACTGTGAGTGGATTGAACTAAGAAGCACCGAGGGATATAAAAGATTCTCACAAATCTTACAGAAACTTGGAATACCACATACGACACTCATTGATGATATTGATAAAAAGTTAGATATTATTTTTAAAGAAATGTTTAGGTAAGAACACTCTATAACAAATGCTTCAAGCCGAGGTTCCCGAAAAGTGTGGTAAACTGTAAAACTGTTCAGCATTTGTTTACTTAGAAACTTTTAATACAAAAGTTTACTGAACTCTCCGCGAAATGAAATAATGAAATTCATTAATTATCATCGGTAAAGTTTTCTTGCTGCATTGCTGTGCGTCAGTTGGGGGATGGATTGCAATCCTGCCTTCAGCAACAAGTTTGAGAAAAGATGGGATATTTCCCGCCTGCCTCACCTCCCGTCAGTTGACGGAGAGTTCGGCGGGCAGGTTCTATCCAAATTACAAACGATAGATTCCATCTTTTTCAATTCTATGAATTCTTAATATGCGTTAATAGTTCTGCAATAGATCCGTCACTTGACGGATGGTTTGTACATTAGAAAAATGCCATTAACCATTCAAAAATGATGGAGACTTTAGAAGAGAAAATATTGCGTGTTTCATCTGAAGTTGTAGAACTTGAAGACTACAACCCTAAATGGAGAGCATTGTTCGAAACGGAAAAAAAGCATTTGATTAAATGTTTGCATAAGGATATTATCAAGAGAATTGAACATTTTGGCAGCACCGCAATTCCAGGTATGACAGCTAAACCTATTATCGATATTTTAGTAGAAGTAACCAGCTTGGAAGAAACTAAAAAGAAAGTTGTTACAATTTTAGAATCAAAAGGTTATGAATATTTCTGGAGACCTTCTTTTGACGATAACAAGCCCCCATATTACTGCTGGTTTATAAAGAGAAATAAAGATGGTAAAAGAACTCACCATATCCACATGGTGGAATGTAATTTTGAACATTGTGATAGATTATATTTCAGAGATTACTTGATTGAAAAACCCTTATTAGCAAAAGAATATTCCGATTTAAAAATTAGCTTGATAAAGGAATTTGGCGATGACAGAATATCTTATACTCGAGCAAAGACAAATTTTATTGTGAAAATTACAAGCGAAGCAAAAAAGTATTATAATAATGCATAACCATTGTCTCATCCTTGCTGTTCCATCCAAGCCGGAGTAAAATGTTTTTGATTATTGCTTTTTGCATTCGCTGGTTTTGTTTTTATGGAACTCCCTCCTGCAGCGAAATATCATGCGTACAAATCAACTCAAACTGAGCTAATTCTACGTGTATGAATTGTCCAACCTTACTCACTACTCAGTACTAAATACTATTCCATTCATCGAATCTCAAACGCGGCACTTACAACAGCAGTGATCTCTTTTTCGATTGAGCTTAGATCGTTCACGCCATAATCCGAAACCATATTCGAAAACTTCGGTGTGATCTGGAGAACTCCCATTCGCGCACTGCGCATCGAACCGAGTGAACTTCCGGTTGCTTCCGCGATTTTTTCCGCACGGTTCATCGCATCTTTTGCCGCCTCAGCTTGAATCTGGATTTTAAGATCCGCAAGCTTTGTGTAGTGGTACTCAGGCATATCGACAGAAATGCTCACTCCCTTTTCCACCAGGCTGCTTATATCGAGTGAAAGACTTTGGACTTTGTTCACATCGTCCGACATTAATTCAAACCGTTGTGAATAGACATAAGCTCTGACATTTCCTGTCTGTACGCCGGTCGATGTAATTTCATAGAGAGGATAACTGTTTACAGTTTGAAAAGTAATTTTTTCTTTCGGGAATCCGTACTTCAACAGAAAATCCATCAAGGCTGGTTTCTGTCCATTTAACTGACGAAAAGATTCTGGTGCAGTAAATGATTGTGATGACAGAGTTCCTCTCAACACCGCAAAATCAGAAACGATATCCATTTTTGCTGAACCTGTTACCGATATAGTCTGATTTGAACGAGTGTGATTTCGCCATGCAGACGAAATAACGAAAATCGAAACTAGAAAAAATACACCTAAAATTGCTGCAGGCAGAATAAACTTATTTTCTTTAAACATTTTGTCATCCTCCCTATTTATCTTAATTTATTTTTAATGTTGGTGGTGTAGCTTCCGCGGAAAACATCGGCATCGTTCGAGGTCCATGGTATAACTTTGATCCCTTGAGAAGTTAATCTCTGATCTGCAGATTTAATTCTTTCAACTGGATCCGGATGAGTTGAAAGAAAATTTAAAATTTGAGAACTGCCGGAAGATACTAATCCATCATCTCTCATCTTCTCGAAAAAGAATTTAACACCGCCGGGATAGTATTTAGTCGATTTCAAATAACGAATTGAATAGTCATCCGATTCATCTTCGTTCGCACGGCTATTTGCCAAAAAAGCGAGACCTGTAAATAAATTTGCTACGAGTTCGGCTAATTGAGTTGGATTTTCACCGAGAATCAAGCTCAATAAAATACTTATTCCATAGTATGCAGTTATTCTCTGAGTTGCGTGTCTCCTCTCAGCATGTGCAATTTCATGTCCAAGCACTCCGGCTAATGCTGCTTCGCTGTCTAAATATTTCAATATGCCGGTATATAAATAAACATATCCGCCGGGGGTAGCAAACGCGTTTAGAGTTGTATCGTTCTTGATGATTTCAAGATTGTAATTGTAAATGCCTCGCTTTTTAACTTCAGGTGAATTTAAGATTGGTATAAAAATATTTGAATTAATATAATTCTTAACATAAGGATCACCCGAATAAATCGGAAACTCAGCAGGATTGCTTCGAATTTCAGCGTCAACTTGTGCACCGAGATTTACTTCATCCTGATCGGAAAATAAATTAATTCCACTTTCAGAACAGCCTGAATATGAAATCACAGTTACTATCAGCGAAAATAAAAATATTTTTTTCATGCGAACCTCCGCAAATTAAAATTCATATTTCTTTTGTCTTAATATAACAATAAACATTGGTGCACCCAAGACTGCTGTAATGGCTCCGATGGGAATTTCTGTCGGGGGGATCAAGACTCTGGATAAAAGGTCTGCCCAGACAAGAAAAATCGCCCCGAGTAAAAATGAAGTTGGAAGTACAATCTTGTTATCATTTCCAAAAATCATCCTGCATACGTGCGGAATTAATAAACCGACGAAACCAATTATTCCGACAAACGAGACTATAATTCCTATCAATAAACTGGCAAATAAATAAGTAAGGTTTTTCACAAGTTTTGTATTAATACCGAATTGTTTAGCATTTTCTTCGTTGATGGAAATTAAATTATAACTTTGACTGAATGAGATTAATACAATTGCACAAATAATTAAGATCGGAAATATCGTAAGTACACTTTGATAGTTTGCGAAAGAAAGATTTCCGATTAACCAATAAAGTGCAGATCGCAGGCTTTGATCAATGAAAGAGATCATCAGCAAGATTAATGCAGAGAAAAAAGCTCCGATCATTACACCGGCAAGAATAATCGTAGTCGGATCTATTTCCCCAAATCTTTTTCCGAAATAAAAAACTAAAATGAACGTGATGAGTGCTCCGGCAAAAGCAAAACTTTGTGTTCCTAAAAAGCCGACTCCAATTGCCAAACTTAGAATTGCACCAAAAGCTCCACCGCTTGAAATACCAAGAATGTACGGCTCCGCTAATGGATTGCGGAGTAAAGCCTGAAAAGCTGCACCACTTATCGATAAACCAGCTCCGACAAACATCGCGGTTAAGATGCGTGGAAGTCTTAAATCCAGGATTATATTTCTAATCGTAGGATCTGATTGGTCTGCTGAAATTACTGCCTTAATAATTTCTGAAAGAGGAAAGTTAACCGTACCGAAACTTAGACACACGAATCCAGAAACCAACAGAATTATTACCAATACTGCTGATGAGAAATAAACTTTCTTACGACTGGTCTCTAAGTTTCTGCCAAACTTCATTTAATAGGTTTTCAATTCCAATATTTGCAACAGAAGAAATGAGAATTGACTTAATATTTTTTTCAATAGGATGTTTTGCGATTTCCTTCTCAAGACTTTTTCGCTCATCTTCATCAAGCAAATCGATTTTTGTTAAAGCTATCAGTCGTTCTTTCTTTAACAGCTTTGGGCTGTAATTTTTTAATTCTGCAAGAAGAATTTTATAATCTTCTTTAATTGATTCAGAAGTTGCATCGAGCATGAATACTAAAATTCTTGTCCGTTCAATATGACGAAGGAATTGCAGCCCAAGACCTTTCCCTTCCGATGCACCTTCGATGATGCCGGGAATGTCCGCAATGACGAAGCTTTTAAACTGTTTGTATTTTACAATCCCCAAAACCGGTTCAAGGGTTGTGAAAGGATAATCTGCAATCTTCGGTCTTGCTGCAGAAACGACAGAAATAAGTGTAGACTTACCTGCATTTGGAAATCCTACAAGCCCGGCATCTGCAATTAATTTCAGTTCAAGACTGAGTGATCTTGTTTCACCGGGCATTCCGTTATCAGCTTTCCTCGGTGATTGATTAGTTGCCGATTTAAAATGTGTATTTCCTCTCCCGCCTTTTCCACCTTTTGCTGCAATGAAGGATTCATTTACTTCAATGAAGTCATGGATTATTCTTCCGTTTTCTTTTTCTTTTACAATTGTACCAACAGGCACTTTTAGAATAATATCTTTTCCGTCCTTTCCAGTTTTGAGTGCGCCCATTCCATTTTCGCCATTTTGAGCAACGTATTGCTTTTTGTATCTAAAATCGAGCAGTGTTGATAGATTTGAATCGGAGATAAACACAACATCTCCGCCCTTTCCTCCATCTCCACCGTCGGGGCCTCCTTTTGGAACATACTTTTCCCTACGGAAACTGACCGAGCCCTTGCCACCTTTGCCTGAGCTTATTAATATTTCAACATAATCTAAAAACAATTTTATTGATAGAGGTTATCTGATGTTATCGTATAAAAATTCTGTGAACTTAATTGCAGCCTTCGAGTAAGGTTGAATATTTTTCCGCTGAAAAAGATCAGTTAAATATTGAGAAGCTTCATCCCAGCTTTCTGCTTTATCCAGTAAAGCAACGGTAGAATAGTACTCCTCATCTATTCCGTTAAATAATTTTTTAATAACGAGCTTTCTTAAGCGATTTTTTATTTGCCCATCCAGATTTCGTGCAAAGTCAGTTTTTTCGAATTTTTCTTTGCTCGTTAACTTATTGAATAGCTCATTGTTATTCTTAGAATGTTCTTCAGGTTGTTCGAATTCTACAACTTCTTGCTCATTGGTCTTTTCTGTGAATAATTCAGATTGATGCTCAAATAATTCACCGGAGTTTTGAGTCGAAACAGTTTCAGTACTTGGTTCGGCTTTAATTGTTGGAGTTGTTTGATGAACTTTCTTTTCGGATTTTTCATCGGAGAGAGATTTTTTTCCTTCTTCAAGAAAATCGAGTGCATTAGATTTCCGTGCGGCTTCTGTACGAGGTAAAGTAACCGATTGAAGAAAAGCTTTAAAATCAAGACGCGGATCGGTCAAATCTTTTTTCTTCTCTTCGATGAAAGCAACAAAGTTTTCCTGTTCTGAATCAGTCAAAAATATTTGAAATGCTTCAGCTTCGGCATTGGCTGTTAAATAAAGATCTAATTTATTTAGGAAGTTCTTAAATGACCTGAAATTTTCGTAATGATCCAGAATAGTGAATTCCTTAGTGAACTCTTTATTTGCTTTGGTTATTAAAGATAGAAATTCCTTTTTCCTAATCGAGTCAATATTCTTCCTACTCAAATATCCCTTTATGATTTCAGGGAGATATTCATAGTCATGAACGAATTTTAATCTACGAAGTATAAATTCACTTGACTGCTCATTTTTATAATCATAAACGAAATCTGTCAAAATATCACATGGACGAAGGAGATAATCAATTGTAAAGTCCAATGCTAATTTTAATGAAGTCGAGAACTCATTAATATCAAAAGTCTTTGTTGTCTTCAAAACCACAGTAAGCTCGTTCAGGAGGGGCTTGACTTCCGGTTTTTCGAAATTGAAAGTTGAGAAGTTCTTTATTTCAGCCAATTCGCGGTCAAGACGCTGTTTTATATCTTCATCAAAATATTTTTTAATAGATTCTGGAATTGGCAGGGAGATAATTTTTCCTAACGTAATCTCATTAGTATCTCTAAAGATCGCATCACAAAATTTATTTATTACTATCTGTTTTTCTCTATCAAACATAGAAATAAGCCATTCTACAAATCTTGATTACCAAATCCTTTTTACTTTATATTTCTCAAATACCTCATCCGAGCTAATTATTGGAATACTTTCTACCAATGCTTGAGTAATAATCAATCGATCGAATGGATCTTTGTGATGAAATGGCAGATGAGAGGGTTTGTTCAAATGTTCCAGAGTAATATTTAGCAAATCAAAACCATTCTTTTCGCATTCACTTTTAACGAAGTCGATTAAGCTCCCTTCTATTTTGATTTTTTTCAAACTAATTTTTATAGACAATTCCCAGATACTTGCAATGCTGAGTAATTTTTGATTGCGTGAATCAATTATCAGATCAATAACTTCCTGAGAGAACCCTTCAATACCACCAACAAACCATAGAAAAGCGTGTGTGTCTAACAAATATCTCAAGGCATGTACTCATCTTCGAATTCTTTGGGCGTTTCATCAAAGTCTTCTGCGATAAATTTTATTTTCTCCTTCGCGCTTCCGAATTTAGCATTTGGTCTTGAAGCGATAGGAGTTATTTTTATTATTGGTTTTCCATCTTTAGTAACGATTAATTCTTCACCGCTACTTGCATTCTTAATTATCTGAGCAATATTTTTCTCCAACTCGAATATCGATATCTGTTCCATAGTTTTCCCTTCGTAATTAACTGAAAAAATCTTAAACCAATTTATAGAATGGTAGAAGTTTTGTCAAGAAATCCTGAAAGAAAAAAGAGACAAAGCTCGAATTCAGATTCAGCAAATAGCAGTTTTCAAATATCAGCTTTGTGTCTAAAACTTATTTTAGAGTAGAACAAAGTTTCGAACGAATGAATTCTCGGTTTAATCTTGCAATGTTTGTTATTTTAATTTCTTTCGGGCATTCAGCTTCGCAAGAGCCAATATTTGTACAATTTCCAAAACCCAGTTCATCCATTTTTGCGACCATGTTTTCGACTCTTATTTCTCGTTCGACTTTTCCTTGCGGGAGTAAAGCTAACTGCGAAATCTTTGCGCTCACAAATAACATAGCCGATGCGTTCTTGCATGCAGCAACACATGCACCGCAGCCAATACAAGACGCGGCGTCCATAGCCAGCTCGGCAACTTCTTTCGGAATTGGGATAGCGTTTCCATCAGGAATTCCGCCGGTATTAATTGATACAAAACCACCTACTTGAATGATACTATCGAATGCACTCCGATCAACCATCAAATCTTTAATAACTGGAAATGCTTTTGCTCGCCAGGGTTCTATCCAAATTGTTTCGCCATCTTTGAAATGCCGCATGTGAAGCTGACACGTTGTTATTCCTTTTAATGGACCATGAGGCCTGCCATTGATCACAAGTCCGCAGCATCCGCAAATTCCCTCGCGGCAATCATGTTCTATTGCAATTGGGTCTTCTCCTTTGCTTTCGAATTCTTCATTCACTAAATCCATCATTTCGAGGAAAGATATATCAGGCGAAATATTTTTTGCATGGTAAGTTACAAAACTTCCTTTTGCTGAATTAATCGGCTGACGCCAGACTTTTAGAATTAGATCTAATTTATTTCCACTCATTATTTGTAACTCCTCGTAGATGGTTTTACATATTCAAATACAAGAGGTTCTTTGTGAAGATTCCATTTACCAACTTGCTCGAATTCCCAAGCTGCCACATAAGAATATTTCTCATCGTCTCGTTTCGCTTCACCTTCTTCTGTTTGATATTCTTCTCTGAAGTGTCCTCCGCAGGATTCATTCCTGTTTAGTGCATCAATTGCCATTAGCTCACCAAGTTCGAAGAAATCTACAACTCTGCATGCACGTTCAAGTGCTTGGTTCAAGTCTCTATCTGAGCCAGGTACATTTACATTCTTCCAAAATTCTTCACGTAGTTCTTTAATCTCATCTATAGCTTTTTTCAATCCCTGTTCATTCCTTCCCATGCCAACATTTTCCCACATAATTTTTCCAAGCTGCCGGTGCAAGTCATCGACCGTCCTCTTTCCGTTAATTGAAAGAAGTTTTTCAATTTGTTCGTGGAGACGTCCTTCTTCTTTCGCGAATTCTTCATGATCGGTTTTAACCGGCTTGAACTTATTAGATGCAAAATAATCTCCGAGCGTATAAGGAATTACAAAGTAACCATCAGCAAGTCCTTGCATCAAAGCACTCGCACCAAGACGATTTGCTCCGTGATCAGAGAAATTTGCTTCTCCCAAAACAAATAAACCTGGAATTGTACTCATCAAATTATAATCGACCCAAAGTCCGCCCATGGTGTAATGCGGCGCAGGATAAATCATCATTGGGACTTTATATGGATCATGATCAGTAATCATTTCATACATTTGGAAAAGATTTCCATAACGTTCTTCAATCACATCTTTTCCAAGCCGCTTGATTGAATCGGCGAAATCGAGATAGACTGCTTGACCGGTTTCTCCAACTCCGTTCCCAGCGTCACAGACTTCTTTTGCGCTTCGTGATGCTATATCGCGAGGGGATAGATTCCCAAATGAAGGATATTTTCTTTCGAGATAATAATCGCGTTCTTCTTCGGAAATTTCATTAGGTTTCCTAGTATCTTTCTTTTGCTTGGGTACCCAAACTCGCCCATCGTTTCTTAGACTTTCACTCATTAGAGTTAATTTTGATTGCTGTTCACTATGCAGAGGAAGTGAAGTCGGATGAATTTGTGTGAAGCAGGGATTCGCAAATGCTGCACCCTTTTTGTGAGCACGCCATATTGCAGTTGCATTACAATTCATTGCATTTGTTGAAAGGAAGAAAACTCTCGAATAGCCGCCTGTACATAGAAGAACTGCATCGGCTGAATACCTTTCCAATTCTCCGGTAACTAAATTACGGGCAATGATCCCGCGTGCCATTCCATCAACAATAACTAATCCAAGCATATCACGGCGGGTTTTCATTTTAATATTACCCTTACCGACTTGCCGGCTCAAAGCACTGTATGCACCGAGGAGTAATTGCTGTCCTGTTTGACTGCGCGCATAAAATGTTCTGGAAACTTGTGCACCGCCGAATGAACGGTTATCGAGCAATCCACCATAATCCCTCGCAAAAGGAACTCCTTGTGCGACACATTGATCTATAATATTGTTGC
>CAZNDS010000043.1:0-6309 GCA_964571865.1 uncultured Ignavibacteriaceae bacterium | reverse complement strand
ACTTCAGCTAATCTGTAAACATTCGCTTCTCTGGCTCGGTAATCTCCGCCTTTTAGTGTGTCATAAAAAAGTCGATAAATACTGTCACCGTCGTTCGGATAATTTTTTGCAGCATTAATTCCGCCTTGTGCTGCGATACTGTGTGCACGACGCGGGCTGTCATGGAATGTTATTACTGTAACATTATAACCAAGCTCGGCGAGAGATGCGGCAGCCGAAGCACCGGCAAGTCCGGTTCCTACGACAATCGCACTGTATTTTCTTTTATTAGCCGGATTAACAAGCTTGAGATTAAATTTATATTGTGTCCACTTATCTTGAATGGAACCTGCAGGAATTTTTGAATCTAGTTTCATTTCTACCTCACAAAGAAAAAGAAGTAAATTGGGAATGACGCAAATGCAGCCGAAATAAAGATTGCATAAAATCTTCCAAACCAAACAATGAATGGAGTGTATTTTTTATGATTCAATCCTAAAGTCTGAAACGCACTTTGGAATCCATGATAGAGATGCAATCCAAGTAAAACCATCGCCACTAAATAAATCGTGACATAAAGAGGCTCGTGAAATACTCCGAGAACAATATCATAGTTTGTAATATCAGGTCCCTTATCACCATAATGGAATGCGTACCAGAAATCACGCAGATGAATAACAAGAAATACAAAAATAAGTATAGCTGATATAATCATATTTCTAGATGCAAACGTGCTGTCTGGATCGGGTTTTTTGATTTTATAACCAACTCCACGCGCGATGCGATTTTGAATCCAAACAGTTACTCCATCGATAATATGGAACAAAAATCCGAGAGCAAGAAAAACTTCTAAAATTCTTATTGGGATCTTCAGACCAGTTTCATTTAGTGTGTGAACGTAAGTGTTGAAAGCTTCTTTTCCCAAATACAAGAAGACATTTCCAAATAAATGAATAAGAAGGAAGATGACCAAGAACAAACCGGTAAGAGCCATTATCAACTTTTTCCCGATTGAATAAGTAAATGTCCGGGCAAACCATCCCATTAATGTACTCCTTCTAAAATAAATAAATTAATTTGATTAACATTTAGTTTAAGATTTAAATTGCGTGAGTTTGAAGATATGATAGTATTTTGAGAAAAATATTTTACAAAATTGCACATTCAGAACAGGATAATCATGAAATTATTGGTGACTTCACTTTAATAAATTCATATATAATCACCGAATTCAAATTATCAAATATCATTTTGAAAGTCAATTTGGAATGTTGGAACAGATTGGCAGCCCTCGGACAAATCCTGCAGAAAACAAAAAAATATTCCTATTGTGAAGTTAATTTGATATTTATATTTTCACACAAAGACAAGATATGTCGAATTCCGAACAAAGACAGGCTTCACGAGTAATTTTCATTGACCTGCTCAGGTTCGCTGCCATTTTTTTAATGGTGCACGGTCATACTGTTGATGTGTTGTTGAGCTATAACTTCCGTATGCCAAGTTCGGTTGGATTTAATACTTGGTTGTTTTTTCGTGGATTAACTGCACCATTATTTTTGTTTGCTTCCGGTTTTGTTTATGGTGTGCGATTCAAGAGAACTGATTCTGCAGAGAAATTCAAACTAATTCAGAGAAAAACAATTCGTCGGGCACTATTAATTATTTTCGTTGGCTATTTAATGAAGTCGCCTACGCCTTCACCTTTTCATTGGACGCATGTCACTTATCAAATGATTCAATTATTTTTGGCAGTTGATATTCTTCAATTGATCGGTGTAAGTCTCCTTATTTTATTGGGAATTGAAACCCTCGCGCGCAAATATAAATTTGAAGCGATGAGAATTTTGTTACTCATCTCATTTTTATTTTTAATGTTTCACCCAATCGTGAAATTAATTGAATGGGAACACTGGTTACCTATATCATTATCCTCTTGGTTCTCTCAGGCAACGGGTTCACTCTTTCCATTGTTTCCCTGGGGAGCTTATTTATTTTTAGGCGGCGTTCTCGGAATTTATTTTCAAAAGAAAAATTATTTCACTGACTTAATAATTCTCTCAAAAGTTCAGTTGAAGCTTGGAATTATCTTCATCGCTGGTGCAGTAATATTGAATTTAATTGAACTCTTTTTATTTGCAGATTCAACTTTTTGGACAATAAGTCCAAATCTTGTTTATTCACGTTTGGGAACCGTTTTAATTTTTGGAAGTTTGTTTGCACTCATTTCGATTTCGATTAAACATATTCCTCAGTTTTTGAAAAACGCGAGTAAAAATTCTCTTGAAATATATGTAGTACATGTAATGCTGCTTTATGGCAGTTCATGGAATCTTGGTGTAGGATATTTTCTTGGAAATAAACTACATGTCTTCGAAACGATTAATGGTGTCATTTTAATGATCGTGCTAATGATTATTTTTTCAGAAGGACTTACAAAATTTAATAATGTCATCTACCCAAGATGGAAGCAAAAGATTTTTGCCAAAATTAAAAAGCAATAGAAAATAGATTAGAAAATTTATCCTCGCTAACCTTGACAATTAAAAATTAATTCTATAAACTGCACCCAGTTCTTTGATACCTTTGTTGGTTCACGTGATTAAAAGGGAAATCGGTGAAAGACCGATGCTGCCCCGCAACTGTGAATGCGGTGAGATTGCTGACACTTGCCACTGTCCTCGAAATTGGGATGGGAAGGCGTTAACAATTCGCATTAGCCAGGAGACCTGCCGACAATGGAGTAGACTCAATCCTTCGAGGGGAAGGAAAGTTTAAATAATGATTTGATTTTTAAACCTCTTCACCCCCGAAGAGGTTTTTTATTTTAAAATCTTTATGAACAGAACAACATTCAAATTTATATTTTTAGCTTGCATGGCATTCGCTTTAACTGTAAAAGCCGAGAGGGATATTGGATCTTATAGTTCGTCAAGAGATTCACTAAGTTTTATTACGATCGCTGAATTTGATTCCGCAAAGCAGTATGAACTGCAAGAAATTGTCATCAACGAAAAATCCGGTTTGGCTAATTCAAATCTTTTAATTAATGAACAAGTTATTCATGTTCAAAAACTAATTTCGTTCAACTCAAAAGCACTTGGTGATGTGCTCAAGCTGTCATCTGGTATTTTTGTAAAATCTTACGGAGGCGAAGGAAGTCTCCAAACAATTTCTGCAAGAGGAACCGGGACAGAATATTCTTCCGTTTCAATGAATGGGATGGATTTAACAAATACTCTTGGCGGATATTTTGACTTCAGCAATTTCATTGCAGACGAGCTATCTTCAATAACTGTAAACCTTGGAAGCGAATTTAGTTTAGCGGGAGCAAATTCATCTAACGGGAGAATCCATCTCGATCCTTTCCAAAAAAATGACTCAACAAATTTAATACTCAATTATACTATGGGATCATTTGGTTTGAATTTGTATTCCACGCAATTCAATCAAGATGTCTCAAGTTCAAATTTCGGATTAGCATTTTATAGAAGAACTTCAGTGAATAATTATGACTATCCATTTGAAGGGAAAACATTTCAAAGAGAGAATGCAGATTTAGATCATTCAATTATTAAACTTACACTCAAGAATAATTTCGAGATTTCGAATTCTTTTTTATCACTTAAATCTCTTTTTCGTTTTTCTGATAAAGAACTTGGTCTCCCAGGATTTATTGCATCGAACAAGCACGACAAAAATAATGTGAGACAATTTGAAAAGAACAAACTGTTTGTTACAAATTTGAATTGGTTTCTTGAAAATGGATTTTCATTCGAAAGTATTCTCGGATTTACTGTTGCAAATCTTGAAATTTCAGATCCACAAGCTGAAGTGAATCTTCGTTCAACGCAGTTCAAGTCTAAAAGCAAAAACTTCTCCTTTAAATTCATAACCAATTATATAGGAGAAAGTTATTCAATTACTGCAGGGATAAATTCATACCTCGAAGATTTTTCTTTCGCTGAAAGTAATATTTTCAAAACGAAACTTTCTTCACTGAAAAGAACTCACTACGACATTTCTGCCGCGGTCAGCAAGCAATTTATTCTCGCAGAAAATTCTCACAAGATTGGAATAAATCTGATGTTGAATAACGCTTTTGTGAGTTCAAGTAACTCTAACATCCATGAATCCAGCTCCACTCTGAATTATAGACTTGGTGTTGGATATTCTCCAGTAGCCGACAATTCATTTAGACTTCTTGCCAATTATGCTTTTGGTATACGAATTCCAAATTTTTATGAATTGTATTACTCGAAAATAAATTTTCTTTCAGAATCAAACCTCCGAAATGAATCAATTTATGATTTCGAGTCAGGACTCAACTTTAATGTTTCCAGCATCAACGCTGATTTGGTTTACTTTAATCGTACAGTGCAAAATAAGATTGTTTGGTATGCAAACAGAATAGCTGTTTTTACTCCTCGTAATGCTGGCAAAGTTACTTCAAGCGGCATTGAGTTGAGAGTCACGAATCTTAAATTTACAAATTTCCTTTCAGCAGGATTAAACTATACATACACAAACGTGTACAATGCCGAAAAACTCGGAGAGAATGATCGTACTTACAAAAAGCAGTTGATATACATCCCGAAGCACACAGGAAATTTTATTCTCGATTTCGATTTCGACAAATTTCAATCTGAAATAATTCTAAATTATTTCAGCGAAAGATTTTATTCTGAAGACAATGATCCGGATTACGTCCTTCCCGAGGCAATGCTTATCAATTTTGCTCTCGGTTATTCAATTCACATCAATAAATTCACAGCCACTATTCAATTGAGTGTAAATAATATTACAAACCAAAATTATTTTTTAATACAATCTTATCCTATGCCTGGGAGAGATTTTAGACTATCAATTAAAATGGAGATTTAATTAATGAAAAAAACAATTCTGCTGTTCTTACTTTCGATTTTATTTTTTAGCTGTTCAAAAAAGAATAATCCGATCGACGATGACGGGAAACTTTTTAATGAAGGTATATACATTTTAAACGAAGGCGTTTATGGAAGAAACAACAGCGAAGTAAGTCATTACGATTTAAAGACTCAAAAAGTCATCGATAACTTCTACTCAGCTGCGAATGGTAAATTCATTGGAGACAACGCTAACAGTCTCTATTTTTTTGAAGGCAAAGCTTTCATTGCCGTGGATGCCAGCAACAAAATTGAAGTAATGAATCTCGCCGACGGAAAATCGCTCGGTATAATTGATCTTGGAACAAAAGGAAGCCCGAGAGAGATTTTTATTCTAAACTCCACAAGAGGATTTGTAACAAGCTTTTCAAAAAACTCGGTGATCGAGTTCAATCCAAATACATTAAGCATCACACGTGAAATTCCGGTTGGAAAATTTCCAGAAGGAATTGTGTATAAAGAGAATAAACTCTTTGTGGCGAACTCTGATCTCGGCAGCGGTACAACTGTTTCAGTGATTGATATAAATTCAAACAGCATAATAAAGACTATCTCTGTCGGACGAAATCCAAGAATGCTTTCGCTTTCGAATGACGGTAAAATATTTGTCGGCTGCTCAGGCGACTTCTTTGACGCAAATTTTATTTCCGGCTTCTATGTCATCGATCCGGCTTCTTTATTATTAGTCGATTCCATTAAGCTGGCATATCATCCACAAGATTTCACGATTTCGAAAAGTAATCAGCTTTATTATTTAAACGATAAAGGAGTCGGTAGAATTAATCTCGGTACTAAAAATGTGGATACTGTTTTCATCAATGGTTCGACAGTAAATGATATATTCGGAATTCCCTATGCATTAACTTTTGATGAAATAACCGAGCAGCTTTACATCTCAAATCCAAAAGACTTCACGCAGAACGGTGAAATAAAAATTTTCGATAAGAATGGAAATTACATCGCCAAGTTTGACGTGAAGATTAATCCGGGCGGGATTTACATTTACAGGTAAACGTTTGTACATAAAAGATGCCATCCGTCGGCTGACGGATGGCATCTTTCTAACCTAACAAAAATTTATTACTCGATGACGTAGAGACACACTGCAGTGCGTCTTTATAGTTAAACGGAAAGCTAGACTTTTGAACTTGCTTATCATTTTTTCTTTTTTTAAATTTATACAGCAACTAGGGAAGATCGTGAGTACAAAACAAGTTCACCCTGTTAGACATATTAATCAATTCCAAAAACATCTGTTTTTAATCGGAATCCTTTATAACGGGATATGTAAATACTCTTGTGGTTTCTGCTACGGTTTAAAAATATCTTTTAGGGGCGAAGTTCTACTTACTACTTACTACTTACTTCCACCTGCGGTGGACAAGACTTACTATATATTCAAGCT
>CAZNDS010000042.1:12112-17692 GCA_964571865.1 uncultured Ignavibacteriaceae bacterium | reverse complement strand
TGCACCGGCATTTTTAGTTTATAACATCCACTTAAAATCTTTTTTTGAAGTTGGAATTTTAATAAGCGCATTTTATTTAATTTGCACTGCACTTAGACTTGCAAGATTCAATGTTCAATTGGTGGGATTCGATAAAAGTTACTTCTACGGATTGCCAAGTCCTTTATCGGCGATTACTGTCGCATCTTTTATTATTTCATTTTATGATGTTAATAGATTTGCAGCATCAACAGGACTACTCTTTTTGCCGCTGGTTATTCTCGTCAGTGCATTGATGGTCAGTCGAATAAAATATGATGCCTTCCCAAAGATTAACTTTAAGGAGTTTAAATCAAAACCCTTTTATTTTCTTTTTCTTCTTGCGGCTCTAGTGACTGCAATTTTAACAGAAGGCAAGTGGATTATTATTCTAATTGCATCTTTCATTTTATATGGAATTGGGCGGGCATTGGTCGGCTGGATATTTAGTACTAATGGCGAGAAGTCTGAAGAAGATTTAGATGAATTAACAAATTTTGATATTTGATTATGTTTTTAGCAAAGATTTTCATAACAAGAAGGCGTTCAATACTTGATCCTCAAGGTAAAGCAGTTGAGTTAGGAATAAAATCACTTGGTGTAAATCATATTTCAGATGTAAGAATTGATAAATACATAGAACTTAAGATAGATGAATCGGAGCGTGAATCCGCAACAATGTCGCTGAATAAAATTTGTAATGATCTATTGGCTAATCCTCACCTTGAAGATTATACTTACGAGCTTGTAGAAGTATGAAATTTGGAGTAGTTATTTTTCCAGGATCTAATTGCGATTACGATTCATTTCATGTATTGAAACGAATTCTCAAAGCCGAAACAGTTTTTTTATTTCATAAAGATAGTTCACTTCAAGATTGCGATGCCATCATTTTACCTGGTGGATTCTCATACGGCGATTATCTGAGAACCGGTTCAATTGCACGCTTCACGCCAATCATGAAAAAAGTGACAGAGTTTGCAGAAAACGGCGGAATTGTGATGGGAATTTGTAATGGATTCCAAATCCTTTGTGAAAGTAATCTATTGCCAGGAGCATTGATAAAAAATGAAAACCTGAAATTCAAATGCTTCGATCAATATTTAAGAGTAAAAAATAACAAAACATCGTTTACTAATAAATTTCAACTAAATGAAGTTGTTAAGTTTCCAATCGCACATGGCGAAGGGTGTTATTTTACTGACCAAGAAACCCTAAATTCTCTTGAGGAAAACGAACAAATTATTTTAGAATACTGTGACTTAGATGGAAATATAACAAGTGAATCAAATCCGAATGGATCCGTGGCGAACATCGCCGGTATCTGCAACAAAGAAAAAAATGTTTTTGGTCTTATGCCGCATCCTGAAAGGTGCAGCGAAACCATACTTGGCTACACTGACGGCTTAAAAGTCTTCGAATCAATTTTTAATACTAATTAAAAGGATAACATAATGTTTGGTAATATTGGAGCGCCCGAAATAATTCTCATACTTCTTGTAGTATTGGTTTTATTCGGAGCAAAAAAAATTCCTGAACTTGCACAAGGACTCGGAAAAGGAATCCGCGAGTTCAAAAAGTCAATGAAAGATATTGAAGAAGATATCAATGCTGAAGATAAAAAGATTTCTTCAGGTGATAACAAAAAATCTTGATCTCCTTAAGGTTGTTTTCTAAGTGAGCGGATTGCAAATTCTCGAAACACATTCTTTACCCGAAAAAACGAAAAGTTATATAACCAAAATTAAATCGAATCATTGGCTGAATGCATTCAATCATTTACTTGAGGAGAGCGCATTAGATTCTGCAAATAAGATCCAGAATCGGTTTGATTCTGGCAAAAGAGTAGGTAAGCTTGCAGGAAAAGTTATTGCGGTAAAAGATCTAATAGCGATAAAAAACACTGAATTAACTTGCTCCTCAAGAATTTTGAATGGTTTCCAATCTCTATATAATTCATCTGTCGTTGAAAAGTTACTCAACGAAGATGCTGTCATTATCGGCATTACAAATTGTGATGAATTTGCAATGGGTTCTTCGAATGAAAACTCAGCGAATGGTGCAGTCTTAAATCCAAGAAATACAACCCATGTTCCTGGGGGTTCAAGCGGTGGTTCTGCTGCCGCGGTTGCAGCTAATCTATGCGATGCTGCACTAGGGACTGATACTGGTGGGTCAATCAGGCAGCCTGCTGCATTTTGCGGTGTCTATGGACTAAAACCAACATATGGAAGAGTTTCACGTTACGGATTGGTAGCATTCGCATCTTCGTTTGATTGTATTGGTCCGATTGCAAATAGTACTAATGATTGTGCACAGATACTCGAAGTAATTTCAGGAAGAGATGAAAAAGACTCAACTTCATCATTGAAACCAGTTCCAGAATTTTCAGAGCTTTTATCAACTGGGATTAAAGGATTGCGTGCTGGTATTCCAAAAGAGTACTTTCAATCCGGTTTAAATGATGAGGTTCGAACATCCATCCATCGGCAAATTGATTATCTTTCAAATGAAGGGTGTGAAATTATTGATGTGTCGCTTCCCCACTCTGAATACTCAATTGCAGCGTACTATATTCTTACGACTGCTGAAGCGTCAGCAAACTTGGCACGATACGATGGTGCACGTTATGGTCATCGATTTACATCCAACGATCTTGAGAAAATGTATATTGGCTCACGGAATGATGGCTTGGGATCAGAGGTTAAAAGAAGAATTATGCTCGGCACATATGTCCTCTCTTCTGGATATTATGATGCATATTATCTAAAAGGACAAAAAATTCGAAGATTGATCCAGAATGATTTTGAAAATGTTTTCAGTCAGGTCGACTGCCTAATTACTCCAACAACTCCGACTGCTTCATTCAAATTAGGTGAAAAAGTTACTGATCCTCTGGATATGTATTTAAGTGATGTTTATACAACCTCTGCGAATTTAGCAGGTATCCCAGCAATGAGCATTCCAATTGGAATTAATTCTGAAAACCTTCCTCTCGGAATGCAAGTAATGTCAAATCATTTCAACGAAGAAGTTTTATTACGAATTAGTTTCTTCATTGAGCAAATAAACAAAAACGAAATTATAAATTAAATATTGAGTCAAAACTATAGGAAGATACTGTGAGTATTCTAGTTAATAGAAAATCCCGTGTTGTCGTTCAAGGAATCACTGGCGGTGAAGGTTCATTTCATACATCTCAAATGATTGAGTATGGAACTAAGGTCGTCGCCGGAGTAGTCCCCGGCAAAGGAGGACAAAAATTTCAAGATGTGCCCATCTTTAACACTGTAAGTGAAGCTGTAAAGAAACAGAAAACTGATACTGCTGTAATTTTCGTTCCCCCTGCTTTTGCTCCGGATGCTATCCTCGAATCAGCTTATTCGGGAATTAAAGTTATTATTTGTATAACAGAAGGAATTCCTGCGAAGGATATGATTTCAGTCTACGATGTAATCAAAAAATTGGGTGTACATCTTGTAGGCCCAAACTGTCCCGGAGTCATCACTCCAGGTGAGTGTAAACTTGGAATCATGCCAGGCTTTATCCACAAAAAAGGAAAGGTCGGTTTAGTCTCACGAAGTGGAACCTTAACCTATGAAGCAGTCAAACAATTAACCGATCTTGGCATTGGACAGTCTACATGCGTGGGCATTGGCGGCGATCCAATTATTGGATCAACTTTTCTTGACATTATAAAATTATTCAACGAAGATAAGAATACAGAAGCAATCGTTATGATCGGAGAGATTGGAGGTTCTGCAGAAGAAGAAGCAGCGGCTTACATCAAAAAATATGTCAAGAAACCGGTTGTTGGATTTATTGCTGGGAGAACTGCACCCCCCGGGAGAAGAATGGGACATGCTGGTGCAATCATTTCCGGAGGAAAAGGAACAGCAGCAGAAAAAATGGAAGCAATGAAAAAAGCAGGTATTCATGTCGTAGAAAGTCCTGCAGAAATTGGCATTACGATGAAAAAAGTCTTATCGAAAGCCAAATCCACACCCAAGAAGAAAACTGTCATTAGTAAGAAGAAAGTTCAAATAAAGAAGAAGAAGCAAACAAGAAAGAAATAGGAGAAAATTTTGGAACGAACTCTTGCAATCCTGAAACCCGATTGTGTAAAGAAAGATCTTATTGGAAAAGTTATCGACAAGATCGTTGATGCAAATTTCAAAATTGTTGGAATGAAAATGATTCACCTTTCGAAAGAAAGCGCACAAGGATTTTATGAAGTACATAAAGAAAGACCATTTTATAACGACCTTGTTGACTTCATGACATCTGGCTTCTGTGTTCCGATCGCACTCGAGAAAGAAAATGCTGTGGCAGATTTCCGTAAATTAATTGGTGCAACTGATCCTGCTGAAGCCGAGGAGGGAACAATCAGAAAACTTTTTGCAACCAGCAAGCAAGAAAACATCGTGCACGGCTCAGACTCTGCGGAAAACGGAAAAATTGAGATCAGTCACTTCTTCTCGAGAAATGAGCTTTTAGGATAAGTTAGATGCTGACTCGCTGGAAAAAAATTTCTTCCAAGCTGAAGTACGAGAATAAGTATTGGACTTATTTGATCGATCAATTTACAATTGATGATTCAAAGGAATTTGAATATCACTATGTGCACACGCTCGGTTCAACTATGATCATTCCACAGCTTGCAAATGGAAAATTCATTCTTGTTGAACAGTACAGATATTTGAATGATATGTTCAGTCTCGAATTTCCTTGCGGCTCAATTGAGAAAGGTTTTTCAAAGATTGAAAACGCTAAAAAAGAATTAATTGAAGAGACAGGTTATACTAGTGATAATTTAGTCGAGATCGGATTTTTCTCTCCTTACAATGGTGTAGGTGATGAAATCTGCACTGTTTATTATGCAAGTCAACTAGAAAATATTGAATCCAAACCGGAGGAAACAGAGAAGTTTGTTATTCACCAACTTACTGAAGACGAAATAGATACTAAATTAATTAACAATGAAATTTGGGACGGAATGTCAATTTCCGCTTGGACGTTTTTTAAAAATAAAATCAGTGTCCGAAAATGAAAAAATATATTTTTTTATTTTTACTCGTTCCTATTTTTTCTTATTCAAAAGTTATAATTGGAATTGAACGACTTGTATCAGATCAATTCCACCTTATCGAAAATAATAATATTGGAATCATAACCAACCATACCAGTATTCTCCCAAATGGAAAACATTTTGTTGACCATCTCGTTGAGATGAAAAAAGTGAAAATCATTGCTCTTTTTGGACCTGAACATGGAATTCGTGGTGATATTCCTGATGGTAGAATAATCAATAGTTCGATCGATAAAAAAACTGGCATCACCATTTACTCGTTATACGGCGACCATCGAAAACCGACAAAAGAGATGTTAAAAGGAATTGATGTTTTGATTTTTGACATTCAAGACGTCGGTGCTCGATTCTACACTTACATCAGCACTTTAAATAATTGTATAGAAGCAGCAGCTGAGAATAATATTAAGTTCATCGTATGCGATAGACCAAATCCTATTGGCGGAGTGAAAGTCGATGGACCAATTCTCAAA
>CAZNDS010000042.1:1585-12102 GCA_964571865.1 uncultured Ignavibacteriaceae bacterium | reverse complement strand
CATTTGTTGGAATTCAACCAATACCGGTACAGCATGGAATGACGGTTGGTGAATTAGCGATGATGTTTAATTTAGAAGGCTGGTTTGAAAATGGTATTAAGGCTGACCTGGCTGTTGTGGAAGTGTTGAATTGGGAGCGCTCACAATTGTTTGATCAAACTGGCATGGAATGGATCAATCCATCACCAAACATGGTAAGCTTAGAAGCTGCAATAATTTACCCTGGTCTGTGCTTGATTGAAGGAACAAATGTCTCTGAAGGAAGGGGAACGCTCACGCCCTTTCTAACGATTGGTGCACCTTACATAGATTCTGAAAAACTTGCTGCTGAATTAAAAAATTTGAATTTGAAAGGTGTTAAATTTAATTCTGTTGACTTTACACCCCAGCCCATAAAAAATATGAGTTCGAATCCAAAATATAAAGATCAATTATGTCATGGAATTGAAATTAAAATTACTGAACCAACTGAAATTGAAGCAGTGAGACTTGGTATCACAATAATTTTTGTAATCAACTCACTTTTCAAAAATGATTTTGCATTTGATACAAGTCGATTCAATAGATTGATGGGAAATGACTCGATCTACGGTCAGATCCTTGCTGGGAATAAGCCGGAACAGATTTTCGATTCATGGCAGGCTGAATTAGACAAGTTCAAATCAATAAGAGAAAAATATCTTATCTACAATTAATTGAAAAAATAAAACGATCAGAGGAAAAATGAAATCATTATTAGCAATTGCAATGTTACCTTTTTTACTTTTTATTGGATGCGGAGGTGATAGTAAACAAGAATATCCGATAAACGAGGATTCTACATCAATAAGCGAAATGACACTTTCAACACCAGTGCAAATCGATGATGGTGTTTTCTTACTTTATGATGTGAAAAAAGGTTCAACTTTCAGATACAAGATGCGGAATTATAACAAATCGATTCAGTCTATTATTGCCGATACTACAATGTCTCAATCAATGACACAAGATATTGAGTATTACTTCACTGTGAAAGTTAATGACAAAGATGAGTCAGGAAATTTATCACTCGATTTCTTTTGCGAGCGGATAAAAGCTAAAGGTGAAAGCAGTCTTGGAGAAAAGTTGACCTATGATTCAAAGACGCCGCCGACTGATTCTCTTGAGAAGCAAAAGTACATGAACTTTGAAGTTTTAGTTGGAGTTGATTTTGCCGCAAGAATTTCTTCAACTGGTGAGATTCTCGATATTTTTAAAACCGATAAAATTTTAGAAAAGATTGTAAAAGAAGCGCCAAAAGAACCGACAGCTGCTGAAAAAGCTCAGTTAAGAAGTGACATTCAACAAGCTGTAATCAGACCGCTAGTTCAGCAAATTTTCAAAAGCACCACTAGCAAAAAAATGAATATCGACTCAAGCTGGACACTTAATTACCCGTCGCAAATATCCGTTTTCGAAATGGAAAATATCGCTCAATACAAGTTGAAAAACTTTTATGAAAAAGATGATTCTAAACTGGCGGAGATCGATGCTCATTTGACCGTAAAATCCAAAGGTAAAAGCGAATTCAGTGAAGGCGGCGTAAACTATAATTTCGAAAAACCAAAAACCTCCGGTTCGGGAAAATTATTTTTCGATCTTGATCGTAAGTGCATTAAGCGGTCAGAGTCAGATGTTTCATTCGAATTAACACTCAAAATGAAAGAAGTGAAAACTGGTAAAGAAGCAAAGCGAATTGACAAAATCGAAACAAGAAATGTAACTGAACTTTTAAATTAATATTGAAACATAACGTTGTGTGACCGAAAGTCAGATTTGGTAAAATGGGATTCAGTTAAGTTTAAATGGACTTTCACATATCTTATAATGAAATCTTAACTTTAGGTCACCTTCGTTTGGTTAGCTTCTATTCTCCCTGACTATTACTTTTGAACCTTCAACTCTGAGCACAAAAATTTCAGAATTAGCAGCAATAAATTCACCTTCCGTTACGACATCTATTCTTTTATTTTCAATTAATGCAATTCCAGCAGGCCTCAGCTGAGTAACTGCTTTTCCATTTTTCCCCATCAAGAAACTAAGATCAGGATTAGAGGTGAATCCTTCCTGAATTTTTTCTTCCTGGGATAGTATCAAACGATTCCAGACTGTTGTTTTCGGTAAAAACTTTGATAAAATTATTATGACGATTATTCCAAGTACAGTTGAAAATGCCAATTGAATAATTGCAGCAGAAATATCATCTCCTGTTATAATTGGAAAATCGCTTAATAGCCCGAAGAAGATCGATCCGATCATCATTAAAATTCCAATTACACCAACGAATCCGAATCCCGGTACATAAAATATTTCAATAAGCAAAAGTGTAAGTCCAATAATGAAAATTAAAATCTCCCATATATTGGCTAATTGTAAAATGTAATTTGTCCCAAAGAATAATACTAGAGCAATTATACCGGCAGTGCCAGGCAATCCCCATCCCGGTGTTTTAACTTCAGTAAAGAGACCAACAATCCCGATCATTATTAAGATTCCGCTGATAATCGGATTGCTTAGAAACCGAACTACATCTTCTGCCCAATTGGTTGTTGAATAGATCAGTTCCGGTTCGTCGATGCCGAAATGATTCAGCACTTCAATTAAATCGGATGAAATAAAATCACAATAGCCAAGCTTGTAAGCTTCTTCAGTAGTTAAAGTTAGTAACTTTGTTGAATCATCCAACTCTGGTAAATCTTTTAAAACTACTTTTTGATCTACCATTGCTTCAGCGATATCCGGTCTTCGTTTATTCCGTTCAGCAGTCGAACGCATTTCTGAACGCATGTAAGACTGATATTTTTCAGTTGCTAGCTGACCGGTTTGGTCAACAACAGAGGTTGCGCCGATTGAAGATCCGGGAGCCATTGCAATTTTCCGTGCTGATATTGTAATAAGCGCTCCGGCAGAGATTGCACGATTGTTAACAAAAGCAATTGTCAATACTTTTGATTGGAGTAACGCATCTTTGATCCGAGTTGCGGCATCGACTCTTCCGCCAAAAGTGTTTACTTTTAGTAGGATTGCATGGAATCCTTCTTCTTCTGCTTCCTTCACAACTCTTTCAACATATGGAGCAAGTCCGAGATCGATGTCTCCCGAAATATCAATCACATAAACTTTTTTCGAAGTTTGGCTGAAACTAATAGCGTGAAACGTTAGAAACATTAAAATGAAAATTATTTTTTTCATATAAATTGAATCATAGTTTATTTAATAATCGTTGTTAACCTTTTATAACACCTATCGGTTTAAGTTTGGCCACTTTTAATGAAATGCCTGCTTTGTGAACCACATCCACAACTGACGAGATATTTTTATATGCCTCCGGAATTTCTTCAGTAATTCCGCTCCTTGTTGAAGCATGAATCGTTATTCCCTTTTCATTCAACTTTTTAACAGCTTCATCTGCAGACATGAGTTGTTTAGCTTTGTTTCTTGATAACGATCTGCCAGCACCGTGACACGTTGAACCAAATGTCTCTTTCATCGCCGTCTCCGTTCCCACAAGCACATAAGAATAAGTTCCCATACTTCCAGGAATTAACACTGGTTGACCATGTTCTTTGTAAGCTGCCGGAATATCCTTATGATGTTTTGGAAATGCCCGGGTTGCGCCTTTTCGATGGACTAAAACTTTCTTCTGTTCGGAATTAACATTGTGTTCTTCAATTTTGGCTATGTTATGACAGACATCATAAACAATTTTTACCTGATCAGTTTTGAACAACCTCTTAAAAACTTCTCTCACATTGAAAGTTATTAATTGTCTGTTATTAAATGCAAAGTTTGCTGCAGAAGCCATCGCAGCGAGATAATTTTTCCCTTCTTTCGAATCGATTGGTACACAGGCTAGTTCCCTGTCCGGCATTGAAATTCCATACGACTTCATTGCAGCATCCATTTCGCGTAAATAATCAGTGCAGACTTGATGTCCCAAACCACGCGATCCTGTATGGACCAAAATTACTACCTGATCCTTAAAAAGATTGAATGCTTTCGCTGTTGTATCATCGAATATATCTTGAACAACTTGTACCTCAACAAAATGATTTCCTGAGCCAAGAGTTCCCAATTGATCTCTTCCTCTGTCTTTTGCACGATTTGAAACCATTTCTGGATTTGCATTTTTAATGCATCCTTGTTCCTCGATATATTCACGATCAGAATTAAAAGCATATTTATTTTTAACGGACCAATCAACTCCTAATTTCATAACATCATTCAATTCAAGATGACTTAGTTTTAATCTTCCCCCTTTTCCCGTTCCGGATGGAATTTCGTGAAATAGATTTTTTACTAATTCTGCAATTTTTGCTTTAACTTGATTAAACTGCAAATCAGTTGCTAATAATCTTACTCCGCAATTAATGTCATAACCTATGCCTCCGGGGGAAATCACTCCTTCTTGAAAATCTACAGCTGCCACTCCGCCGATACAAAATCCATATCCCTGATGAGCATCAGGCATCCCAAGCGATGAGCTGATAATTCCAGGTAACGAAGCTGTATTTGCAATTTGTTCGATTGTCTTATCATTCTTAATGGCTTCAATTAAAATGTCATCAGCATAAATCAATCCATCCACGCGCATGAATGGATAATTCGACTTTGGGACTAAATATTTCACATCAGAAATTTTTCAATGATGATATTATCTTCATCATGAAAGATTTTTAACTGATGAAAAGTAACTGCTTTTACATACAAATTAATGGGATGATTTTCAAGATCAAAGCATTTCTCATTGAACTTTAAGATTAAATGTTTTGGACCCAACAACTCAACATTAATGTCTGTTGGATACACATTTTCCGAATCAACTAAGTAAAGAATTTCATTCAAAAAGTTAACAAGAAGCGAAGGTGAATCTATTCCGCTAATTTCTATTTCCGCAGCAACATTATGCTTCCCATCACTAACGAAATTATCCTTTGAAAAAATGAGTTGAAGCAACGCAACGGCAGATTCTTTAAAAGCATTCTCCAAACTCGATGAACTTACTCGCACACCGATGTCGGAAGTATGATCTAAGAATTCAATGCTCATAATTTTTAAAAGAAAAGCTGTTTAATTTTTTTAATTTACTCGTTTGAGATTGAACCAAAGTTTCAAACAGCTTTGTTAATTATTATTTTTTTTAATATTAATCGTTTAGAATAGTCGCTACTGCACTACGCTCAAATTTCAATTTGACATTATCGCTAACTTGAATGAGAACTGTTTTTTCTTCAATGCCAATAATTGTTCCATGAATGCCACTTCCAGTGACGACCTTATCCCCTTTCTTTAATTCACTGAGCAATTTGTCTCTTTCTTTTTGCCGCTTCTGCTGAGGACGAATTATCAGAAAATAAAAAATTAAGAATATTGCAGCGAACATGATCAGGGTTCCAAACAAACCAGATCCTCCTCCATCACCTGACGGCGGTGCGAATAATAAAAAGTATTGTATCAATTAATTTCTCCTTTAATTATAGTTACTAATTCTTTTAGTTATTTGTTTTACTTTTTGTTTTTTCCACTCTTCAAAAGAATCATTAAGAATCATTTCACGAGCTTCTGAAATCAAATTTAAATAAAATCTTAAATTATGGATAGTGGCAAGTTGAAGTGCTAAAATCTCCTTTGCATTAAAAAGATGCCGTAAATAAGCACGGCTAAAATTCATGCAGAGGTAACAATCGCAAGATTCATCGACTGGTTCTGAATCAGTTTTGTATTGATTATTCCTGATAGAGATTACACCTGAATTGGTGAACAGATATGCATTCCTCCCATTGCGGGTGGGCATTACGCAATCGAACATATCAATACCGCGCTCGATAGCTTCAAGAATGTTTTCAGGCCTGCCAACTCCCATCAAATAACGTGGTTTATTTTTTGGCATGAAGTCAGTTGTAAAATCTGTGATAATGTATAATTCTTCAGTTGATTCACCAACTGCAAGCCCTCCAATCGCAAATCCACTAAAGTCTATCTTGGTTATTTCTTGTGCAGATTTTTCTCGCAAATCTTTATAAGTTCCACCCTGAATAATTCCGAAACTGAACTGATCATGATTGTAATATTTCGGAATTTTCTCTATCGATTCTTTTGCAGCAAGAGCCCAATTGGTTGTTAGCTCAATAGATTTTTTTACATACTCATATTCGGCAGGTAACGAAACGCACTCGTCTAATATCATCATAATGTCAGAACCGATCGCTCTTTGAATTTCTATAACTTTTTCCGGCGTAAAAAAGTGAGAAGACCCATCTAAGTGGGAACGAAATTCAACGCCGTCGGATTTTATCTTTTTCAGTTCGGAGAGACTATAAATTTGAAATCCGCCGCTGTCAGTAAGAATCGATTTATTCCAATTCATAAAATTATGTAATCCGCCAAATTCCCTCAGAACTTCTATGCCGGGTCTTAAATAAAGATGATATGTATTTCCAAGAATAATCTGCGCACCAATTTCCTCAAGTTCTCTTTGTTCAATCGCTTTTACGCTCCCTTGCGTTCCAACAGGCATGTAAATCGGAGTATTAATCTGGCCGTGAGAAGTTTGAATTACCCCAGCGCGTGCTTTCGAATTTTTTGAAGTGTGCTTAAGCTGAAAGAACAATCAACCCTCAGGATTTTTTAATTCAACTAGGCGAACTAAGTCAATCCGGTTTGGAGTTGATTTAATAATTGAGATTTTAAACTGATCTATATTATATTCTTCACCCTCGGCAGGAATTTTCCCCAACTTCAGAATGATGTAACCGGCTATTGTTTCATAATTGCCTTCGGGGATTTCAATCTTTAAAGTGTCAGTAACATTTTCAATTTCTGACCGACCGCTTATCAAATAAGTATTCTCGCCAACTTTACGACAGATGTTTTCTTCAACATCATATTCATCTTTTATTTCGCCAAGTAGCTCTTCGAATAAATCTTCAGAGGTAACAATTCCTGCAGTGCCGCCATATTCATCGACTATCACTCCTATTGAAATATCTTCATCAATAAATTCGCGTAACAATTCGATACTCAGTTTCGTCTCCGGATAGAAATTGATTGGTTTAATTATTTCTTTAATTTCAGAATATTTTGTAAACATATCCTGTGCGAATACAACGCCGACTATGTTGTCGATTGAATTTTCATAAACAGGAATTTTTGAGTATCCAGATTCTATAAAAATTGTATACAATTCTTCTGGGCTTGTGTTAATGCTGCAGGCGACAATTTCCGTCCTCGGACGCATTGCGCCATAAACTTTTTGATCGCCAAGTTTGATTACTCGATTGAAGATCGCATGATCTTCTTTATCAACCGTTCCAACTCTTTCTCCCTCACGTAAAAGGATTTTTATATCTTCTTTCTCAAAGATTTGTGGGATTGTGATCTTCACCTTAATTAAATTCAGTAAAAGACTTGTTACATAGTTTAGAATTTTTATCAGAGGAAGAAGTATAACTTTAATTATTTTATAAGGGTAAGAGAAATAGAGTATCGAAATGTCTGCCATTTCTCGCGTTATTGCCTTAGGTATAATCTCACCAAAAATTAAAAGTATAAAAGTAGTAGCCAGCAAAGTTTCAAGTTCATTCAAATTTAAGGATGACCTTAGATATAATCCGCCGACTGTTGCGAAAGTGATATTGGCAATGTTGTTTGCAATCAAAAGCGTTGTAAATACTTCCTGCGGATTTTTAATGATCTTTCTTGCTGCAACGGCTCCAAAGATTTCTCGTTTAGCTCTTACTTCAATTTTAATTTTATTTGCAACGACAAATGCAATCTCATTTGCAGAGAAATAGGCAGAAGCTATAAGTGAGATTATTATTATCGAAAATTCTGTCATATCTAATAGACTTTTTCTATACGAATCTTAGGAGAAGTATAATTGAATACTAAATTATTTTTATTTCGAACATCGAAGGAAATATGAAATCGTTCATTGTCAATTAAGAACTTAGAAGTTTGCGGACTCGCCTCGGTTCTGATTTGAAACTTTTTATTTTCATTCGGATCGAAAGTTAAATTATGAAGCAAACCGGCATTGGGAAGATAAAGAGGCAGTGACATATTCTTTTGTTCGTTTAAGATTTTGAAGTTTTCTAAAGAGACATCAGTTATTTCAAAGTCGAATAAATTTGTCAATTCAAGGTCAAAGTCAGTATAAACTTTAGATTCCTGCAAAACAGTTGGCATCAAGTCCTGCCACATATTTTGAATTTGAAATCCAATTTTCAAGGGATTTGAAGTTTCATGCTTTGTTGCTGTACATCCGAATAAGTATAATGCACTTAGAAGAATAAAAACTTTTTTCATAGACTCACATCAAAACTAGTTTTATAAATAATTAGGATTGCTGACAAGAGCCAGAGAAAAAGATTGATTATCATTGGCATATCAGTAGTAACAACGGCTGTCGGATTTTCACCGAGATTTTTTTTATGAACTAAGTATAAATACCTAAATATTCCGAACACAACAAATGGAGTTGTAAAAATCAAGTATTCAGTATTAAAGGTTTCTCTGGTTCTTTCAGATACAGTATACAAAGCATAGGAAATCACTGCTCCAGAAGCAACGATCGTTGACATTTGGTCAGCAAATGCAACTGAATAATCTGAAAGAACTTTTCTTGTGTCGTTCAGCTGCTGTTCCTCAACAAGAGTGATCTCACTTCTTCTTTTTGTGATTGCAAGAAATAAAGAAAGAAAAAGCGTACAGAGTATTAACCAACTCGAGACTTCAATATTAACAATCCAAGCTCCAGCGATAATTCGTACCATAAATCCGAAAGCAATAGAAAAAATATCAAGCAGAACGACATTTTTGAACTTGTAAGTATAGGCGATGTTAACGCCTAAATATGAAAACAGAGCTAAGTTGAACTTATAATTCTGATTGACTGCTGAAATTACAACAAGGAAAATTAACAGAACGGCAAGTAATAATGCGATTGGTATTTTTATCTCCCCGGAAGCGATTGGTCTATCTTTCTTTATAGGATGTCGTCGGTCGCTTTCTGCATCAGCAATATCGTTCAAAATATAGACTGCACTCGACAGAAAGCAAAACGTTATAAATCCAATAAATACTTTTGAAAAATAATCGCTTTCAAAAAGATGCTGGGAGAAAATTAGAGGAGCAAAAAGAAATAAATTCTTTATCCATTGTTTAATCCGTATTAATCTAATTACGCTATCCATGGTTACTAAAATACAACACTTTCTTCGTAAACACCGAAGACTTCTTTAAGTTCATTACACATTTCGCCGAGCGTAACATAGTTTCGTGCACAATCTAAAATATAAGGCATGAGATTTTTATCATTCTTGGCTGCGTAATTTAGATTCTCAAGTTTCGCTGCTGCTGTTTCCTGACTTCGGTTCAGTTTTATCTCCGCAAGTTCCATTTTCTGTTTCCGTTCAACTTCAGGAGAGATATATAAAATCGGGATGTCAATTTTCTCGTCTTCCTCGATAAAATCATTAATACCAACGATAATCCGCTTCTTTGCTTCAATTTCTTTCTGATATCGATATGCAGCATTAGCAATTTCTTTTTGGAAGAAACCAATTTCAATAGCCGGGATCACCCCTCCTAATGAATCGATTTGTTCGAAATAATTATTTGCTTCTTCTTCAAGTCTGTTTGTCAATGCTTCAACATAATAACTTCCGCCTAGAGGATCGATTGTATTTATGACACCTGTCTCATATGCAATAATTTGTTGTGTACGAAGAGCAATCTTAACAGCTTTTTCACTTGGGAGTGCTAGAGTTTCATCCATAGAGTTTGTGTGAAGCGATTGTGTACCCCCCAGTATTCCAGCCAATGCTTCGTACGCTGTACGAATAATATTATTTTCAGGCTGTTGAGCAGTCAATGAACAGCCGGCAGTTTGGGTATGAAATCTAAGCCACCATGATCGAGGATTCTTGGCACCATACTTTTCTTTCATTCGCCTGGCATAAATTCTTCTTGCAGCACGATATTTTGCAATCTCTTCAAAAAAATCAAGATGGGCATTGAAAAAATACGAAAGACGTGGTGCAAAATTATCTACGTCCAATCCTCTTTCAATGCAAGCTTCAATGTATGCAAATCCATCTGCAAGTGTGAAAGCAAGTTCCTGAGCTGCGGTTGAACCAGCTTCACGAATGTGATATCCGCTGATGGAAACCGGATTCCATTGCGGAACTTCTTTCGCACAGAATTCAATCATATCGACAATTATCCGCATTGATGGATTTGGCGGAAAGATGTATTCTTTTTGGGCTATGTATTCCTTTAAAATATCATTTTGAAGTGTACCGCGTAATTTTGAAAATGCCACTCCTTGTTTTTCAGCTACAGCAAGATAAAATGCGAAGACCATTGCTGCAGGAGAATTAATTGTCATTGAAGTCGAGACTTCTCCTAATGGAATCTGATCAAACAACTTCTCCATATCTTTTAGGGAAGAAACAGCAACACCGCAAATACCGACTTCACCTTGGGCTAATTCAGCG
>CAZNDS010000042.1:0-1575 GCA_964571865.1 uncultured Ignavibacteriaceae bacterium | reverse complement strand
ATTAGAGTTGGTAAATCAAACGCAACTGAAAGTCCAGTCTGACCATGAGCTAATAGATATTTGAATCTATTGTTCGTGTCCTCAGGCGAACCGAAGCCAGCAAATTGACGCATGGTCCAGAGTTTACCTCGGTACATGTTTTTATGGATCCCGCGAGTGTAAGGGTATTCACCTGGTAAATTTAAATCCTTCTCATAATCCATATGCTCAACATTGTCGGGAGTATAGAGAAGTTCATTTCTATTTCCGCTGATTGAATCGAAAGTTATATCAATCGTCTTCATTTTTTCAGCTTCATCTTTCCATTTCAGCTTATGCCGCTTTTGAATTTCATTTTTCTTCATATAAAACCTTTACTTAACTGTTCTTCCGAATCTTCGGTCAAGTTCGTCAATTGATAATTTAATAAAAACTGGTCTTCCATGCGGGCAGACGTAAGGTACTTTTGTTAAAAATAGATTATCAATTAAAGAAAGCATTTCTTTTTCTGACAAAATCTCACCAGCCTTAATTGCACTTTTACATGCGAAAGATTTTGCAATTTTGTCTTTCTCGTCGGTAAGTCCTGCACGTTCATACTCACGATATAATTCAAGTATCTCAAGTAATATTTCTTTCTCCTTTCCGCTCTTAATATCATGCGGAATTCCTTGAATAATTATTGCCGATTTACCGAATTCCTTAATATCAAAACCAATTCTTTGCAGTAGATCTTTTAGTTCATTGATAAGTTCAAAATCCGGCCGCGTCAATTCTATCGTCTGCGGAAATAGCAACTGCTGTGAAAATGGAAGATTACTTTCTATACTTTCAAGTGCTTTTTCGTACAGTACTCGCTCATGAGCAACATGCTGATCGATCAGCATTAATCCATTTTTGATTGGTGTTAAAATGTACTTATTGTGCAGCTGCCAAACAACTCTCGTAGGAAGTTTTGTCACTTCGGAGATAGTCCCATCCTCAACAGAGAACGCAGTTATCAAAGTATTCGTCTCGTCAATTATATCAACATTGGATTTTGATCCATAAGAAAATCCAATATCACGTTTTTGAGTTCCTTTGTGCTCCCCCTTAAAAGTATATATTTCTTTCGCAATGAAACTGTTATTATCCAATGAAGGAGTCCCAAATCGAGTTTTCTCACCTACTGAGTTATCTGTAGAGAATTCGAGATTAGGTGAAATATCTTTTGAAGTTAAAGCTTCTCTGACTGCTGCGAGAATCGAACTGTAAATTAACTGTTCATTATCGAATTTTACTTCCAGTTTGGACGGATGAACATTCACATCAATACATTTTGGATCAAGTTTTAAAAAAAGAATGAAGAAAGGAAATTCACCTCTCTCCAAAATATTTTCATACCCCCGGTAAACCGCATGTGCAATTGCACGATTTGAAATATATCGTTCATTCAAAAAAATAAACTGCTCACCCTTGTTTCGTTTTGCAAAATGTGGAGCTCCAATATATCCATTCACATCAATCGTATCTGAAGAAAAACTAACTGGCAGGATTGAATCTAAATGAGATTCGCCGAAATAAAATTGTATCCGCTTCTCAAGTGAAGATGGCTGA
>CAZNDS010000041.1:0-17755 GCA_964571865.1 uncultured Ignavibacteriaceae bacterium | reverse complement strand
AATGTAGACTTGTTAACAATTTAAAATTGAGTAAGATTCCGCTCATCCCATTTTTTTTAGAATGAGATCAGAAATGTGATCTCCAATTGAGAGCGAAGCTGACGCTGCGGGCGATGGAGCATTACAAACATGCACGATATTCCCACTCTCATAAATGTAAAAATCATCCAAAAGTCCACCGTGCAGATCGCAGGCTTGACCTCGAACACCTGCGCCGCCCGGGACTAGATCGCTTTCACAAATCTCGGGTATCAGTTTTTGCAGAGCTCGAACGAATGCGGTTTTGCTATATGACCGGTAAAATTCGCCCAGCCCAACTTTCCAATACTTTGATATGACTTTGTGAAATCCTTTCCATGAAAAAGTTTCGAGTGCATCCAGTAGATTGAATGAAGTCTTTTGATAGCCTTCTCTCTTAAAAGATAAGACGGCATTAGGCCCTGCTTCTACGCCACCATCGATCATTCGCGTAAAGTGGACACCTAAAAATGGAAAAGCTGGATCAGGAACCGGATAAATTAAATTATTTACTAAATATTTCCGCTCGTCTTTAATCTTATAATACTCACCGCGAAACGGTATAATTCGAATTGGCAGATGCTTATTTGTTAATTTTGCGACTCGATCAGAAAAGAGTCCGGCACATGTGATCAAGAAGTTAGAACGAAATTCATCATTGTTAGTGATTGAAATTACTTCTTCCCCTTCCCTTTTGATGCTCATTAATTTTCGAGAGAAAAATATTTCCCCACCGGATCTTTTTATCACTTCAGCGTATTTATATGCGACTTCTTTAAAATTAATAATTCCAGTTTGTGGAACGTGGATCGCTTGAATTCCGAATGCATGCGGCTCATATTCCTTTATTTGTTCACCACTAATGATTTTAAGATTTTGCAATCCATTTTGAGCTCCTCGATCATAAATCATTTTTAATGTGGGCAATTCAGTTTCATTGGTGGCAACAATTATTTTCCCGCAGATTTCATGATTGATATTTTCTTCATTACAAAAAGTTATTAATTGTTTGTAGCCCTCGATGCAGTTTTTGGCCTTTAGACTTCCCGGTTTGTAATAAATACCCGAATGGATCACTCCGCTATTGTTGCCAGTTTGATGCTTTGCAACCTCGATTTCTTTTTCTAGAACAGCCACCTTTAATTTCGGATTAGCTTTTAGGAGTTTTAGAGCGCTTGCAAGCCCAACAATTCCGGCTCCGATAATAACAACATCAAAAGTTTTCATTGAATATTAGAGTGGATTGTAAATGAAATCTTGTTCAATCTGAGAAAATTCAACTCCGAAAGAATCTTTCTCGGAAACTATTGGATTCTCAATCATCCAATCAATGTGAAGAGATTTATCATTATAAATAATGCATCTTTCGCTTGCTTTATCATAAAATTGTGTACATTTATAAGAAAAAATCGCCTCATCGGAAAGAACTGAAAAGCCATGCGCAAATCCTTCCGGCATCCAAAACTGCAAGTGATTCTGCTCTGAAAGCTCCACTGAAAAATATTTCCCGAAGGTAGGTGAATCGAAACGAATGTCAACAGCGACATCAAGTACTCTTCCCTTCAACACTTGACACAATTTTCCTTGTGCGAATTCACCGACTTGATAATGCAGCCCTCGAACTGTTCCATGTTTAGAACGCGAAATATTATCTTGAACAAATTTAATATTCTCGCCTAACTCAGAATATTTATTTTCACTAAAAGATTCGAAAAAATATCCCCGACTGTCTTTAAATACATCAGGTTCAATTATTAAAAGACCAGCAATTGGAGTTTTTGTAAATTTCATCAGGATGAATTATCCCTCGTTCAGCACTTTAGTTAAATAATCTCGATAGTTAGATTTTGGAATTTGAGAAATCAGTTTTTCAAATTCACTTTTTGAAATAAAATTTTTGTGATAAGCGATTTCTTCTATGCATGCGACTTTCAAACCTTGCCGGTCTTCAATGACGCCAAAGAAATTAGATGCCTGCAGCAATGCCTCCGGTGTCCCGGTATCAAGCCATGCAACTCCCCTTCCGATTTTTTCAACTCGAAGTTGACCTCGATTTAAATATTCAATATTAACGTCCGTGATCTCGAGTTCATTCCGTTTTGAAGGTTTTAAATTCTTTGAGATGTCGACAACATTGTTGTCATAGACATATAATCCCGGAACAGCAAAAGAAGATTTTGGCTCCAACGGCTTTTCTTCTATCGAAGTGGCAGTTCCCTCAGAGTCAAATTCCACCACACCGTATCTCTCCGGATCATTTACACGATAACCGAAAATCGTTGCACCATTTTGACTGTCAATTGCCCTGTACAAAAAATCCATCTTTCCATAAAAAATGTTATCCCCTAAAATCAACGTTACATTATCTTTACCTATAAATTTATCCCCAATTATGAAAGCTTCGGCAATTCCGTTCGGCGCGGATTGAATTTCATATGAGAACGACATCCCAATCTGTGAACCATCGTTGAACAATTTTTTATATAGAGGGATAGTATTTTCGTCAGAAATGATAAGTACTTCTTTTATGCCCGCAAGCATCAAATTCGATAAAGGATAATAGATCAGCGGTTTATCGTAAATCAAACTTAATTGTTTACTGTAAACTTTAGTAACTGGATAGAGTCTTGTACCAGTTCCTCCAGCAAGTATAATACCCTTCATAAAATTTCCTGGTGATTGGGATAAAAGTTAAAAATATTTTTTCTCAAAAATTCTTAGAAAGTAAACGTACCACTTTCATTACTCGAATGACTTAAACAAAAAATCAAAATTACAGACAATTATGGACAACCAAACGAAGTCCCGATTTCGTAATATTCAACAATTCCATCGGAACGTAGTTTGGCGGAAAGGGCGAGATTCGAACTCGCGGTACCCGTGAAGGTACACACGCTTTCCAGGCGTGCCAGTTAAACCACTCCTGCACCTTTCCGTTCGCAAAAATATTGTGCAATTTAAAAAAAAATAACAAATGATGAAGAATAAAATTCAGGTTATTTGAAAGTCTCCCCAAGAGACTCATGTGCTGCAGAACAAGTTTTTTCAATATCGCTTTCCGAATGAGCAGTCGAAACAAATAGTGTTTCAAACTGCGATGGAGCTAGATAAATTCCTCGTTTCAGCATTTCATTGAAAAATTTTCCAAATGCTTCTGTGTCTGAAGTTACTGCCGTATTGAAATCCAAGACTTCACTTTCAGTGAAGAAGAGTGTAAGCATAGAGCCGACACGATTAATGCAGAACTTTTTATTCAAACTCTTCAACGAATCACTTAAACCTTTTTCAAGACTGTTTGCGGAACGTTCCAGCTTCGAATAAATATCTGGATTCTCTTTAATGTAATTTAAAGCTGCAAATCCTGCCGACATTGCGAGTGGATTCCCGCTCAGCGTCCCGGCTTGATAAACAGGTCCCGATGGTGAAACAATTTCCATTATCTCTCTTTTTCCGCCATAAGCTCCAACCGGCAAGCCGCCCCCAATAATTTTTCCAAACGTAGATAGGTCTGGCGTAACTCCAAGAATTTCTTGAGCACCGCCGCTCGCAACTCTAAAACCAGTCATCACTTCATCAAAAATCAAAATGATTTTTTCTTCGTCACATATCGTTCTTAGTTCGCGAATGAAATCATCCGTCGATCTAACAACTCCCATATTTCCAGCAATCGGTTCGATGATGATCGCTGCGATTTCATTTTTGTTTGATTGAACCAAATTTTTTACAGAATCAATATTATTGAAATCCGCAACCAAAGTATCAGCAGCATTTCCATTTGTGACACCTGGAGAAGTTGGGACACCAAATGTCAACGCTCCAGAACCAGCTTTAATCAAAAAATAATCCGCATGACCGTGATAGCAGCCCTCAAATTTTATGATTTTGTTTTTCTTGGTGAATCCTCTCGCAGCCCTTACCGCACTCATTGTTGCTTCAGTTCCACTATTAACCATTCGAACCATTTCAACTGACGGAACCAATTCTGAAATTAACTTAGCAACTTCGATTTCAAGCTCAGTGGGTGCACCGAAACTTGTACCCTTTTCAATCGCATCAATTAAAGCTTTTTTAATAAATGGTGGATTATGTCCAAATAAATGCGGACCCCAGCTTCCGATGTAATCGATAAATTCATTTCCATCGACATCGTAAATTTTTGAACCATCACCGCGTTGGATGAAAATCGGATTGCCACCAACAGACTTAAATGCTCGAACGGGCGAGTTGACTCCGCCTGGAATTAATTTTCTTGCTTGTTCAAATAATTTAATGCTTTTTTCAATGTTCATTTTTTAACGCTCGATTAAGAATAAATTTTTTAATTATAATTTTTGAAATGCTAAATTTAAATAATCAGATGAATTTCTGTTCAATCAAACTGCAAAATTCTAACGCAGCAGTAAAAACGTCATCTGAAAGATAACTTTCTTCAATTATGTCATTATTATGACAGTTTTTCGGAAAGGTTTTAATTGATGGATGATAAGGAGAATTATCATGTCTATAAATATTATCCTCTGATTCATAATGAAAAGAGTATTTGCCAGTTTGCGAAAAGAATATATCGACTATAGCATTGTTAATTAAAGTCAGTCTTAACTTTTGAACACGATCAGTACCAGAAATCAAATAATCATAACTCTTTAAGATGTGAGAATATTCCTTACTAATAATCTCTGCGAGTTTACGATAATTTTCGAACGTCGTTGTCAATTTGATTCAAATCGTTTAAGAGATTTTCGCAATCGATTAGGTCTTCCCAAGCTGGATGTTCATCAATCTGCTTTCTCTTTATAAGAACTTCTAATTCATTTATGGTTTTTACTTTGTACTTTCGCATAATTTGATTTAGTTCAATAAGCAATTGACGTTTCTTCTCAAGTAAAAAATTTATCGAAGCTTCTTTTATAAATGTTTCTTGAGAAATACCATACCTCTTTGAAACGTCATTTATAATTGAGTTGATGTTTTCAGCCATTGAATATTCTCCTTTCCAAAGCAAATTAGTAAACTAAAGATACCGAATCAATTGGACTAAATATATTCCACCAAGCTTACAACAATCTATACTAACAATTTGTTATTCTATTCATTAGGAAAGATTTGTCTGATGTATTCGAATTCTTCATCGGTTAAGGGTTTATCTTTGGAAGAGAGAATAATTTGAACTTGCTTCAGATTTCTAAATCCGGGAATTACCGCACCAACAACTTTATAGTGAAGTAGAAATTGTAGTGCGGCTCGAGCTAAATTCTCAACATTTGATCCAAACCTTGATTTTAGCTTTTCAATTTTTGATTCAAGCTTAGTAAGATTTTCAACAGTAAATCTATCGGAATTAGCACGATGATCTCCAGGTTCAAACTTCGGTGGATTATCTTTACTATATTTTCCGAGTAATAATCCTTGTGCGATTGGACCGAAGGCAATGAAAGAAATTTGGTTTTCTTCGAGGAGCTTTCTTGTTGGACTTCCATCGGCAACAAATCGGTCGTCGATTGCACTTGCGAAACTTTGAATTACATCGGGTTTGACTTTCGGAATTAATTTTTGAAAGTCCTCGTGCTTATATGCTGATTGTCCAATTAAACGAATTTTCCCTTCATCACGTAAACGATACATCATATCAATCGCATCATCGAGATATTCATCGTTGTCGCCAAAATGACCGTGATGAAAGTAATATAAATCGATGTAATCACGATTCAAGTTTTTTAAGGATTGCTCGCATTGATGACGAATATGCTGAGGTTCGTATGCATGAGCGGCTGTTCCAGGAAACCATCCTACTTTAGTTGCAATGATGAAATTGTTCGTTCTACTTCCAAGAATTCTTGCAAGCATTCTTTCAGCACGACCATTTCCGTAAACGTCCGCATTGTCAAAGTGATTCACGCCTTGTTCGATTGCATAATTAATTGCTTCGGCGACTTCTTTTTCATCGACGTTAGCCCAGCCATTAGGAACACCGTTGACCCAATTGAGTCCGCCCATTGTCCAGCATCCAAGACTTATCTCTGAGATTTGAATATCGGTTTTACCAAGTTTTCTGTATTTCATTTTCTTCTTTCGATGTTTGAGCCTACTTTAAATTGATATTTTATTAAAATTAATATTCATTTTCTTGAAATCGAAATTGAATTAGTGAGATTAACCTTTGACAATCCGACTCATTCATATCTGACTAAGATTCATGATCGATTGTATCGAACCTACTCTTCATCATTGATTGTTGATTGATGAATTCTAATTCTACCAATTTCTATTATCCAAAGCCTTTTTTCGATTGGCTCTTTTTTGAGATAATTAAGAAATTGTTTAATCAAAATTTCAATCGTATTTATCGATGGATTTTTTGGTGGACGAATTATGGCAATTCCGCCAAGATCTTTCGGGTCAAATCTTGAAACATCACCAAAATCTTTTTCAAGAGTTACTAAACAGAAATTTTCATTACAACATACTTGATATATTTTTTCATCATCACAACCGCTTAAAAGTTCTTGAGGAACTGTTTCAGCATCGTAACCAAAATCTTCAAAGATATTCTGAATCTTCTTTGAGAAATTTTCATCAAGCTTAAACTTCATTTTGAGTTCACCATTGAAACATCAACGAATCTCTCACGGGACATTTCTGCACCATAAGCAATGCAAGCACGAATATCCTCTTCCTTCAAATGTGGATATTGTTCAAGAATTTCATTTATGGTCATACCATTTGCCAAGAAATCCAAAATTAAAGAGACCCAGATTCGAGTTCCTTTGATGCATGGTTTCCCAAAACATACTTTTGGATTAACAGATATTCTCTGTAAAAGCTCTTCCATATTAATTCTCCTTCATTTTCAACCTAACTTAACAATTTTGCTGCATCTTTCGCAAAGTAAGTTAAAATCATATCGGCGCCCGCACGCTTTATTGAAATTAACGACTCCATCATCACTCTCGATTCGTCTATCCAGCCGTTTTGACCTGCTGCTTTGATCATTGAATATTCACCGCTGACTTGATATGCGGCTGTCGGCAATCCAAATTTTTCTTTTACACGATAAATCACATCGAGGTATGGCCCAGCAGGTTTTACCATCACAATATCTGCGCCTTCTTGAATATCGAGTTCAACTTCGCGAAGTGCTTCGAGCACATTTGCTGAATCCATTTGATGAGAACGCCTATCTCCAAATTTTGGTGTCGATTCTGCGGCATCACGGAATGGTCCGTAATATCCACTCGCATATTTTGCCGCGTAGGACATTATTGGAATATTTTGAAATCCATTCTCATCCAAAATTTTTCTGATTGCGGCAACTCTTCCATCCATCATATCGGACGGTGCGATTATATCTGCACCAGCTTTTGCGTGAGTTAAGGCTTCTTTAGCAAGCAATTCATTAGTTTCATCATTTAGAATCTCTTCACCTTTCAAAACACCACAGTGCCCGTGAGATGTATATTCGCACATACAGACATCTGTAATGACCACAAGATTTTTTACCTCCTTCTTGATAGCACGAACGGCCTGTTGAATAATCCCTTTTTCATCGTAAGCCTCACTCCCAACTTCATCTTTTGTCTTGGGAATACCGAAAAGTATTACTGCAGGTATAACGAGTGAAACAACTTCTTTGCATTCTTTGACTAGCTCATCTACCGACATTTGATAAACTCCAGGCATCGAGGCGACTTGCTTCTTAACTTTTTCTCCATGGCAAACAAAAAGTGGATAAATGAAGTCATTTACTTCGAGTGAGGTCTCACGAACCATATCACGGATGAGAGGATTGTAACGTAGGCGACGTAAACGGGTTGTTGGAAACATTTTTACTCCTTAATGTATGACTTAGAATTTATAATGTATAATTTACAATGTATAATTGATTTAACCTTTTCTATTTCTTTTTGATGATTTAATAATCGATGTCAACAGCTTAATAATTTCAATACAATCGAAATGGAGACTTTTAAATTCTTTTTCACTAAATAAATTACACTCTCTCGAAAGTCTTAGCCAGTACTCAGTTTCTCGAGCTTCCTTTAATGATATACCAAGTTTATTTATAAAATCTTTTTTTGTGAAAGCGCTTTGAGCTTCGGATATATTTGCACCTATAGATGTACCCGCACGTAATAATTGTTTGAAAAGCGGTATTAAAGAGCTCTCTCTTTTGATAAGAATTTTATACGCTTTTATTGTTCGAACACTGAACTTGAAACTTTTTGTTAAAATCGTATTGTTTGCAGAAAGTGATTGATTGGATTCTTGCATTCTACTCGCCTATAATTTGATGATGATATGAAGAACATTATACATTTTACATTATAAATTATACATTCAAAAACGTTAAGATTTTATTAGATAATTTTTCAGAATTGATTATGCAATCACCAACGGAAATCCCGCCTCGATAATTTCCACTTAGAAAGAGTCCAGGAAACTGCCCTTCAAACTTTTCAAAATATTTTTCGTGCTCGATGTAACCAATGTTGTATTGTGGAATTGCTTTTTCCCATGTTCTATATTTCATCGAAATGGGCGGAGAATCTATTTGCATTAAATTTTTAAATTCTTCGACAACTCTTTCAATTCGCAATTCGCTATCTTGTTGAAGTAATCCAGGTTCTTTTGCTCCGCCAATGAATAGTGTGAAAGAAGCCTCGTCATCGTTTGCGCGATTCGGAAAAATGACGCTTCCCCAGATAGCACCGAGAAAAGATTTGTTTTCTTTCTCTGGAATTAAAAATCCAAAACCATCTAAATCTCTCTTTATCTTATTTTTCTGAAAGATGAGATTCAGCACAATCACCGGCGGGTAGTATATTGAATCCAAACGATTTGCTAAGTGTCCATCAAGATGAGCTAAAGTTTTTGAAGCTTCATAAGCCGGAATTGTAAACAAGCAAACATCAGCTTTATACGATTTGTGTTTTTTCTCTATTAACGTAATGACTTCCCATTTATCATCTTTCAGTTGCACATTTTGAACCGATTCATTGAGCTGTACACAATCGCCAAGATATTTATACAAAGTTTCAGGTAAAATTTTCATTCCAGACTTAAAAGAAAACATATCGGCATTTTGCTTTGATTTTTCACCGCGCAATTTTCTTTCTCTTCGTCCTTTAATCATTCCTTTCACCAAGCCGCCGTAAACTTCTTCTAATCGATACAGCTTAGGGAAAGCACTTTTCACACTTAATTGCTCTGGATCACCTGCGAAAACACCGGAAACAAAAGGATTTATTGCGTAATCCAGAAATTCTTCACCGAGTCTTCTCCTCACAAAATTAGCTATGCTTTGGTAATAGCCGTCGCTCGATTTACCGATAAATGGTTCAAGAAATAAACGAAGCTTTCCATTGGTTGAGAGCAACTTGGACTTAATAAAACTTTTTGGATTCATTGGAAGCGGATGTAATATTTCATTTCTCAGAATATATCTTTTGGCTGCAGACGGATCCGCATAACAGAATTCATCCTGTAATCCTAATTCATCAACGAGTTTGGAGATCAAAGGTGTTGTTTCTAATCCGGAATTTGGTCCGGCATCAAAAATGTTCTCTTCATTAGTTAAAGTTTGAATGTTTCCGCCGACAAAGGATTCTTTTTCAATGACAGTTACCGCAACTCCTTTTTTCTTCAGCCAATAAGCTGATGCAAGCCCAGTAATTCCTGCACCTACTATTACAACCTTTCGCAAATTTCCTCCTTAAGAGCGAGAACGAAAAGTTCAGAATCGTTAAGACCTTCCATTACTTCATATTTCTCCACACCAAACTGTTCGGCTATATGCCTGTACTCGATATCGAGTTCATAGAGCGTTTCAACATGATCACTAACAAAACTAATTGGAACGAGTAGAAGATTTTTCTTACCAGATTCGATTAAAGTTTGGATTGTATGTTCAGTCGATGGTTTCAACCACTTAACAGGTCCAACTTTACTCTGGAAACATACATGAAAATCATGTGATTTATTCCTCGCCTCCATAACAAGTCGAACAGTCTCATTAATTTGAGATGGATAAGGATCTCCTTTTTTTACAAAACTTTCAGGTAAACTGTGGGCACTGAACAATATTTGTACATCTTTCCGTTTATCGTGTCGGAATTGTTCGAGTGCTTGGTCGATCCTCTGATTAATTGCATGGATATAAAATTTATTTTTATAAAACTCCGAAATGGAAATTTGCTCAACATTCGATAAAAGAAAAGATCTTTTCCATTCATTTAATGAAGAACCGGTAGTTGAAATAGAATATTGAGGATAAAGCGGAAGTAAAACAATTCTTTTGTAGTATTTGGCAGAAATTATTTTCGCGGTGTCCTGAATTAATGGATGCCAATAACGCATTGCAGTAAACACATCAACATTTTCAAATCCTTCTATTAGGGAATCTGAAAGCATTTTTCTCTGTCGTTCAGTCCAAAAATTAATTGGTGAACTTCCCCCAATTAATTCGTACTCTTTTCTGACTTTAGGAGCACGAACTCTCGAAATTATTTTTGCAATTAATCCTTGAAATAAAGGGACTTTAAATATATCAGGATCTCGAAACAAATTTTCAAGGAATGGCTGTACAGATTCCAAATTATTGGGTCCGCCAAGATTAAATAAAACTATTGCTGTTTTTTCATTCATAGCTACACTGTCCTCGAATATCTTGCTTTGTCTTCTTTCCGTTCAATAAAGCCATCAAAATTCATAACGATATTTCGTATAAGAAGTCTCCCCATTTCAGAAATTTTAATTGAGTCGTTTTCCAGAGAAACTATACCATCCTCACACATATTTTTAAGATTCGCCAAACCGAAACGAAAATATTCATTGAAATTAATTTTCAACTCTTCATTGATTTTGGGAATATTCAGCTCAAAGTCACACATTAATTTCATTATAACGGTCCGACGAATGTGATCGTCTTCGCTCAACCTATACCCTTTCCATGTTGGGAGAATATTATCATCAAGTGATTTGAAATAATCTTTTTCGGTTTTCCAATTTTGTGCATAAACTTTTTCAAGCTGGCTGATGGCAGTTATACCGAATGCAAATATGTCACAGCCAGAATTTGTGCTATATCCTTGAAAATTGCGATACATTTTCTTTTCACGTAATGCAATTGCCATTTCATCTTCAGGTTTGGCGAAGTGATCCATACCGATAAAAACGAAACCAGCATTGGTTAATTTTTCAATTGTCAATTTCAGTATTTCCAATTTTTCACTTGGAGTGGGTAAATCCTCAGGATTGATCAGAGATTGATGCTTCTTCATCCATGGAACGTGAGCATAATTAAAAACAGCAATTCGATCTGGTGAGATATCAATAACAGCATCAAGTGCTTTATCAAATGTTTTCAAATTTTGAAATGGAAGTCCATACATCAGATCGAGATTAATACTTTGGAATTTCAATTCGCGAACCCAATCGACTACTTTTCGCGTCATTTCTTCTGGCTGAACTCTGTTAACTGCTTTTTGTACTTGCTCATCGAAATCCTGAACACCCATGCTTATACGATTAAATCCACCTGTCTTCAATGCTGCGAGATGTTCATATGTCAATCCTCTTGGATCAATTTCACAACCATTCTCAGAATTTGTACGAAATTGAAATGTCCTATTTATGTAAGAAGTTAGAACATCTATTTCATCTGGTGTTAGATGCGTTGGAGTTCCGCCCCCCCAATGAAGCTGAGCAACTTTTCGTTCAGGCCACATATATTGATTTATAAGTTCTATTTCTTTTTTGAGATAATCTAGATATGTATTGACTCTTTTCCGTTCTCGAGTGATGAGCATATTGCATCCGCAGAAGTAGCACAAGGTATCACAAAATGGAATGTGAAAATACAAGGATAAATCCGGAGGAGTCTTCCCATTATTGGATGCAATTATTTCATCAACAAAATTTTGATGAGAAAAACTTTCATTGAATTGCGGGGCAGTGGGATAACTCGTATACCTCGGACCCGGAACATCGTATTTCTTTAGTATGTCAATATCAATATTCATTTTTAATCTGTACTTTCACTTTTTTCTGTGCACGTAAGCTCTATCAATAATTTTACATAGGACACATTTACTTTTTACTTTTCTCTTTCACATAGTCAACAAGGAATTTTAATTTAGCTGGTTCCGTATCCGGATGAATTCCATGACCAAGATTAAAAATGTGGCCGTTACCTTCTACGGTTTTCAAAATTTTATCTGCTTCTTCGGATATTGTTTTTTCCGAAGCGTATAGTACAGTTGGGTCCAAATTCCCCTGAATTGCTTTTCTCCCTTTAACTTTATCAACAACACTCGGAAGCTCGATTGTCCAGTCAAGTCCTATCACGTCAGCTTGAGTATTAATCAGCTTCTCATACGAAGAACCGATCCCCTTCGAAAAAATAATCACAGGCTTATCTGTTTTCATTTTTAATTCTTCAACTATCTTCACCATGTATCTCAACGAAAATTCTTCAAAATGGTGAGGCGATAATATTCCTCCCCAAGTATCAAAAATTTGAACTAGGTCTGCACCTGCCGATATTTTAGCTGCTAAATAATCAATGATATTATCTGCTAAAAAGTCTAATGTTTTATGGGCTGCAGCTGATTGTTGAAAAATAAACTTCTTTATATTTGAAAATGATTTTGAGCCCTTACCTTCAACCATGTAAGTCAAAAGAGTAAATGGCGAACCTGAAAATCCAATGATCGGAACTTTTCCGTTCAATTCTCGCTTTGTTAAAGAAATTGCATCGAGAACGTACTTCAATTTATCCAATGGATCTATTCTTACTAATTCATTTGCATCTGCTTCATTGCGAATTGGTTTGGAAAATACGGGTCCCGTACCTTCTTCAATACTTAATTCCATTCCCATTGCTTCGGGAATGACTAAGATATCTGAAAAAATAATGGCGGCGTCAACTCCGATAATGTCAACAGGTTGAATTGTAACTTCTGCAGCAAGTTCTGGTGTTTTACACAACTCAAGGAAACTTACTTTATCTCTAATTGCACGGTATTCTGGAAGATATCGGCCTGCTTGCCTCATTATCCAAATCGGTGTCCGCTCAGTCTTTTCTCTTCTACAAGCTCTTAATATCAAATCATTTTTTAACATTTAATTCTCTTTCTTAAAATAATTTACAACAGAATTCACAAGTCCCTGAATTGTATGATTTTCCGGGACAATCTTGACGGTCACACCATACTTTTCTATTTCATTTTTTGTAGTCGGACCAATTGCAGCAATTAATTCGTTTTGAAAATATTCAACCGCATTATTGATTTTGAATATTTCTAAATAATTCCTAAAAGTCGAAGGGCTTGTAAAGACGTAAACATCTATTTTCTTCATTTGCATTTGCTGGAGGGAATCTTCAAGCTCGCTCAAGTCAGGCACAACTACATCATAAACAGGCACACTTACAGGCAATGCACCGAGTTTTATCAATTCATCATTAAGTTCAGTACGTCCGATTTCAGATTGAGGAATTAAATATTTCTTCCCGATTTTTTTTTGTCCTTTGATTTCTTTAACAACTCCGTTGGAACTAAATTCTTTCGGGACTAAATTAACATGAATACCATTTATCCGGCATTCTGCTTCAGTTTTGGAACCTACAGCAATAACTTCAAAAGAACTAAAATCTAATTTAACTTCGTGATATTCTAATCTTTTCAAAAACCATCGAACTGAATTAACGCTTGAAAAAATGATAGAACCATATGTCAATATTTCTTTTATGGCATTATCACATTTCTTCCAAGAACTGGGAGGTACAATTTTTAGCGTGGGAAGAATAATAACATTTGCTCCAGCGGATGAAAACAATAAGGCAGATTCATCGGATTGACCGAGTGTTCGTGTCAGTAAAATTGTTTTGTTTTTCAATTTCTTTTCGGCTGTGTCTGGTTCTAATATGCCGTCTTTAATGAAATCAAAAAGGTAGTTTCTTTCGGATTCAATTAGCTCATCGTGAAAGTTGTTGCCAATATTCCTCTGAACTGCCGAATAAATAATTCCAAGTATGATATCAGAAGTCAGGCAAGGATCAACTTCACGAAACACTTTGCAATCAATTCCTTCTCTTAAAATATTTGACAGCATACGTTTTAGCTGAGACATTTTTTCTTCAATTTCCAAGTGATTACGCGACTGCGTTTTCAATCTCGTCCGCTGAAAAAGTAAAAAAAAGTTTTGATATTTCATCATGAACATAAAGACATGGAGAATGAATCCTTTCAAGTCTTCCAATACAGACACTTGCTGATCAATTTTTTTCTGAAGCTCGCTGATCAGTTTATTTAATCTAGTTTCAATTATCGCAAAATATAGTTCCTCTTTTGATTTGAAATAATTGTAAATAGTACCCTTTGCTATTTCAGCTTTTTTGGCAACGAGTTCCATGTTCACTTCATGAAAATCGTTAGCAGAAAATAACGGAGCTGCAATTTCGAGAATCATCTCCCGTTTATCTTTCTTCGTGCTGATATGTGAATTTGAGTCAATCATTTCCGAAAAGATTGATTTCTAATTTCCTTTAAAATTATTCCCGCACCTGCTTTGAGCATATCATGCGCAAGTTGTTCGCCGACTTTTTCCGGGTCGTTTCCTTTATCCGATATTTGACGCTCAAAGCTGATTGATCCATCGAGAGATAATATTCTTCCCGATAGATAAAGCTTATTATTTTTAATGAAACCGTATGCAGCGATTGGAATCTGACATCCCCCTTCAAGTTTTCTCAAGAAAGCCCTTTCTGCACGCACTGCAAGTTCTGTGTTTGTATTATTTATTTTATTCAAGTACTCGAGCAGCTCAGAATCGGATTTTCTGCACTCCACTGCTATCGCGCCCTGTCCTACCGCAGACAACATTTGGTTTTTAGGAATCACACTCGAAATATGTTTTTGGAGATTCAATCGTTCAACTCCGGCGGCAGCAAGAATTATCGCATCCCAATCGGAATCCAAATACTTCTGAATTCTTGTAGGAACATTTCCCCGCAGTTCAAAAACTTTCAGATCAGGACGCAAATGGAGCAGCTGAGCAGTTCTTCTCAGCGAACTCGTAGCAATCTTCCCATGCAAAGGAATTTTTGATATTGTGAGATTCTTTTTTCTTGATATCAGAACATCATTAACCTTATGACGTCTCGTGAACGCTCCAAGTGTTAATCTCGAGTCGAGCTTTGTTTCCATGTCTTTTAAGCTGTGAACTGCAAAATCGATTTCACCATCTAATAATTTATTCTCAAGTTCTTTTGTGAATAGACCTTTATCCCCAATTTTTGAGAGTGCGATATCAAGAATTTTATCTCCTTTTGTTTTAATAATTTTTAATTCGATTGAGATATTCTTGATCCGTTTTTCGAGAAGGGATTTAATGTATTCCGCCTGCCAAAGCGCCAGTTCACTTCCGCGGGTTCCAAGAATAAATTTTCTATTCATTTTCATTCCCTTTTGAATTCAAATTAAACATATCCTTCAGAATTTTTATTTTCAGTTGAAGCTCCCCTTGAGTATCTACTTGATCTGCCGATTTTCTCATATAAATAGTCGGATTGTGTAAAATCTTATTTATAATTCTTTTTGTAAGAAGTTCGAGATTATCAACCTCACTCGATGCAAATTTATTTTTGAAAGCATCAAATTCCTGTGAACGCACAGACTCAAATTGTTCTCTCATTGCTTTTAATAGTGGAGAAATCTGAAGTGAATTGTACCAGGAGAACAATTCTATCAATTCTTCCATTATAATTTTTTGGATAGATGGGAGAAGCGATTTTTTGCCTTCAAGACTTAAATTAACCATCGTTTGAAGTGAATCGATGTCATTGTAGAAAATATTTTCAATGTCCTTCACATTAGGATCGAAGTCACGCGGAATTGCAATGTCCATGATGCAGAGCGGCTCAAACTTACGCTTTCGCATGATCACATTCATATCTTCTCGATCAATTAAAATTGAATTTGAGCTTGTTGCCGAAATAATAATATCATACTCATGAAGTTTTTCTTTCAACAGTTCGAACGGTAAAACCTTTGCACTGTTTTTTTCTGCGAGTTTGGCTGCCCTTGATGCAGTTCGATTTGAGATGGTTAGATTCGATACATTTTTTTGGATTAGATTTTGAACAGTCAATTTTCCGGTCTCACCTGCACCAATCACAAGCACAGATTTCTTTTTCAAATCGGAAAATATTTTTCCTGCCAGCTGAACCGCCGCTGAACTAACAGAAGTCGGACCCTCGAAAAGATCCGTTTCTGATTTAATCCGCTTTCCTAGCTTTAATGCGGATTGAAATGTCTTCTGAAGAAACGTGCCTACGCAATTTTCTTCAACAGCAATGTTGTATGAATCTTTGACCTGACCTAAAATCTGCTGATCACCAATTACAAGCGAATCGATTCCGGCTGCAACACGGAACAGATGATTCGCTGCACCGCAGGAGAAGTAATTAAGAAAATTTTCTGCTTTAATATTTTGTACAGGCTTTTTTGCAAGAAGAAAATTTTGCACTTCACAAAATGTTGTCGAATGATTTAGCGGAATTCCGTAAATCTCAGTGCGATTACATGTAGAAAGTATGCAGACTTCTTTCAGAAGAGATTCTCTGATTTCTCTCAAAACAATCCTAATCTCGTTCTCCGAAAAATACAATGCTTCCCTTAATTCAATCGGTGCGGTTTTATGGTTAATCGTAACTGAAATTAAATTCATCGTTTGGCTATTCTTTTCTTCTAATCATTAAAGAAACTTATGAAACCCTGTAAACAACAAATTTAAAAGTGTCATAGAGAATAATGTCATAATAAAGCCAGCCAGCGAAAGATATATAATCCTTTTACCGCGCCACTTAGCAAAAATTTTTGTAGTTATTCCGACTGCGTAAAGTATCCAAATAAAAATTGTTGCAATCAATTTTGGATCGAAGTAAGATGGATTTGTAAACGCCTGCGGCATCCAAATCATCCCGATTGCAATTGCAATCGAAAGCATTGTAAATCCTATCAATGCCGAAGTATAGTTTAAGGATTCCAGCAATTCGAGATTTGGAAGTCTTTGATACAATAATCCGAATCGGTGCATTTTTATTTGTTTATAAAGCATTAGGTACAATCCGCCATAAATAGCTGAAAAAGTTATTCCGGCATACCCGGCTAATGCCGTAAAAACGTGAACACCCAAAAATGGACTTCTTAAAATATCTTGAACATTTAGTAGATCCACGATCTTAAGTGAAGATATAATCTGGAAAACCATTGGTATGAAAAGAATAAACATCCCAGTGTTTCGGACTTCTGTAATTAGTTCGAGAATATAGTACGAGAGGGTGATTGCAAATGCAAGCAGAGTGAATATCTCGAAAATGTTTGTAATGGGAACATGATCAAACTCAATTGTCCTTGCTGATAAATAGAAGAAATGAATGAATAGAGTAAGGAACAGCACGATACGTTTTAATCGGGCAATTGTTTTTTGCGGCTTCCAAAAATTGGAGGAATATAATACAAAAACTGTGAGGTAAAGTATAGGAAGTAGAAAGTTGAGGTTATTTATTAATGTTTTCATATATCTGACTGACTGGTCAGTACAAATTTAATTAATTGTTATCTATTGTCAAATTTTTAATTCTAAATAAAAAGCCCTCCAGTCTTCCGCACTTTTTAAGGGAGTAAAAAAAGTTTAGTCTTTTGCTTAAATCTAAGGTATTTCTACTAATTCAGACTGA
>CAZNDS010000040.1:14814-17879 GCA_964571865.1 uncultured Ignavibacteriaceae bacterium | reverse complement strand
AAATTCTTTATCTAAAATTTCCTCAGCAGAAGAAATAATAACTCTTGGCATAATTTTTATTAAATTGTAATTGTACTCTTACATGAATTGCGGGTCAATTTAACATTTTTAGTGAAATGAAAAAAATGTCGATAATTTTTCTACTATAGGAATAATGGAGTTACTTTTTTCTTCCAATGAATCTAACTACTGAAGCCTTCCCTTGATGAAGTATTCCTTCGTCTAAAATCGTTTCCATTTCTTCTAGCTGAATAAATTCAAAATCATCAAGGTCATTTCTCAATTCTTCAACTGAGTAGAGTAAATCGATATTTTTTGGCCCACCACTGTCATACTGAAGCTGATGCTGCGAATAAGCTTCCAAAATAACAAGTCCATTTTGTCTTAATGACGTTTTTATGTTTCGATGTAATTGTTTTCGTCTATTCGAATCAAGATGAAAGAAAATTGAAACGATCGTTCCCCAATAATCTTTTTGGAATTTGTATTTGTTAATATCGCTCAATATGGTTTTTAGGGTGACTTTCTTCTCATCGGCAAGGAGTTTTGCTTTTTTAAGAGCCTTCTCAGAAAAATCGAGCGAAGTTACATCAAGCCCGTTTGATGCAAGATAAACTCCATTTCTTCCTTCGCCGTCTCCTAAGAGTAATATTGGATTTTGAAAGTAAGCCGGATTATTATCATAAGTTGATTTCAGGAATTGATTTGGTTCTTTTCCATAAACATATTCTTCTGCAGAAAATCTATCATCCCACATTTCTTTTGGAATTTCTTTACCCATATTAAAAATGTACAGCTAATCCTAAAATAAAATTTATTCCATCAACATTTATCCGCGAATAAAACTCGTCATTCAATACACGAATTCGATCACCATTTATTGTTGTTTCTATTGGAGTGTATTTACTCTTGACTTCGAAGTCAGGATCTCTGAATTTCATATCGAATCTGAAAGAAATAAAATCATAAACAAAATATTCAGCTCCAGCAGCAACGTGAAATCCGAATGCAGTTTTATTCTCAACCGGTGAAACCGAGATAGAACCGATTTTTCTTACATGCTTGCCAATGTATGCACCGACTCCTCCACCCATTACCATTTTAAATGTGTTATCGCTGAAAGGAAAAACGTAATAGCCGGTAATTTCTATTGGTATTAATTCGTATCCTTCGGTAACATTTATTGCTCTTGCGAAATCGTTGAGTAAAACCCGCATAGGAAAATCAGTTCTTACTTTTGAAAGATATTCGCTTCCAATTCCCGCCAAGATTGATTGATTATAAAGATTAATTCTGAACTCGAATGAATAACTCCAGATTTTATCTAATCTGTAATGAGAATTTCTCACAATTGGATCGCTTGATTTCGGATTAAGGAACATTTTTGATGTAGTAATATAATTCACGGAACCGCTGAAACTGTGGTGATAGCCGTTCGTTTGCCCAAATACAGCAGTATTAAGAGAAATGAAAACTATGTAGAAAATTTTCTTCATAAAAAAAGGCTGTTAATAAATAACAGCCTCTTATAAGTAAATAAAATTTTTATTAAAAAACTATCTATAATATTTGTAGCGATAATCTTCAATTTTGGAAGTCTTTTTTAATTCGTTCAGCCAATTGTTAAATAATTGTGATCTTTTCTCTTGAAAGATCTGATTTCGTAAAATATTTTTTTGAACGCTGTATGCAGTTGTATCGAAATTCGACTTTGTAACAAGCTGAATTAGGTAGTATCCGCGGTTGCCTTTGACGGGATTTGAGATTTGACCGGGCTTTAAACTAAATGCAGAGTAGTTGAAATTGAAATCACGTCCGACTCCTCCTCCGACAAATTGACCGTAATTAAACAATCCGGTTTGTGTTGTGATCAGACTCGGATCGATTGAAGTTAAATAATCCAAACTTTCTCCAGAAGGAATTTTCTTTTTCAGCTCTTCGGCTTTCTTCTTTATCAGTTCCATTTTCTTTTCGCGTAACACAGTCGGTTTTATGCCATCCTTCACTTCATCAAAAGTCTTTACACCAGAATTAATCACTTCAGAGACTTTTAGCACAACATATCCATTTTGAATTCTGAAAACATCACTTACCACACCGAGTTTATTTTCAAATGCAAACTTCACAATCGCTTTATGCATTCCGATTCCAGGTACAAATTCAGATTTTTCATTGAATGGAGTCGTTTCCTGAACTGGATATTTCATTAACTCTGCTTCTTGATCAAAATCATTTCCTTTGTCAATCATGTAGGCGAAGTCTGTTGCCGCATTGTATATTTCTTCTCGCGTTTGAGCAGATACTTTTACCGGATTATTGATCTCGGCTGCGATAACCACTCTTTTGCTTCTGTCAAAAACTTTGATAATATGAAATCCATAATTCGTCTTTACTGGCCCAACTAATTCACCAATTTTTGCACTGTAAGCAGCTTTTTCAAATTCGGGAACCATCATTCCTTTGCCAAACCATCCTAAATCACCTCCTTGAGCTGCAGAGACTGGGTCTTGAGAATAATCTTTTGCTGTCTTAGCAAAATCTGCACCGCCGCGCAACTCAGCCAGAAGCTCGTTTATTTTTTTGAATGCCAAAGAAGTATCGGCACCAAAATTAATCAAGATATGAGAAGCTAATACATATTCGTCCTGTGCGGTACTGTCACGAATAATTTTAAAAATTGAATAACCATCATAAGTCTGTGCAGGACCAACTACATTGCCGACTTTTCCTGAATATAAAATCTTTTCACCTTCTTTTGGAAGCGAACCATGCGGAAATGCTTTTTCTTGGTAAGGTTTTGGAGAATAGATTTTTACTATACTGGCAAAGTCAGTATCACGTTTTGCTTCTTCTGCAATTGATTTAAGCCCTTTGAATACAGATTCACTGTCTGATTTAGTAGCGACCTCTCTGAACATTACATGCTTCAGCTTTCTTTGTGCTTCGATTTTATAAAGATCGAGATTCTTGTTGTAATAATTTTTCAAGTCTTCATCTGTGACTTTAACTTGATCATCGGGAATTGAATTAGGATCAAATAAAACAAACTTAGCATCAGCAGAAAG
>CAZNDS010000040.1:0-14714 GCA_964571865.1 uncultured Ignavibacteriaceae bacterium | reverse complement strand
CACGAATTTCATCGTCGGTAACTTTGATTCCCCACTTTTCAATTTGCTGTTCGATTAAAATTTGGGTTACGTATGCGTCCCAAACTTGCTGGCGAAAAGTTTCAAACTGATCGTCTTCAATATCTTGACCGCTCTGTGCTTTTTGGTTTTCGCGCGCACGTTCAACAAGTTGATTGAATTCTAAATAAGTAATTTCTTTGCCATTAATTTCTCCAATAACAGGATTTTGCCGTCCAGTATCGAGTCCGAGATATCCCATTCCCCAATCGAAAATAATCGTAATCAAAAATACAACTACTAATCCAATTAGAATGACAGGCATATTATCCCGCATTTTGGTCATAATTGCCATGCTTAATGTCTCCTATAAGTCAATTAAAATGTTAAAAAAAGCTAACAAATATAGGGTGATAGAGTTATAAAATCAATTTCGCCGACTTCTTTTTATTGAAGAATTTACTATAAAAACCTATGTTGCAGCAAGAATAAGATGAAAATTAAACATGAACCTTTAGTGTTGAGAAATGAGAAATAAAAAATTGAAATCCGACTTTTTTCTTTTTGTTTTAACTATAAGTACTTTTCTTCCTCTAATTGTTTCGGCTCAAGAAAATAGTGTCCAGGAACTCGCTTGGCTTGCAGGTCCGTGGATATCGCAGACAGAATCGCAACCTGTGGAAGAATATTGGACTGAACCAAAGATCGGCATTATGCTTGGAATAAGCCGAACTATCTCAAAATCTGGCGAAGTTTTTTTTGAATATTTACGAATTGTTGAAGGAGACGGCAAACCCGTATACGTCGCAAGTCCCGGTGGACGCAAGGAAACGGAATTTGTCATGACGAAATTGGGATTTAATGAAGTAACCTTTGAAAATCCTGAGCACGATTTTCCGCAAAAAATAAGATATCAACTCAGTGAATCTGGAAAACTCATTGCGGGAATTTATGGAATGGCAAGAGGAAAAGTACAATCTTCCACTTGGGAATTTGAACTATCAAAATAAATAGAGTTGAACTTTGAAAAATAATCCAAGAAAAGATTTAATAATCAAATCGGCAAAAGAGCGGTTCGCGAGATACGGTTTTAAAAAGACTTCCATGAACGATATTGCCGGCGATTTAAGAATGGGCAAGGCAACTCTCTATCATTATTACAAAACTAAAGAAGAAGTCTTTAACGCAGTGATTAAATTCGAATTGAATGAATTTTCTAAAGAACTTTCGCAGCTTGAGAAGAGTAAAGATCAAACTTTGAGTGAAAAACTTACCGAATATCTGCGTATTCGTCAAAAGACTTTTGACGATGGAAGCAACTTAGCTCAGATTCAAATTGATGCAGTTGGATTGATGCATCTGCTTGATGAGAAGTCGATTTATTTTAGTTTGGTTGAAGCCGAAGAAAAATTTCTTTTTAATTTGCTCAAGGATCACTTCAAGAAGGAAAAATTTTCTGAAGAAGAAATTAAATCCTATGTTCAAATGATCGCTCGATTTGCACGCGGATTAATTTTGATGTCAAAAGTCGATTCGAAGAAACCAGCAAATGAATTCTCACTCGAGAATGAATGGAAAAGGTTTGTGAATAAAGTAATTCATTAGGAAATATTGAAGAAAGGGATTGTACAAAATCAATCCCTTTACACAAACTTCAGTTTGTAGTTCTACATCTCTTTTTCTGCAGTAAGCTTTTTGCCCTTCACGAATAATCCAGTTTTTCTTTGGTCTTTTGTTATATATACTATTCCTTCTTCATCATGTGGCTTGCCATAGGAAGAGTGAATAGATTTAAGTCCGCCGAAAATTTTTCTTGCATCGCATAAATAAACAAGGTCACCGACTTCGGCAGACATTTTTTTCATATCGCTTTTTGAGAGATTGACTGTATCGTCATCTTCATCGTCTTTAAGTTTCCATCGGACTTTGACGATCTTTCCTTCTTTCTCGTTGACCTTTCCGCCCTTGAAAAATTCTTTAGCTTTTTCAATTGACCAAATTGTTAATCCCTCAGTCTTTTCGGCTTCGTCATATTTAATGTAATAGGTCGAAGCAAGGGCAACTAATGCAATCAAAGCTAAACTTAGGATTAACAAAACAGGTAAACTTGCAGCGTTGAAAATTATTGCACTGAAAATAACTGCAATAATAAAAGTAACAATAACCATAATACCGCGGTCATTCTTCTTGTCACGTAGCTTTTTAATAAATTGTCTTTGCTTCTTAGCTGTGAACGCAACAACAACGCCTATCGCAGCACAAACAAATGTATTGTACAATGCGCCAATATAAATATAGGGATGTTTTGGATCCATTGGAGTGCCATGATCGAAAATTGCGATCAATGGATTTGGATAATACGCACCGAGCATCATCATAGCGACACCAGCTATAAATGTGGTAATCACTGCCGCAGGTGTAAATCTTTTCCAAAGAACGCCAAAAAATATCGCTACAACGAGTGGAGGTGTTAGTGTCGAGTGAAAATATCCATGCGCTTCATAAACTGTTGGGAATGAGCTAAAAGGAATCACAGCCAGCACGCCGACCGAAGTAAAGACTATAGAAGCAATTCTTGCAGCAAATAATTCTCGTCTATCTTCTTTCTTAATAGACGAAGATTGTTTTTTCATCCATTTTTTTACAGGGCGATGAATATCATTTATATAAATTGCTGCGATTGCATTTATTAGAGTATCGACAGTCGACATTAATGCTGCAGTTAACGCTGCCATTATAAATCCAAACACACCAGGATGGGCAATAACATTTGCAACTACTACAAATATTTGGTCGGGATGAGTGTTCGGGCTGACAATATCAGGGCTTGTGAGTGAAATTGCTTTTCCAATCCAGCCTGCATTCCCTACAACTATCGCTGAAAGTGGAAGCATAAATAAAATATTAAATGCCGCAGCTTTTCTTCCTTCATCAACACTTTTTGTTGACATGAAACGCATCACCAAACCCATATTCATAAATAAGAATCCAATCGAGCCTGCAACTCCATCCTGCCAAAAAATACCAACGAAGTTAAAATCTGGTGGAGTGTTAAATTTTGCAAGCGGCAATTTCCATTCTATCGGAAGAACACTCCAAAAAACTTGGAATCCACCAGCGTAGTCAATTCCCAATAGAAATACGAACATGCCTGCAAAAATCAGAATGAAACCTTGAAGAAGATCTGTAAAGATAACAGCAGTCTGTCCGCCAAATGTAATATAAGCCCCCGTGATAAACGCAATTACAATTATCAATCCCATCAAAGTAACATCGAACTGAATGAACCCGAAATCAAAACTTGGCGGAAGGAGTGGAAGAATTGCTTTCCCCATTGTTAAAAATCCGATTCCGACATAACCAACCATGTAAAGAAGTAGAAGGATAGTAGCTAAAAATCTTGCTGATGGACTAAATCTTTTTTCGAAATATTCTGGAATTGATCTGATTTTTGTATAAACCAAAATCGGAAGCCAGCCGAACATAAAAAATGGAACGAAGAACCAATCGTTCATATACGCCATTGTCGAAGAAATTCCATGTTCGAAGCCTTTAGCAGAATATTTTATAAAGCTATGGCTGCCGACACCTGTTGCAACAATTGACATTGCAATAAGCCACCATGCAAATCTTCTTCCGCCAAAGAAAAAGTCGGTTGTGGTTCGATTGTATCGCCCGAAATAGCTTCCGAACAACATAATGATAATAAAATATGCTACCATTACAACCCAATCTGTTCCGGTTCCAATACTGTGAATGTTATTCATAAATCACCAATATAATCCTGTAAAAATTAATAGTGCGTGAAGTATCATGAAATAAAAAAAACCAAAAATGAGAAGCTTGAAATAATATCGATGATTCTTTTTCTTTAAGTTCATCGAGCCGGCTTTGTAAGTAATAACTAAACCGATGACGAAAAATATTCCGCCGACAAAATACATGTAAAAATAAGAGACCCAGATATCAAGAATAGCTGCCATTGTTTTCTTTCATTTCACAAATGTTTGATAATTAAATATAGAGAGCCAGTATAATTAATAAAAAGTGGATCGCCATTAGGTAAAAAAATCCAAACACTAAATAACGCATCCATTTTTTGTGCAGTTTGTTCTTTAGATTCAACGCTTTGCTTTTTACTAAGATGTATAAGCCAAATCCAAAAAAAGCCCCTCCGCTTCCATATAGATAAAGAAACGGAAGCCAAGAGTTAAAAAAATCTATCTGCATTTATTTTCTCCTTTAGGGAAAAATTATATCTACATGAATCGCTTCTCTAAAAAACCTTAAAACGGACTCATGTATATTGTAAAAAAATGTTTAAGACGAGCAGCACTTGAAAAATTAAAATAGTCACTACCAGCCGCTACAAATATTATAAATGATGACTTGTATTTCAAGCGATTAAATCTCTAAATTTGCTTTGTTGAAAAAATCTTAGAATTATTGAGTAAAATGAAAAAGAAAATTGAGCAGCTTGAAAATACAATACGAGCTTTTGGCCGAGTAATTGTTGGATTTTCTGCCGGCGTAGATTCCTCCTTAATTGCATTTGTGGCAAATAAAGTTCTTGGAAGGGAAGCATTAATTGTTCTTGCTCGGACAGAAACAATTATCAGCGAAGATGTTGAACTTGCTCGCAGTTTGGCGGAAAAATATAAATTCAATTACGAAGAGATCGAGTACAAAGAATTAGATATTGAAAATTATGCTTCGAACCCGATAAACCGATGCTACTACTGCAAATCAGAATTATATAACCGCCTGCTTGTAATTGCTGCCGAAAGAAAATTTCCTTTTGTGCTTGATGGAGCAAATGCAGATGATCTTGGCGATTATCGTCCAGGAAGAATTGCAGCAGAAGAAAACAAGATTCGTTCCCCATTGATCGAGTGTGGATTCACCAAACAAGATGTAAGAGATGCAGCTTTGTTTTATGGAATACCAAATTACGATAAACCATCTGCGCCATGCCTGTCGTCGCGGATCCCATATGGGACATTCATTGATGCAAATTCGCTCACAATGATTGCAAACGCAGAAAAATTCATTCGCAATAAAGGATTCAAAAACGTTCGAGTGCGTCATTTTGATCACACAGCAAAAATTGAAGTTGACGTCTTTGATGTAGAAAGATTAAAATCTCTCTCTTCTGAAATAGAAAGGGAATTTAGTTTAATTGGCTATACCAAAATCGAGATTGACGAAGATGGATTCAAATCCGGAAAATTAAACCAAGCAATAATAACACAAACCGAAAATGCCTGAAAAGAAAACAAAAAAAATTTTAGAGGAGCTTCTCAATAAAAAAATCTCAATTGATGAAGCGATAAACTGGTTCGAAAAAAACAAAGCATCTGTTACGACGTCATTTGCAAATATTGATGTCGAACGTGAACATCGGACTTTCATACCTGAGATTATCTATTGCGAGAATAAATCTTTCGACCAAATAATTGAGCTTGCAAAAAAGATTTATAAGAAGAAAAAATTAGTTATTGGTACACGCTGTGAAGTTAAATACCTAAAAAAGTTAGAAAAGGTTTTTCCAAATGGAGTTTTTTCAAGTGAAGGGCGTGCATTCAGAATTGGAAAACCATTTCACAAAATTGGAAATCATAAAATCGGTTTAATCTCTGCTGGAACTACGGACATTTCAGTTTGTGAGGAAGCGGCTTTGGTGCTTGAAAGTCTCGGAGCAAACTTTGAAAGAATTTATGATGTGGGTGTTGCTGGAATTCATAGACTCTTTTCGAAAAATGATAAAATAAAAGAGTGCGACATTTTGATCGTTGCTGCCGGAATGGAAGGTGCGCTGCCAAGTGTTGTTTCCGGATTATATCATCAGCCGCTGATCGCAATTCCAACAAGCATTGGTTACGGCACAGCCATGAATGGATTTACAGCTTTATTTGCGATGCTTACAAGCTGCTCGCCAGGAGTTACAGTTGTGAATATTAATAATGGAGTTGGCGCCGCAGCGGCTGCGTTTAAAATTCTTAAGTTGTTGGAAAATAAATCTCACTAACAGATTTTTAACCCTAATCAATCAAAAGAATCATAAAAATCCGCGTTTCAATTTTATTTTAATTCGTAGTTTCATTATCAAAGAAATTTTTTTACTTTATTTTCAAACCAAGTAAAGCATGAAAATAGCATTCGTTACTACAGAAGCTGTTCCATTCGCAAAAGCTGGCGGATTAGCAGATGTTGCCGGTTCTCTGCCAAAAGCACTAAAAAAGCTCGATTGCGATGTGAAAGTATTCATGCCAAAGTATCCAACGATAGATGAATGGCGTTTCGAGCTTCACTATTGCTGGGAAATTGGCGAGATGCCCATTCGTGTTGCGGGCATTCCGAGAGTGGTTCATATATTTAAAGGATGTCTGCCAGGTTCTTCTGTTGAAATTTATTTTATTGACTGCCCCCATTATTTCAATCGACAGTTAATTTATACAACGGATAAAGATGAAGATGAAAGATTCATCCTTTTTTCAAAAGCTGTGATTGAAACCTGTCAAAGATTAAAATGGACTCCCGATGTATTCCATTGCAACGATTGGCCAACGGGGCTTCTACCAATTTATATTAAAGACAATTACAATTGGGATTTAATGTTTCATCGTTCAGCAATTGTCTTTACAATCCATAATATCGAATATCAAGGCGTTTTCAATCCAAGCATTTTAAGTAAGGCGGAACTTAAACAAAATCTTTTCTTTGCAGGAGGCCCGCTAGAATTCCACGGAAACGTCAATTTGCTTAAAGCAGGAATTGTTTATGCAGATATTATAAACACCGTGAGTGAAACTTATGCCCGTGAAATATTGACGCACGAATATGGTGCCGGAATGGAAAAAATTCTTGCTACAAGAAAAAAAGTTTTTTTTGGAGTACTGAATGGTGCTGACTATGAAACTTGGAATCCGGAAATAGATAAGCAAATTCCTTTTAATTATTCGAGAAGAAAGCTTTCGCCCAAACAAAAAAATAAAAAAATCTTGCTCGATCAGCTTCATCTTCCATTTGATAAAACTGTTCCTTTGATTGGCATGATCTCACGATTAGCAAATCAAAAAGGATTCGACATTTTTGCCGAGGCATCAAGAGAATTAATGAAACTAGATGCACAATGGATAATTCTTGGCGCCGGAGAACCTCGTTACGAAAATCTTATCCGAAGCATGACTTATGCATTCCCGAAAAAAGTCGCAAGTTATCTTGGCTTCAATAACGAACTGGCTCATTTGATAGAAGCGGGTTCAGCTATGTTCTTGATGCCTTCGAGATATGAGCCCTGCGGATTAAATCAAATTTATAGTTTAAAGTATGGAACAGTTCCAATCGTAAGAAAAACCGGCGGTTTAGCCGACACGGTTCAGGATTGGCACGAGTTCGAATATCTCGGATTTGATACAGGGACAGGATTTGCTTTCAATGAATATACTGGCAGTGCAATTGCCGCAACAGTTCAGCGTGCACTTGAAATGTACAAAGACAAAAAAACATGGAGAAAGATTCAAAAGAACGGAATGAAAAGAGACTTCTCCTGGGATGCGTCTGCTAAAAAGTATTACGACTTATATAAGATGGCGATTGAGAAGAGAAAGTAAATGAAGCAGTCTGTCGATTGCTTTGAATCTTAATTTTTATTGGTCTATTTTGCTGTCGATTTATAGTTTGTGACCGAAGAGATGGAAAAAAATACAAACCATCAAAGTTGAATATGGTTTTTGCAGTAATAGATATTATGATATCGAATTGATTAGACTTGAGAAAATTCTAATTCAGCTCGTTAAACAGATTGAAGAAAAACTAAATCGTTGAATACTTATGCTTAAAAACGAACAGAAATTTTATTCCGCACTTGAAGATGTTTTTATTGGCGAAGCTGGTAAAAAGATTGAGGGTAAATCTGGCTTTGTGAATTTAATGAGAATTAAAAGCCAATACTTTGCTAAGATCAAGCTTTTTATACAAAAAGAAGTTGCTGAAAAAATAAGAGACGACAAAGAGAGAGAAGAACTTTATCAAAAGCTTTATACTTTCTTTGAGAGTTATTTGAATGAAACCGGTACCCCCTTCTTTAGCCAAACACCGTTCTATAAAAATCTTTATGAAAAAGTTTACAGTGAAAGAGAAGATGTTTCCCTTTTCTGGAAAACACAACGGCTGTATTATGTGAAATCAGAAGCAGCGTATAGTACGGTTAATAATTTAGAAGTTGATGAATTATTATTCGATTTTGATGCAAGCAATATTGAGCATAAAAAGAGTAATGAGAAAAAAGAATTAGAGTTTTATTTAACCGATGCCACAAATGATAAACTTACATTTAAAGTTTTTTATATGGATAACTCGCGAGCAAAGTATGATAAACTAAAAGAATATTTAGGACAGGACTCACCGGATGCAGTAAGAAAATTTATTGCTGAGCAGGAAGGTAAAATAAAGCATCCAAATATTAAGGTTGTTAAAAACAACTTGAAGCGGGAAGGTTTAAGAACCAAAGCACTGCAAGACGCATTACTGTTTTTTAATAAAGATGATACTCTTAATTCTGTAACAATTGAATTTGCAATTAGTAAAATTGATGATATGCTTGCTTATGCAGAAGTAAACAACCTTTACAAAGTAACTGAAGATGTTTTGAAAAAAGCCTTTGCAGTTTACAAAAAGCAAAATGATGTAGATTATTTTATACATAAAGATGCCGAAGCATTTCTTAAAGAGCAGTTTGATCTATTTATGTATCAACAGCTTTTCGGAGATAATAATTTATACAATGAATGGAAAGCTGAAAGAATAGAATACATTCAAAAAATAAAACAGCTTGCTTACAAAGTAATTGAATACATTGCGCGGTTTGAAGATGAACTAAAAGCAATATGGAATAAACCAAAGTTTGTTAGAAACAGCAATTATGTCTTAACGCTTGATAAACTTGAGAACAATGTTGAACTGATTAAAAAAATTATTAACCACGCGGGTTGGAAAAAACAGGTTGAGGAGTGGAAGGAACTTTGGCAGGAATGGCAGGATGAGAACGGTAGTGTAACTAAAAAAGAATGGAAAGAATTTGAAAAAGCCGCTAATGTGAAAGCGAAGGATATTATTAAAGACAACAAACTAAATGAGGATTATAAATATCTACCAATTGACACAAAATATTTTGATGAAATTAAATATGAGATACTCGAACACTTTGAACAACTTGATAAAAATTTAGATGGAGTTTTAATTAAATCTGATAATTATCAAGCCCTCATTAGTATAAAAAATAAGTATTACGAAATAGTAAAAACAATTTATATTGATCCACCTTTTAATTTGGGGACAAATGCAGATTTCAATTATTTAGTCAATTATAAGGATTCAACTTGGTTGACAATGTTAGAGAACAGACTTCGCATATCTAAGGAAATGTTAACAAAGCAAGGTAGTCAATTCGTTCGATGTGATTACAATGGAAATGCTTACGTAAGAATGTTGTTAAATAATATCTTCGGTGAACAAAAATTTCGAAATGAGTTAGATGTCAATAGAGGGAAACAACGACTTGGCGGTATGACTAAATATGCAATAGCAACAGATAGTCTTTTCTTTTTCGGAAAAACTGATGAACAATTCTTTGCACCTTTTAAACGAGAAAGATATGCAGATGAAGCGAAAGGTACTAATATGTTAATGAAGGGTGAACGAAAACCTCCAGAGAGAGTATTTATTGATCCGGATGGAAAGAGAGTGACGCTCCTACCGCCGAAAGGGACCCATTGGAAATTTGTTCAAAAAAAAATAAATGATATGTACCGGAAAGGAGTTATATATCTTGCAAAAAGCCAGAGGGGACTTGAGTCAGGTATCTGTAAATTAGAAAACGGCAAGAAAATCCCAGTGGATTATGTCCCATCTTTTAGTTTTGATGAAGATAAAACAATTGATTCAAATTGGACTGATATTGCTGGTTATTCTGCTGATTGGAATTTTTTAACAGAAAATTCCGAACAACTACTTTATAGAGTTATTAAGACCTCAAGCAATGAAAATGAATATATCCTCGACTATTATTTGGGTTCTGGGACTACCATTGCAGTTTCACAAAAAATAAAACGAAAATGGATAGGTATTGAATTAGGTGAACATTATGATACTGTAATAATACCAAGAATGAAAAAAGTTTTGTTATATGATTCTACGGGCATTAGCAAAGAAAAAGATGTTGAAGGTTTATATAATAGTAGTAAGTGTGGCGGTTTCTTCAAGTATTATGAATTAGAGCAATATGAAGAAGCATTAGCAAGATCAAAGTATAATCCTAAAGAAGGTGACTTAGCTAACATTAATTTTTCCAAAGATGAAAAGCTTTTAGATGCAATGGTAATTGATGAGGAAAAAGAAGAGGTAAAAATACATTTTGAATTGCTCTATCCGGATGTTGATATAGCCGAGACAATATCAAACGTAACAGGCAAAAAAATTAAAAAGCTGAATAAAGAAAGAGTGATTTATGAAGATGATACGCAAATCGAGTTTTCAAAAATGAATTACTATGATCCGATATTTAAAGATGCTTATAGAAGTCTGCTTTGGTGGAAGAGCAAAGATTAATTATAAATTAAAAATGAAAAATTAAAAAGTGAATGCCGGAGAATCAAAACATAGAACTTAAGTCTAATTGGCGTGATGAATGGCTTCAATGGATATGCGGGTTTGCGAATGCAAATGGCGGTAAACTCTATATCGGTAAGGAAAATAGCGGTAATGTAATTGGTATTGAAAACCACGAAAGATTAATGGAAGAACTGCCAAACAAGTTTAGAGATTTGCTTGGTATTACTGCGGAAGTGAATTTATTACAAATGGACGGATTAAATTATATTGAAATAATTACTCAACCTCAGAGTGTAGCAATATCATATAGAGGCAAATATTACCAGCGAGTTGGCACTACAAATCTTGAACTTAACGGCAACAGATTGAATGAATTTTTATTAAAGAAAAGCGGCAAAATTTGGGATGATGTAATTGAAGATAGAGCAACAGAAAAAGATATTGATGAAGAAGGTATTAAAAAATTTATAGCAATTGCTGAAAAAACCAACCGCTTGCCGGATGTTACTGGACTAACAAATTTTGAAATACTTGAGAAGTTAAGATTAACTGAAGGAGAAAAATATAAAAGAGCAGCAATAATACTTTTCGGGAAAGATCCGGGAAAATTCTATCCAAATATTTCAGTTAAGATTGGCAAATTTGGTAAAACTGCTGATGAGCTTTTATATGAATAAGTGGAAGAAGGAAATTTGTTTAAGATTCTTCAAAATGTTCTACTGCAGTTAAATAGAAAATTTTTTAAAAATCCAATTGACTTTGAAGGAATGCAAAGAGTTGAAAAAGGTGAATATCCCGTTGCTGCAATACGCGAGATGCTGTTAAATGCACTTGTTCATAAAAGTTATCCGGGTGCTGCCATTCAAATAAGAGTATATGATGACAAGATAAACATTTGGAATGAAGGCACTCTCCCATCGGAATTAACAATTGATGCATTAACAAAGCAACATCCATCCATACCAAGAAATCCAATAATTGCAGATGTATGTTACAAAGGCGGATTTATAGATACTTGGGGACGAGGTACATTGAAAATTATAAATTCTTGTAAAGAAGCTGAATTACCTTCACCGGACATTAAAGAAGAGTTTGGCGGATTTTCTGTAACAATTTTCAAGGATGTATTTACTGAAGAACAGCTTAGAAAATCAGGATTAAATGAAAGGCAGATAAAAGCTGTGATGTATGTAAAGGAAAATGGGAAAATCACCAACACAGAATATCAAGAATTAAATAATATCGCTGAAAGAACAGCAACAAGAGATTTAGCACAAATGGTTGAGCTTAAAATTTTGGAACAAATAGGTACAACTGGTAAAGGGACGAATTACATATTAAGCCGCCATAAAGACGCCAAAGACGCCACAAAGCAGACATAAAGACGTCATTTATTAGATTATTAAATTATATGTTGGCGATTTTGGCAATTAGTTGGAGATTCAAAATTAAAAACCTCTTAAAGACGAAACCTTAAGAGGCGTTACTGCTGAGATTCTATAAAATGTGTAATAAACTTATGAAAATTACTGAATAAAAGAAAAGCATCTAAGCGTTTGTGAAAGAAATAATATTAGAAAAAATTTGTGAAAGTGAGTCCCGATATGATCTGGACTATAAATTCATTGATTTGAAGAAATTCGGTGAAAAAGATGTGAAAGTAATCGAACTATTCGATTATCAGCAAGATGCTTTAAAAAATATAATGAACTGCCTCTATTTGTATTATCAGGATAGGGAATATTTTTACCGAAAGTTGAGAGCAAATGGATTAGACAGTGAATTGGAAGAAAAAATTAGTATCAAGAAATCTGAGGATAATAGCTCATTTGACATTTTAGAAAATCATTACATAACAACCAATGACAAGTTAGAATTTAAGAGTATATGTAACAGAGCTTCATTTTGGATGGCAACGGGAAGCGGTAAAACTCTTGTAATGATTAAGCTGGTTGAAGTATTATTTGAGTTATCAAAACTGCCAAAAGAAGCCGGCGGAATACCAAAGAATGATATACTAATTCTAGCTCCCAAAGAAAAAATATTGAATCAGATAAAAGAACATATAGAAGATTTTAACAGAAAGAATGATTTACAAATCGAGCTAAGAGATTTAAGGGAATGGGAATACTGCAAAAGAAACAGTCCAAATTTATATTCTGAAAATTCAATCACAGTATTTTACTATCGCTCGGATAATATAAAAGAAAACGGGTATGATACAGAGAATGAAACAAATTATCAGAATTATTTACACGGAACCGACAGCGATGGTTATAAATTTGGAAGCTGGTACGTAATTTTAGATGAAGCGCACAAAGGTGTGACAGGTGATAGCAAAAGACAGAATATTTATCAAGTCTTAGCTAAAGAAGGATTCTTATTTAATTTCTCTGCAACCTTTACGGATGCAATTGATAAAGCTACGACAGTTTTTAATTTCAACTTAGAGAGATTTATTAATTCAGGTTACGGTAAACATATTAAAGTGACTAACCAGGAGTTCAGAAGCTTTAATAAAAAGAAAGAAGATGAGTTTACTAATAAAGAAAAAAGAAAAATTGTACTTAAATCTTTAATTACATTTGCAGCAATTAAAAAAGAAAAAAAGAAAATTAAAGAGATACAATCTTACCTTTACCATAATCCCCTACTGATCACAATAGCTAATACAATCCAGACCACCGAAGCCGATCTAAAATTATTTTTTAGAGAGTTGGCGAAGATTGCCAAAGAAGAAATAGATATAGAAGAAGCAAAAGGTGAACTAATATTAGAATGGAGAGAATTAGGAAATAGAATATTCCAGTTTAATTCAGGTAAAATATCAGATAAATTTATAAGTCTTTTATCATCCATAACATATAATGACATTAAAAAATTAGTCTTTAATACAAGCGGAAGCGGAAGCATTGAGATAATAAATATTGAGGGAAACCAGAGAGAATTAGCATTTAAAATGTCAACAGCTAATAGCAAACCTTTTGCTTTATTAGTTGCTTCTGATGCCACTAACTGGATGAAGGACTTAGATAATTATTCGGTAAGTACAGATGTAATTACAGAAAGTTTTTTTGAAAAGTTGAATGAATCAGATAATGAAATAAACATACTTTTAGGTAAACAAATATTTGCTGAGGGCTGGGACAGCAACAGACCGAATGTAATTAACTTCATTAATATTGGTGTAAGTGATGCTCAGAAATTTGTTCTGCAGGCAATGGGCCGTGGAATAAGAATAGAACCATTCAAGGGTGTTAGAACCAGATTTGAACACATAAAAAATAGAGAAAAGTATTTAGCCATTGAAGATATAGAGAAGATTGAACCTTTGGTTCAAGGGCTGGAAACAGTTTTTATCTTCTCAACGAATAAAGAGACTATCGGTGCAATTCTAAAGAATATCGAAACAAATGAAACAAGAGATGAATGGATAAAAGTTGATGGAATAAATAAAACACTAATTGAGGAAGATCTGCCAATTCCAGAATATGAGATGGATGTAATTTATAATGAAAATAAATTTAAGATAAGCAAAGAAGACTTTAATGCTATTAATCAGCTTATAGAAATCGCCGGTGAAAAGGTATTAGTAGCAGCAAATAATTTTAGCATTAAATCCTTTAAAAAAATAAAGGATAAGAATAATTATCATAATTATTTTGAGACTGGATCAAATTACCATCTAACAGCAGAAAAAGTTATGGCATTAGCAGATGCACATTTCACACAAAGACCAAAGAAGCTAAAAGGATTTAGGAAAGTTATAGATGGCGATATTAATCACTTCGAAAAGATAAAAGCAAAAAATTTTAATGAAGTAGAATTAAAAGAACTAAGGGAACATATTGAGAGGATAATTGAAGAAAGATATAAGAGCAAAGAAGAATTGGTCGCATTGTTAAGAGATGGTAAAATAGATGACGCTCAATTCGCATTAGAATTTGAAAGATTAGTTAAGAAAGATGACGGCACTGCATCAACAAAAATACCTCTAATAAACAGAAAATTTTTGAAAGAGCATTATTATAATCCAGTTTTAGTAGCGACCAATAGAGTTACTGCAAAATAGCTATTGTTTACAATGTAGAAAAATAGTAATTATG
>CAZNDS010000039.1:10673-18120 GCA_964571865.1 uncultured Ignavibacteriaceae bacterium | reverse complement strand
CAAGGTTGGCGGAATGAACTCTATCTCTTCATTCCAGCAATCTACTTCAGCAGTTTCATCAATTCTTTTCTTACTAATTTCACGAAGGGCTTTTTCCTTACTTTCTTTCAAGTTCTTAAGCGAAATACTTTTAATAGGCGGGTGTTCATCTGCGATTTCCTCATCGCCAAGTTTATCTATTTTTTTTAGAATTGGATGAGATTCGGTAATTGGAAGAGGTTCTCGATTAATCTTAGTAATCGGCGGCTGTGGTGTTGCATCGATAGGTTTCTCTTCGGTACTGTTTTTTTTCGTTCGAATTGGAGCAAGAGGTTTTTCCCCCTTTTTTCTTGAACCAATTTTTTCTTTTACTCTTCCACTCAGTTCTTTTAACCAATTGATTGGAAGTTCAATAAATGACTTGAGATTATAGTCAAATAACAAGAAAGAAGTGAGAACTAGCGATGAAAAGATTAAGATGATACTCCCAGCACTTCCAAGGATTCTAACACTAAGTTCGCCCAGGAATAAACCTATCGTACCATAGAATTCTTTCTTCTCAAAAAAGAAAGGCACAGATTTTCCCAGTATGCTAAAGAGCATTGCCAGTAAAACGCCACCTATAAGAAATAGATTAGTGAAGAAAGCTGTTTTCCTGTAATTACCACTGCGGACGATAGTTAATCCCCAAAATGACAGAAGAAGCGGAATTATTATTGAAAAATATCCAATCGTTCCGTTAATTAAAAAATCAGAAATTACTGCACCCGTAAGTCCAAGCCAATTTTTAGTCTTAGCTATACTCTGAGATAGTTCTGAATTCCGATCAGTCAAGGATAATAAACTGCTAAGCTTCAAATCAGAAATATAAACCGAATCGTAAGAACTATAAGATATTATACTTAGTGCCACTAAGAATGAAAATACAACAATCAAAATTCCGAATGCCATTCGTTTCTTCTCGTACGGAATTAGAAGAGAAGTATCATGAGTTGCGGTGTCTACAGATTTTTTTCTGCGCTTCATTCTAATTATAGATAGTTATGATATTATTCTTGAATTGAGCTATATTTTTATAAACGTCGACTTGTGCAATGAAATCTATGTCTTGTTTAAAATTATTTTCTATCAAATACTTGCCATGCTCTGTTTGACTCAGAGTTTTTTCGATTCTCTTCGATGATTTTTCATAGTAGAGTAAACTCTGACTCGCCGCATCGTTCAATTCTATTTTTCCGATCGTATTTGATTTAATTCGATTAATTAATAAACCAGCGCACAGTGCATCAGATGCATCGAACATATTTTCCCTGCCAGAGCAAATGACCACCCAATCTTCATTTGATTTTTCAATTACTTCTGTAACTGCGGAAATATTTAATGCTGCAACTAAAATAACTTTTTTTGCATTTTTTAGGAGATTAAAAACCTTTGTCCCATTGGTCGTAGATAAAATTAAAATTTTTCCTTTTATTTTTTCTTCCGTGTATTCCAGCGGCGAATTTCCTAAATCAAATCCCTCAATTTTTCTCGCGTGTCGTTCACCGCAAAGCAAATAACTATCCCTATCTAAGTTTTTACTAATTCTTATTGCTTCATCAACAGAAGCGATTGGAATGATCTCCTTAGATCCGTTATTTAGTGCAGTAATTATTGTTGAAGTCGCTCTTAGGAGATCGATTACAACACAGTTTTTATCTGTGAAATAATTTTCCGCCACACCTGCAGTCGAAAATAGAACATCAATCTTCATTTCTTTATAAAGGGCACCTCGGTTAATTTTGCTTTCAATTTTCTTCCACGAACGTCTATATCGAATACAGTGTCATCGCTTATTATATTCTTATCAAAATATCCTAAACCGATGGGCTTATTCAAAAAAGGCGAGTGAACTCCGCTTGTTACATATCCAATCTTTTCCTCATTGAAGTAAATCTCTGAGCCATGCCGCGGAATGCCTTTTTCTTTAAGTTCAAATCCAAGCAGAGATCTTTTTAAGCCTTCAGTTTTTATTTTAACTAATTCTTCTTTTCCGATGAATGAATCTTTGTTCAATTTAGTAATCCACCCTAAACCAGCTTCTAGTGGATTTGTAGTTTGATCAATGTCGTTTCCGTACAAACAAAAACCCATTTCCAATCGCAAGCTATCTCTAGCGCCTAATCCCACAGGCTTTATATTTAACGATTCTCCTGCTTTAAAAATTGCATTCCATATCTTTTCTGCAGTTAAGTTATCGCCCTTGAAATATATTTCAAAACCTAGTTCACCTGTATAACCAGTTCTTGAGATCAAAGTGTTAACGTCAACAATTTTTCCAAATTTAAAAGTGTAATATTTTAATTCGTAAATATCGAAATCGAAGAGAGTTGACAGTACCTCAGCAGATTTAGGTCCCTGAACTGCCAATAAAGAATACTCATCGCTCAAATCGTTAATCTCTACATCGGGTAGCTGATTCGACTTCATCCACTCGAAATCTTTAATCAAGTTTGAAGCATTCACAACTAGCATGAAGCCATTTTCCAATTTATACACAAGCAAATCGTCAACTATGCAGCCATTTTCATAACACATTGCAGAATATTGCACTTTACCAAATTCTAACTTTGCTGCATCGTTCGTTGTAATTTTTTGAACAAAATTCAGGGCGTTTTTTCCATGAATAAAAATTTCTCCCATGTGGGACACATCAAAAACACCAACAGAATTTCTAACTGTAAGATGTTCTTCGATAATAGAAGAATAATAAACCGGCATTTGAAAGCCTGCAAACTCAACCATTTTAGCGTTTAATTTTTTATGAATAGAATTAAATGTTGTGAACTTCAAATTAATATCCTTACATAATTAGAGCTAAGAAGGAGAAAATCACATTCGTGTTTTCTCCTTCAGCGTCTTGACCACGCCTTAGCTCTCATGCAATTGAGGAGTTAGAGAAAAATATTAAAAGTAACCCATTGTAATTCATTGAGTTACCAGGATTATATTAAGTAATTTCTTAAATATACGCAAGTGGGAAATAAATTTTTTTCACATTTCTTGATTTATGGGGTTTGACCGTTTTAGGCAGAGAAATTATAATTTAATATGCCTATAAACGTATACTTTTGAGGAGTCGCGGTGGTGTTAAATTAATAAATCTAATAATTATAAAAACTCTAAGGTTATGTCTTTTTCCGTTTTAGTCGAAATGAATCGGAATTCATCAGCTTTTAAATTTACATCCTCAATAATTTCTACCGTAACGCCAAATTTAAAAAAGTACTTCCAACGCTTAGGTATTATTTCTTTAGTAAGCTCGCGATAAATGAACGTACTTACTTTCAACGTTACAGTTGAGTAAAATTTCCCGGCACGAAATCTTTTCAGCCAACGATCAATTGACTCAATTAAATTTGTCTTTGAAATGAAATACCCGGTTCCATCACAAGCAAAGCATTTTTCACGCGTGGCTTGGAACATACTCCTTTTCATTCTCTGTCGAGTTATTTGAACAAGCCCAAACTCTGTCATTGGCAGAATTGTCGCTTTTGCTTTATCCTTCCGGAATTCTTTTCGAAGTTCATCGTAAACTTTTTTCTTATTCTTTTCATCTTCGAGATCAATAAAATCAATTACAATTATTCCGCCAATATCTCTGAGCCGAATTTGCCTGCATAATTCACGAGACGCTTCGAGGTCGGTTTTTAATGAATTCATTTCTTGGTTTAAAGAGGCAGCATACTTCCCGCTGTTTACATCAACAACCGTCATCGCTTCGGTTGTATCTATAACAATATGTCCGCCGCTAGGAAGAGAGACCTTTCGAGACATGGCGATTTTAAGCTGACTCTCGATTCTAAATACATCAAATATGGGCTGAGAGCCTTTGAACAGTTCTATTCTCGAAGCAACTTCAGGGTGCACAAGATTCAAATAATTCTTTAGCTGTTTAAACATTTTTTTTGAATCAACAACAATCTTCGAAACATCACGATTAAAAACATCACGAATCACACTTGAAGTAGTGCTTAAATCCTTATAAACTAGATAAGGTGATTTTTCTGATTTTATAGACTGCTCGACATCGCGCCACGTATCAATTAAACTTTCTAAATCATCCACTATTACTTTTTCGTCGGCAGTTGCCGCTACAGTCCGAATTATCGCCCCAAATCCTTCAGACAATACTGATTTTACGATTTTTCTTAGCCAACGTCTTTTTCTTGGGTCATATATTTTTCTTGAGACACCAACTTTTCTGTCGAATGGCAGAAGAACAAGAAACCTTCCAGGTAATGAAACACGAGTTGTAACCCGAAATCCCTTATTACCGATAGGTTCTTTTGTAACCTGTACAATAATGTCTTTTCCCTTTTCTAACTTCGGGAGCTGAATAAAATTAGGTTGAGCAGATCCATTTCGTTGTGAACTTGCAGGATGGCTGTTTTCTTCATCTTCATCTTCAGAAGTCTCCAGATCGGAATCTTCATCGTCGAGCAAAGAGTTGTATTCATCAAATTGCTCTCCTATGTCGGAGAAATGAAGAAATGCATCTTGTTTCTGCCCTACGTCAATAAAGGCTGCCTTTATTCCAGGAATAACCTTGGCAATTCTGCCTAAATAAATATCACCGACGGACTTTTGGGACTCTTCGTGCTCAACAAAGTATTCGGTTAAAAGTCCATCTTCTGTAATTGCAATGCGAGTAAGATTTGTACTTGCATTGATTATAATTTCTTTGTTCATAATGAACTAAAAAATCCTCTCTGTTTTTTAGCCGTATGGGTTTACCACAGTAAATCCATAAGTAAAACTTTATTATTTCAATTCGAGCATAAAGAAAGCTCAAAAGAATTGAATAAATTAAAAAGCAAATTTCTTCTAACTGCATAAATACTTATAAGAAAGAAAAAATGTAATTAACAGTTAATTATTTTCTTTTTGCGAATCGTCGGTTGATTTTTCTTCCTGTTTTGGCTTTTGAAGAAGAACTTTTCTGCTGAAGCTCAATCTTCCATTGTCTTCAATCTTCATAAGCTTAACTTCAACCTTGTCTCCGACTTTTAATATGTCTTCAACTTTACCGATTTTTCGATTTTCAATCTGCGAAATATGCAATAAGCCATCATTATTAGGAGAAATTTCGACAATGGCTCCAAAATCTAAAATTCTTTTTACAGTAGCTTTGTAAATTTTTCCAACTTCGGGCGGTTCTGTAATTAGCCTTATTCTTGTCTTAGCTTCTTCTCCACCTTCTTGTGAAACGGCGGCAATCGCAACAGTTCCATCTTCTTCTATAGAGATTTCAGTTTGTGTATCACGCTGAATTGCCTGAATGTTCTTTCCACCCGGTCCAATGACTGATCCAATCATATCAACAGGAATTTTAATCTGAATTAAATGTGGAGCGTACTTCGAAATTTGAGATCTTGTTGCTGAAAGCGTTTCGTTCATTTTCTTTAGAATGTGCAGTCTTCCCGCTTTTGCTTGCTCTAGTGCTTCTTGCATTATTTCATAAGAGATCCCTTTTATCTTAATATCCATTTGAAAGCCGGAAATTCCATCCTCGGTGCCTGCGACTTTGAAATCCATATCGCCAAGATGGTCTTCATCGCCTAAAATATCACTGAGAACTTTGTAATTATTTCCTTCTTTAATTAAGCCCATTGCAATTCCGGCAACAGGTTTCTTTAACGGGACGCCGCCGTCCATCAAAGACAACGAACCTGCACAAACTGTTGCCATTGAAGATGAACCATTTGATTCTAAAATATCAGAAACCAATCTTATCGTATAAGGAAATTGATTATCCTTGGGTAATAAATTTTTTAGCGACCGCTCTGCAAGATTGCCATGGCCAATTTCCCTTCTTCCAACTCCCGTATAACGACCGACTTCACCCACGCTAAAAGGTGGAAAGTTGTAGTGAAGCATGAATTTCTTACTAAATTCAGGAACCAATCCTTCGACTGTTTGTTCGTCAAATTTAGTACCAAGAGTTAGCGTAGTTAAACTTTGAGTTTCACCACGGGTGAATAACGATGAACCATGTGCTCTTGGCAGGAGCCCAACTTCGCAAGTGATCGTCCGAATATCTTTTGTTGACCGCCCATCCAATCTTTTTTCTTCTTCAAGAATCATTGCTCGCATTAATTCACTTTCAAGTTCATGAATGGCTGCTGCAATAATTGATTCTTTTTCAGGAAATTTTTCTTTCAAAGCTTCCTGGGTTTCGGTATAAACTAGTTTAATATTTTTACGACGTTCTTCCTTAGGTGCCGCTGCATGGATTAATGTTTTAATTCTTGCCCGGCAAAGCTCGTCAACTCCCTTTACGATTTCAGTTTCTGAATCATCGATTACTAATGGAATTTTTTCGACTCCAATTTCTTTAACTAATTCATTTTGGAGTGCAACGATTTTTTTAATCTCATTGTGTCCAAATTTGATTGCTTCCAGCATAGTTTCTTCAGAAACTTCTCTCGCATCACCTTCAACCATTAAAATAGAATCTTCGGTTCCTGCAACTATGATTTCGAGCAGACTGTTTTCAACTTCTTTATAAGATGGATTGACGATGAACTCATCTCCAACCAAACAAATGCGAACTTCACCTATCGGACCTTCAAAAGGGATGTTTGAAATTGCAAGTGCCGCTGATGCACCAACAGCACCGAAAACATCTGGATCGTGTTCCTGATCCGAAGAATATACTTGAACAATGACCTGGGTTTCATTCATATATCCTTCGGGAAAGAGTGGTCTTATAGGTCTGTCAATTAAGCGAGCAGAAAGAACTTCTTTTTCGGTTGGTTTCCCTTCACGTTTGAAAAATCCACCGGGGATTTTACCAACTGCAGAATATTTTTCCCGATACTCGACTGAGAGCGGGAAAAAATCCTGTCCTGCGACAGGTTCATCAGCAGCAACCGCAACTGCTAATACTTTTGTCTCTCCATAACTCACCATAACAGCGCCATTTGCCTGTTTGGCGAATTTGCCAACTTCTAATGAAAGGGTTTTTCCGTTCAATTCATATTCTTTGATCAAAATCATTTTCGTAATCCTAAAAAATTTATTTTCTTATATTTAATTCTTCTATAATTTTTCGATATCGTGTAATATCTTTATTTGCAAGATAGTCTAAAAGTCGTCTTCTTTTTCCTACCATTTTTAACAAACCAACACGAGAGTGGTTGTCTTTTTTATGCTTCTCAAAATGCGAAGTCAATTCGTTGATTCTGGTTGTGAGAATGGCAATCTGCACTTCTGCTTTGCCAGAATTTTTTTCACTCCCTCCGTATTTTTCGATCAATTCTTTTTTTAACTCTTTACTTAACATTTTAACTCCATTATTTTATTTATAAATCTAACACCAGAATCAACCGGTGTTAATTAATTACTAAAAACTTTCAACTTTATAGTTATTAACTCTTTCGAAACAAATCTGCCGATCTTCATTAAGCTGCTTCACTAAGTCTTT